>JBBIJB010000031.1:23185-26540 GCA_037446215.1 Armatimonadota bacterium
GGTCTGTTTCGGCGACGGCCGTGGCGGCGGCGAGCGGCAGCTCATCGCCGGCGGTCGCGAGCAGACCGAGGCGCGGCAGCAGCGCCACGGTGCGCCAGGCCTGGCCGGCGCGGGCCTGCAGCAGCCCGAGGCCGTAGCCCGTGAGGTGGATATGGGCATCGATGAGGCCTGGGAAGAGCCACAGGCCGAGCAGGTCGACCCTGGTCGCCCTCGGATAGGCGGCGGCGAGGTCGCGGGCGCGGCCCACGGCAATGACCCTGCCGTTGGCAACCACCAGGCCGTCGCCGCAGGAGTCCGGGCCCGCGGTGGCGCGCACGTCCGTGTTCTCGTAGATGACGACGCTCACGATCCTCCTCCGGGTAGCTCCTTCATCAGGGTTGCCATCCGGATCGCGGCATGGGCGGCCTCGATGCCCCTGTTGAGAGCCCCGCCCGCCCGCGCCGTGGCGTGGGCCGGGTCGTACACCGCGAGGACCTCGTTCAGGACGGGGACGCCGGTGTCCAGGGAGACCCGGGCCATCCCCGCGGCGGCCTCTTTGGCGACGATGTCGAAGTGCGCCGTCTCTCCCTTGATCACGCAACCCAGGCAGATCACGGCGTCGTAGAGGCGCTCCCCATCCGGGTCTCGCGCCGCGGCCATGCGCTGCGAGGCAAGCGGTATCTCGAGGGCGCCCGGGACCCAGACCACGTCCACGCGCCTCGCGCCCTGCTCGGCGAGCACGGCGAGCGCCCCTTCGAGGAGGCGCTGGGTGATGTACTCGTTGTAGCGGCTGGCAACGACCGCGAAAGCGCATCCCGCGGCGTCATCGTGTCCCTGGTAGATGGTCTCCATCCGGATCACATCCTGTGCTTGAGTTCCCGCCTGGCGGGCCGAGGCCGGGGCCGTCCGCTACTCGATGCTCAGTAGGTGGCCCAGCCGGTGGCGCTTCGCCTTCAGATACTCGTAGTTCTCCCTGTTCGCCGGCACCTCGAGGGGCACGCGCTCGACCACCCGCAGGCCGTATCCCTCGAGGCCGGCCCGCTTCTGGGGGTTGTTCGTCAGCAGTCGGATCTCGTGCAGGCCGAGATCCGAGAGGATCTGTGCTCCCACGCCGTAGTCGCGGGGGTCCGGGGGCAGGCCCAGCAGCTCGTTGGCTTCCACGGTATCGCTACCCAGGTCCTGCAGGGCATAAGCCCTTATCTTGTCGCGGAGTCCGATGCCGCGCCCCTCCTGGCGTATGTAGACGATCACGCCGCGACCCTCCTCAGCCACCAGCTTCATCGCCGCGTGAAGCTGCTCCCGGCAGTCGCAGCGCAGCGATCCGAACACCTCCCCGGTCAGGCACTCGGAGTGCATCCTGACCAGTACCGGCGGACCCTCGGCCACCTCTCCCTTGACGAGGGCTATGTGGTGCGATCCGTCAATCATGTTCTCGTAGACGAAGGCGGTGAACTCGCCGTCCGCGGTCGGGAGGCGGGTCTCTCCCGCACGGCGCACGAAGCGGTCGGTGCGCATCCGGTGGCGGATCAGGTCCCTGATCGTCAGCATCTTGAGGCCGTGGCGTGCGGCGAACCTGGTGAGCTCGGGAAGCCGCGCCATGGTTCCGTCGTCGTGCACCACCTCGCAGATCAGGCCGGCCGGACGCAGCCCTGCCAGGCGCGCGAGATCCACGACGGCCTCGGTGTGGCCCGCGCGCCTGAGCACCCCGCCGGGAGCGGAACGCAGCGAGGTCGGCGGGACGCGAGGATGGGTCTGCGAGCAGTCGGGTCGTCAGCGCCCGGTCGTGGGCGGAGGTTCCGGTTCCGCCGCTGCGCGCATCCACCGAGATCGTGAAGGCGGTCTCGTGATGCGAGGTGTTCTCCGTCACCATCATCGGGAGCCGCAGCTCGTCGCACCTCTCCGGCGAGAGGGGAGCGCAGATCAGGCCGCGCGCCTGCACCATCATGAAGTTGACGGCCTCCGGGGTCGCGTGCTCGGCCGCCATGATCACGTCGCCCTCGTTCTCGCGGTCCTCGTCGTCCACCACGATGAGCATCCGGCCGGCGCGCATCTCCTCCATCGCCTCGGCGACGGTCGCCGTCATCTGCCTAACCCCGGCATCCTGGCTGCTCATCTCACCGGTCCTGCCTCATCGCTTCCAGCAGCCTCTCCACGTGCTTGGCCAGGATGTCCACCTCGAGGTTCACCGTGTCACCCTCGCCCTTGCGACCCAGCGTCGTCACCCCCAGGGTGTGGGGGATCAGGGCTACCGCGAACCTATCGCCGTCGACCACCTGGGCCACCGTGAGGCTGATGCCGTCCACTGCCACCGAGCCCTTCTCTACCAGGTAGCGCATGAGCGCGGCGGGCGGTGCTATCTCCATCCAGATGCCGTCGCCCTCGGGCCTGACCGCGGTGATGCTGCCCACCCCGTCTATGTGGCCCTGGACGATGTGTCCGCCGAGGCGCTGGTCGAGGCGCAGCGGGCGCTCCAGGTTGACGGGGTCGCCCGGGCAGAGAGTGCCCAGGTTGGTGCGGCGCAGGGTCTCCGCGACGACATCGGCGCCGAACACCCTGTTGTCGCATGTGACGATGGTGAGACAGACGCCGTTCACCGCGATGCTGTCCCCGGCGCGCGCGTCGTCCAGGACCTCGCCGGCGCGGATCCGCAGCCGCGCACCATCGGCGTTGCCGTCAACAGCGACGACCTCTCCCAGTTCCTCAACGATCCCTGTGAACATCAGGTAGCCACCATCCCTTCTATCGTTGTATCCTCGCCTATCTGCGTGACCTTGACTTCAACCAGGCGAAGCCGCCCTTCGGGGTCTACGATCCCCGGCCCGTCTACCGGTGTCGGCGCCTCTACTCCGCCGATGAGAGAGGGCGACACGACCGCTATCACCCTGTCGGCTATGCCCGCGGCGATCGCCGCCGCGTGCACCGTCCCCCCGCCTTCGATAAGGACGCTGAGCACGCCCCTCGCTCCAAGGTGCTCCATCAGGCCGCGCAGGTCCACGCCGGGCCCCGCACCGTCCTGGACCAGCACCTCGGCGCCGGCCTGTCTCAGCGCCTCACCCCTGTGCTCCGGAGCGCCTCGCGTCGCCACCACCAGGGTCGGCGTACCTGGAGCCCCTGAAAGCACGCGGGCTCCAGGAGGGGTGCTCAGGTTCGAGTCGAGCACGACGCGGAGCGGATTGCGACCGTCCGGCAGCCGGCACGTCAGCAGCGGGTCGTCGGCAAGCACCGTCCCGACGCCCACCAGCACCGCGTCGTGGAGACCGCGCAGGCCGTGGGTGAAGCGGCGGGCCTCAGGACCGGTGATCTCGGTCCGGACCCCGCGACGGACGGCGATCTTCCCGTCGAGCCGGATCACGGGCGCCACTTTGGTCGCCCGTCC
>JBBIJB010000032.1:0-25721 GCA_037446215.1 Armatimonadota bacterium
CTGGAGGCGGCGGCCGGATTCGAACCGGCGTATGGGGGTTTTGCAGACCCCTGCCTTGCCTCTTGGCTACGCCGCCCCGCGCCCTACGGGAAAACGGTACCGACTGGAGCGGGAGATGGGACTTGAACCCACGGCCTTCTCCTTGGCAAGGAGACGCTCTACCTCTGAGCTACTCCCGCCCGACAGCAGTCGTATCCCGATTATAACGACGCGCCTACGTCAAGTCCAGAAGCGCCTCCGCTCTCTGAGAAGCACCACCAGGAAGAACGGCGCGCCGAGCGCCGCCGTCAAGATGCCCACCGGAAGCTCGGCCCCTCCGGGCGCCGAGCGTGCGGCCAGATCGGCCACGAGCAGCAGGATCGCTCCGCCCAGGACCGAGGCCAGCAGCAGCCTCCTGTTATCTGGGCCCACGACCAGCCTCATCAGGTGGGGCACGATCAGGCCGACAAACCCTATCAAGCCGGCCGAGGCCACCGCCGCCGCGGCCATCATGCCTCCGGCCCCGACCAGCAGCAGCCTGGCCGTCGCCACCGAGACGCCCATCGAGCGGGCGCTCTCGTCGCCTAGCATCAGCAGGTTGAGATCGCGCCCGAACAGCCACGCCAGGCAGATCCCGGCTGCCACGATGGGAGCCGCCATCGCCAGGTGCGGCCAGCTCCTGCCCGAGAGGCCTCCCATGAGCCAGAAGAGCACCCTCTGCAGGCTCTCCCCTCCGGAGATCTGCATCCACGACACGACCGCGGCGAGGAAGGCGCTGACCGCGATCCCGGCTAAGATGAGGTCCTCGACCGGCGCGTCGCTGCCCCGGCGCGCCAGCCCGTAGACCAGCGCCATGGCTCCGACCGCGCCTGCGAAGGCAAACAGCGGGATGGTCACCATTCCCAGGGCGCCTGCGCCCAGGCCCGCGGTTATCGCGAGGGTGGCCCCGAACGCGGCACCCGCCGAGACGCCGATTATGAGCGGATCAGCGAGCGGGTTTCGCAGTAACCCCTGGAAGACCGTCCCGGAACCGGCCAGCCCGGCACCCACGGTCAAGGCAAGGAGCGCCCGGGGCACGCGAAGATCCCACACTATCGCGGACGCGGCCTCCGACCACGAGCCCCACTGGGGGAGTCCTATTCCCGCGGCAAGGACCCCGACCACCGTCACCAGAGGGATCCTCGCGGGTCCGGTCGCAATCGAGAAGCCCAGGGCGACCAGAAGCGCGGCAAGCATCGCCGCCTCGAGGTAGGGCCTCCGGCGGCCTCCGAAGGCGGCGGGCCGCACGTCGGGGCCCGGCGGCGCAGGACTCACGGAAGCGCCCCGACCTCGTCTGCGGCCGCGAGCGAGCGACCGGTCAGTGAGAGGAAGGCATCCTCGAGGGTGAGGCCTCTGCCGGCAGATCGCGCGGTGCGGGAGCGCTCCTTCAGCACCTCTGTCGGGCCCTCTGCGATCAGCCGTCCCCGGTCCAGGATCGCGACGGCAGAGCACAGCCGGTCTGCCTCCTCCATGTTGTGGGTCGCCATCAGCACCGTCCGGCCGCCGCCGGCCATCGCGCCGAGCAGCGCCCGCACCTCAACGGCCGCGTGGGGATCGAGCCCGGCCGTCGGCTCGTCCAGGACCAGGAGGGGAGGGTCATGCACTATCGCGCGGGCCAGGGCCAGGCGCTGCCTCATCCCGCTGCTGTATCTCTCGACCAGGTCGTCGCACCTCTCAAGCAGGCCCACCTGTCCGAGCACCTCCTCGGCGCGCCTCCCTGCGACTCCCCCTGGGAGGTCGTGCAGCGACGCCGCGTAGAGCAGGTTCTCACGCCCGGTGAGGCGCCAATAGACCGACCTCTCTCCTCCGAGCACCAGGCCGACGGACCGCCTCACCCTATCGGGATGGCGGAGGGCGTCTATGCCCAGGACCGAAACCCTCCCCTCGGAAGGCGGTAGGATCGTGCTGACCAGCCTGAGCAGCGTGGTCTTGCCCGCGCCGTTGGGTCCGAGCAGGCCGTAGATCCCGCCCGCAGGCACCGAGAGCGACAGGCCGGAGAGCGCCACCACCTCTCCCTTCTGGGCCCCGCTCCGCGCCTGGAATCGCCGGGTGACACCCTCCAACTCCACCGCGGGGGAGGCTTTGGCTCTCTCGGCGGTCACGACCGGGTGCTCCTGGCCCGGACCGCCTCCATCGCTCCCTCGGCATCGAGCAGCCGCTCCTTCAGTGCGACGCCGCCGCGCAGCGAGTAGCCGCCGAGGCCCCCGTCGCTACGGACCACCCGGTGGCACGGGATGAGGAGCGGCAGGGGGTTCCTTGCGCAGGCGGCTCCCACCGCCCTGGCCGCCCCTGCCTGGCCCACCGAGCGCGCCACCTCCCCGTAGGTCCTGACCTCGCCCCGCGGTATCCGTCGGAGCTCGGCGAGCACCTCCTTCTCGAAGGGACCGACGCGAGAGAGGTCGAGGGGGCCGGCGAATCCGGCGCCGCCGCCGAGGACCCGGGACACCTCCCTGGCCATCTCCGGGGGCGCGGACGAGGCCGTCACCATCCGCCCGAGGTAGCGCGACGCCTCCCTCTCGAACTCCTCCTTCGATCGTGACACGCGGGCGAACGCCGGCCCCCCAGGGCCGAACGCCACGTAGAGGGTGCCGAAGGGCTGGCGAAACGCCGCGTACTCGAAGCGGGCGGCTCCGCCCATTCCCTTGCGAACCCCGCGGGCAGGAGTGACCGCCTCCCGCGCCCCGGCGACGCAGGCGGCCAGGGCCGCCAGCCCGCCGCCAAAGAGATCGCCCTCGGGCAGCCCGACGATCGCGGCAACGGGCCTGCCGTGGCGGGTCACCACCACGGGCTCTCCCGACTGCGCGGCGCGCAACATCTCGCTGGTGCGGTTCTTGAGATCGGCGGTCGAGGCCAGCCTCATCGCGATCCTCCAGGAGGCCATAGAGCGGGGGCGCAGGGCCGCCTACTATATGGCCATTATTATGGCTATATGGTAGACGCACCGGGGCCGAGAGTCAAGCAGGGCCTTCCCCGCCCTTCTCCCTGCGGTCCTCGACACCTCCGGGAGCCTCGGGGAGCGGCCTCGCCGCCAGGTGCGCGGCGATCCGCCGGGCAAGCGCGGCCCCGACGACCTCCGCGAGCGCCTCGGGAGAAGCGGCACGCACGCCCCTCACAGAGCCGAACCGCCTTATCAGGTCACGCTTGCGGCGCTCGCCCACCCCCGGTATCTCTTCGAGCTCGGAGAATACGATCCGCCGCTCGCGGAGCCGCTGCCCCGCACCGCTTGCGAACCGGTGGGCCTCATCTCGAACTCGCTGCAGCAGATGGAGCGCCCGCGAGTCGGGCGGCAGCCTGAGCGGATCGGGCCGGGAGGCCATGAACACCTCCTCCTGCGCCTTGGCCATCGCGGCCGCCTGCACCGCAACGTTCCCTTCGAACAGCACCTCCAGGGCGACGCCCAGCTGCCCTCTCCCTCCGTCGATGAGGATCAGGTCCGGCAGCACCGACCACCTGGGGGGAACGACCTCGCCGGCGTCCAGCCGCTCCTGCTCGGCGCGCGCCCGCCCAAACCTCCGGCGCAGGACCTCACCCAGCATCGCGTAGTCGTCCCCGCCGCCGGACGAGCGCATCCTGAACTGCCGGTAGGCCGACCTCTGCGGCCTCCCGCCCTCGAAGACCACCATCGCACCTACCGCCTCGCCCGCGCGGAAGTGGCTGACATCGTACCCCTCTATCCTGAAGGGAGGCGCCTCGAGGCGGAGCGCCTCCGCCAGCTCGGCCACGCCCAGGCCGGCCGGGCCGGCGGCGCGGGCTCGCGCCTGCTCCAGGTAGAGTCCGGCGTTCTCACGCGCGAGCTCGACCAACCTGCGCCGCTCGCCCCGCTTCGGCACGATGACCTCCACCCTCCTGCCCCGGCGATCGGAGAGCCACTCCTCGAGCAGTGCCTGATCGGGCATCTCCTCACCGCAGATGATCTCGCCGGGGGGCTGCGACGCCTCCGCGTAGTGGCGGGCGAGCACCTGAGAGAGGATCTCTCCGGGCTCCAGGCCGCCGACACCGGAGAGCAGGAAGTGCTGCTGATCCTGGATTCGGCCCGCGCGTATCGTGATCAACTCGGCGCATGCGGCCTCGCCGCCGACGGCGATCGCGGCGACATCCCGGTCCTCCAGGCGAGCGGTGGCCACACGCTGGGGCTCGCCGATCGCCTCCAGCGCCTGGATCTGATCCCTCAGTACCGCCGCGCGCTCGAACTCCATCGAGCCCGCGGCGGCCTGCATCTCGCCGCGCAGCTTCCCCAGCAGGTCGCCACGGCGCCCCTCCAGGAACAGGGCCGCCCGGGCCGCCTGCTCCGAGTACTCCTCCGGCGAGGCCCCCCACGCCACGCACGGGGCGGAGCAGAGTCCGATTCCGAAGTCCAGGCATGGGCGCTCCAGGTCCCGCCTGATCTCGATGCGGCAGGTGCGCAACCGGAAGAGCCTGCGCATGGTGCGGATCGTCCTCCCGACCAACTTGGGCTCGTGGTAGGGGTAGGGTCCGAAGTACCGGCCTCCGTCGCGCAGGACCTTCCTGGTCATGACGATCCGCGGATACGGCTCAGGGGTCAGCTTGATGTAGGGGTAGGCCTTGTCGTCGGCCATGCGTACGTTGTAGAGCGGCTGGTGCTGCTTGATCAGCTCGGTCTCGAGTATCAGGGCCTCCACCTCGTTGGAGGTGACCACCGTGTCTATCCGGGCTATCCTGGGCAGCAGCCGCGAGAGCCGTGGGTTCGCGCGGGACTGGGCGTCCTGGAAATACTGGCCCACGCGGGCCCTCAGCGACGCCGCCTTGCCGACGTATAGGACCCGCTCCGCGGCGTCCCTGAAGAGGTAGACCCCTGGGCGGCGAGGCAGCCTCCTGGCGATCTCCCTGGGGGGCTCCGCCTCCACGGTGCCTAGCGCCTCCGGCCACGCCGAGGGGTGCCGGATCCGGGAGCTGGCGGGAGGACCTTCCTGAGGAACTGCCCTGTGTGTGAACGCCCCTCTCGGCAGAGATCCTCGGGCGTGCCCTCCGCGACGACCGTGCCCCCGCACTCGCCCCCTTCGGGCCCCAGGTCGACTATCCAGTCCGCCGTCTTTATCACGTCCAGGTTGTGCTCGATCACGATTACCGTGTTGCCCCCGTCCACGAGCCTGTGGAGGACTCCCAGCAGCCGCTCCACGTCGGCGAAGTGAAGCCCCACGGTGGGCTCGTCCAGTATGTAGACCGTACGCCCTGTTCCGCGCCGCGACAGCTCGGTGGCGAGCTTGACCCTCTGGGCCTCACCTCCCGACAGCGTCGTCGCGGGCTGGCCGAGCCTCGCGTAGCCCAACCCGACGTCGTCAAGCGTCTGCAGCTTGCGGCGTATCCTGGGGATCGCCTCGAAGAAGACCAGCGCCTCGCTCACCGTCATCCCCAGCACGTCGCTGATGGACTTGCCGCGATAGGTCACTTCCAGGGTCTCCCTGTTGTAGCGGCTGCCCTTGCATATCTCGCACGGCACGTAGACGTCGGGCAGGAAATGCATCTCTATTCGGACAATCCCGTCGCCCTCGCACGCCTCGCACCGCCCACCGCGGACGTTGAATGAAAACCGGCCGGGGCCGTATCCCCTCACCTTCGCCTCGGAGGTCATGGCGAACAACTCGCGGATCAGGTCGAAGGTCTTGGTGTAGGTGGCCGGGTTGCTCCGCGGAGTCCTCCCGATGGGGGATTGGTCTATCTCGATCACCTTGTCGATGTGCTCGAGCCCCTCGACCCTGTCGTGCGCCCCGGGCCTCACGCGGCTGCCGTGCAGGTGGCCGACGAGCGCCCTGTAGAGGATCTCGTCCACCAGGGTGGACTTCCCGGAGCCGGAGACGCCTGTGATCGCGACGAAGTTGGCGAGCGGGATACGCACGTCGATGCCGCGCAGGTTGTGCTGGCGCGCCCCTCTCACGACCAGCGCGCGCCCGCTCCCGGCCCTCCTGGCCGCCGGTACCTCGATCCGCCTCCGCCCGGATAGATACTGCCCCGTGATCGAGCCCGGGTGCGCGGATATGCTCCTGGGAGGGCCGGCCACGACTATGTGCCCTCCCTCGGCGCCCGCGCCGGGGCCTATGTCGACAACCCAGTCGGCGGAGCGGATCGTCTCCTCGTCGTGCTCGACCACCAGGATCGTGTTTCCGAGGTCTCTCAGCCCCATCAGCGTCTCAATCAGGCGGTGGTTGTCACGTTGGTGGAGTCCGATGCTGGGCTCGTCGAGGACGTAGAGCACACCCACGAGCCCGCTCCCTATCTGGGTGGCCAGGCGGATCCGCTGCGCCTCCCCGCCCGAGAGCGTGTTTGCCGTGCGGTCGAGCGAGAGGTAGTCGAGCCCCACGTTGACCATGAAGCTCAGCCGGGCTCGGATCTCCTTCAGGATCTGGTTTGCTATCAGGCGCTCTCGCTCGGAGAGGCCTATCGAGGAGAAGAACTCGAGCGCCTGCCGAACGGTCATGGCCGTGGCCTGCGCTATGTTCTTCCCTCCCACGCGCACGCTCAGCGTGGTCGGCTTCAGCCTGGTGCCGCCGCAGTCGGGGCACGGAAGGCTGGTCATGTACTGCTCGATCTCCTCACGCACGTACTCGGAGTCAGTGTCCTTGTAGCGCCGGTCGAGGTGGCGCAGCACGCCCTCAAACGGCGTCTCGTAGCTGCGCTGCACGCCCCACTTGTTGTGGTAGCGGACGCGGATGGGCTCCTCGGACCCGTTGAGCAGCACGTCCACGAGCGCCTTGGGAAGGCGCCTCACGGGCGTCTTCATGTCCACCTTGAAATGCGCGGCCAGCGATGAGAGGAGCTCCTGGTAGTAGTCGCTGGTGGACGCGGCCCACGGCACGACCGCGCCGTCCAGCAGGCTCTTGTCGCGATCCAGGACCAGATCGGCGTCGATCTCCTGCCTGGACCCCAGGCCGGTGCACGTTGGGCAGGCCCCGTAGGGGCTGTTGAACGAGAAGGCGCGCGGTTCCACCTCCGGCAGGCTCACCCCGCACTCCGGGCACGCGAACTGCTGGCTGAAGACGAGCGTCTCCCGCGGGGCCACGTCCACGTAGACGACCCCGCCCCCGAGCTTGAGCGCCGTCTCCACGGAGTCGGCCAGGCGGGAGCGAACGTCCGCTCCGATCACCAGGCGGTCCACCACGACCTCGATGCTGTGCTTCCGGTTCTTGTCGAGGGGGATCTCCTCCGACAGGTCGTAGACGATGCCGTCCGCCCTCACCCTCGCGAACCCCTGCCTTCGCAGGTCGTCGAACAGCTGCCTGTACTCCCCTTTGCGTCCCCTGACTATGGGGCCGAGGATCTGCACCCGCGTCCCGGCCTCGAGGTCGAGGACGCGATCCACGATCTGCTCGCGGCTCTGCCGGGTAATGGGCCTGTCGCACTGCGGGCAGTGGGGCTGACCCACGCGCGCATAGAGCAGCCTTAGGTAGTCGTAGATCTCGGTGACAGTGCCGACGGTCGAGCGCGGGTTTCTGGGCGCGCCCTTCTGGTCTATCGAGACCGCGGGCGACAGGCCGTCGATCCCGTCCACATCGGGCTTCTCCATCAGCCCGAGGAACTGGCGCGCGTAGGCGGAGAGGGACTCCACGTACTTGCGCTGTCCCTCCGCGTAGATCGTGTCGAAGGCGAGCGAGGACTTCCCCGAGCCCGAGATCCCGGTCAGCACGACGAAACGGTCGCGCGGTATCTCGACGGTCACGTTCTTGAGGTTGTGCTCTCGGGCGCCCCTGACTACTATCCGATCGGTCGGCATCTGCGTGCGCCTCTTGCCCTGACCCGGGGTCGCATCCCGGGCCGGCGAGTCTACTTCCGGCCCTTCCCCCTCCCGCCGCTCGGCCCGCCGGCCCTGGGCCGGACGCCTCTTCGGCCAGAGGGCCGGTTGCGCCCCCGGCCTCGGGGCGCGAAGAACGGCTCGCCGAGGCCCTTCCGCAGCTCTGCGATCTGGTCTCTGAGGGCGGCTGCCTTCTCGAACTGGAGTTCGGCGGCCGCGCGGCGCATCGCTGCCTCCAGGGCGCCTATCGTCGCCTCGAGCTCGGCCGGGGAGAGCATCAGCAGCCGGGCTATCTCCCATGGAACCTTGCCGCGCTGGGAGTCGGCCAGCGCTATCAGCTCGTCCGCGGTCAGCAGGTCGGCGGACGGGGGTTGAGCCGCGGCGCCTGCCGCGGCCTCCTGGAGGTCGATCAGGTCCTTGATCGGCTTGACCACCGACGCCGGCGTGATGCCGTGGGCCTCGTTGTAGCGGGCCTGGATCTCGCGGCGGCGGTTGGTCTCGGCTATCGCTCTGCGCATCGACTCCGTGATCTGGTCCGCGTAGAGGATGACCCTTCCCGCGATGTTGCGGGCGGCACGGCCCATGGTCTGGATCAGCGCGGTCTCCGAGCGCAGGTAGCCCTCGCGGTCGGCGTCGAGGATCGCGACAAGGGAGACCTCAGGGAGGTCCAGCCCCTCGCGCAGCAGGTTGATGCCGACGATCACGTCGTAGGTGCCGAGGCGCAGGTCCTTCAGTATCTGGACGCGCTGCAGGGTCTCCACCTCGGCGTGCAGGTAGTGCACCTTGAAGCCGAGCTCGGCCAGATAGACGCTCAGGTCCTCGGCCATCCGCTTCGTGAGGGTCGTGACCAGCGCGCGCTCCCCCCGCTCCACCTGGGAGCGTATCTCGCCGGTGAGGTCGTCCACCTGGCCCTGGGCCGGCCGTACCTCCACGTGAGGATCCACCAGGCCAGTGGGGCGGACGATCTGCTCCACGACCCTAGTGCTGACCGCGGCCTCGTACGGGCCCGGGGTGGCGGAGACGAACACCGCCTGGTGTATCATCCCCTCGAACTCCTCCCAGGAGAGCGGCCGGTTGTCGTAGGCCGAGGGAAGCCTGAACCCGAACTCGACGAGGTTCCTCTTGCGGGAGCGGTCGCCCTCCAGCATCCCGCGGACCTGGGGCACCGTGACGTGGCTCTCGTCCACGACCAGGAGGAAGTCGCGCGGGAAGTAGTCCAGCAGGCAGCCCGGCCTCTCACCGGGGCGCCGGCCGTCGAGGTGGCGCGAGTAGTTCTCGACGCCCGGGCACATCCCGGCCTCGCGGAGGAGCTCCATGTCGTACCGCGTGCGGAACTCAAGCCGCTGCGCCTCCAGCAGCTTGTCTTGCTTCCTGAACCAGGCCAGGCGCTCCTCGAGCTCGGCCTCGATGGAGGCCAGCGCCCGCGCGAGGCGCTCCTCGGTCGTGACCCAGTGCTTGGCCGGCCACAGCGCGAGGGCGTCTTTGACCTCGCCCACCTCGCCCGTTAGTGGATCCATCTCCATGATCCGCTCGACCTCGTCGCCGAACAGGTCGATGCGGACCGCCCGCTCCTCGTAGGCGGGGAAGACCTCGACGACATCTCCCCTCACGCGGAACCGCCCTCGCGCGAAGTCTATGTCGTTGCGCTCGTACTGGATGTCGACCAGGCGCCGCACTATCTCGTCGCGCGACCGGCGCTCCCCCCGGCGCAGCAGCAGCATGACCTCCTTGTAGTCCTCCGGCCTGCCCAGGCCATAGATGCAGGAGACCGAGGCGACCACGATCACGTCTCGTCGCTCCATCAGCGCCTTCGTGGAGGCGTGGCGAAGGCGGTCTATCTCCTCGTTGATCGAGGCGTCCTTCGCGATGTAGAGGTCCGTCTGCGGGACGTAGGCCTCGGGCTGGTAGTAGTCGTAGTAGGAAACGAAGTAGCGGACTGCGTTGCCGGGGAAGAGATCCCTGAACTCACCATACAACTGGGCCGCGAGGGTCTTGTTGTGAGCCAGGACGAGCGTGGGGCGACCCATCTGCTCCACCACTCGCGCCACCGTGTAGGTCTTGCCGCTCCCGGTGACCCCCAGGAGGGTCTGGAACCTGGTGCCCGATCGGAGACCGGCCGCCAGCCCCGCGATGGCCTCGGGCTGATCGCCCCTGGGGGGCATATCCGTGACGACGCGCAGGGAGGGCATACAGACAGTATATCAAGCGGACCGGCGCCGGTTCCACGGACGGGGAGATGCCGTGAGCCGGGGCAGGTGCCCCGGCTCACGGTTCTTGTCCGGCCGGCCCCATCCTAGTCGCGCGAGGGCCACCTGATGATCGTATGGGCCGGCGCAGAGCGCTCCGCGGAGCCGCGCAGGGCCACCGCCGTTATCGTCAGCGTCCCTGCCCTGGGCAGCCTGGGAAGCCTGATGCTCAGTTCCCACTCGCCCTTGGCGGTTACCGACACCAGGGCTGGCCCGAACACCTCCGGCTCTGCTCCCGGACCCCTCTCCCTCAGCTCCACCGTTACGACCACCCGTGCCTCTGCGGCCGTCCCCCTGATGGTCAGCGTCCGTTCGATCTCGTCGCCGGGCTTTGGCGAGAGGATCACCGGCGGCGCGATCTGGAGACCAGGGGGCGGCGATGGTGGCTGGAGCCCCGGGGGCCTCGGAGTATCCGCCGGGGTCGGGGTTACAGACGGCGTTGGGCGTGAAGAAGGTGGAGGGGGCGGTGGAGGCGGTGGAGGCGGCGGTGGCACGGGCCGGTCTATCCTGAACGCCCAGCCGGCGGTCGCCTCGTTGCCCGCGAGATCCGCTACGCGAACGTTCACACGGACCAGCCCGGGCGCGAGCGGCTCCCGCGGGGTGTAGCGCGCTTCGGTGTCGCCGACCGACAGCCTCCCGACCTCCTCGCCGTTCACCCACATCCGCACCGAGTTCCGGTCGATGCCGGCAGGTCCCCTGTCCACGTATCTAATCGAGATGGCCGGTTGGTCCTCCCTGGTTTGGGATCCATGCGGCGGAGAGGAGTAGGTAAACTCGGGCACTATGCCGTCGAGCGTGACCCGGCCCGCGTGGCGCTCGGTGTCGATCCGCCCCGCGCGCAGGTGTACCGTCACCGGGACGCGGTCGAACTCCTCCTCGGCCCTCACGGTGTGCCTGCCCACATACCGCCCGGGTGGACCCTCGACCATCGAGATCCTGGTGCCCATGCGGCCTATCTCGAACCAGGCGCTCCCTCCCGGGGTCCCGCGCATGGTCACGACCAGCTGCTGGCCGATCCCAAGCGGCCCCGCCGAGTTGATTGAAGCCGACTCGATGCCTGGGGTCGGAGCGGGTCGCGGCGGGGGCGGAGGCGGCGGCAGGCCCGCGCTTCTAGCGACGACCTCCCACACCTCGCCGGTCCTCGGGTTGAGGCGCAGGCTTACCTCCAACCCCTGGCGCATGAGGTCTCGCGTAACCTCCCGCCCGTCGAGGATGAACAACGGCTCCGCCCCCAGGCGCAGGACCTGGCCGTCGAGGAGGTAGAGAAGCTGCATCGCGAATCCCTGTATTCGCCCCTCCGACTCCTTGTAGGTGGCGCGGACGGTCAGGGCGTTGCCGAATCGGTCAGCGGACACCTGAGCGTGATCGCCTCTGTGAACCTGCGCAAGGCCTGCCGATCCGCCTCGGCCCGTGGCCGCCTCGAACACGAACACGGTGGTTGCCGCGGTCACGTTGAAACTTGCCAGGCCTGCGTCCACCCAGAGGTGCAGCCGCTGCGGGACCGTATGCACGTCGACACGCGCCACGGTTCCCTCGGCCGCATAGGTCGGTGCCGGCGTGGGCGGCGGTGGTATGACCGGCAGAGGCCTTGGGGGCTCGGGGGCCGGAGGGGGCGTTGGTGTCGGCTGGGAGGGCAGCGGGATTGGCCTGGGCAAAGCCGGGGGTCTCTCCGCGCCCGGCGGGGCGCGCCGGGCAGACCTTACATAGACCACCCGCCCGACCGGCTCCCAGTCGACGCCGGCCCCCAGCGCCTCGGCGACGAAACGGAGCGGAATCATGGTGCGCCCGCCCACTATTATCGCCGGGACGTCGAGGCGCACGGAGTCGCCGTCGACGCTGGCGATCGGGTCTCCGGGCCGCAGCACGATCGTGGTCCCACCGCGACGCGCTATCACCTGCCTCTGGAAGGGATCCCAGTCAACGGTGGCGCCCAGGCGCTCGAAGACGCCTCGCAGCGGTATCAGAACGCGGCCCCCCGTCACCACGGGCGGCTGGTCGAACGGCACACCGCGGCCGTCCACGATTACCGTTACCGCCTGCGCGGCCGCCGGCGGGGGCGATGCCACGCCGAGCAGCAGCAGGGCGGCAACAACCCCGACGGCAGAGCGGTGACTCATCTCGGTCCCTCCTCTGTGCCTTCTCACCCTCTGTGTACGCAGGACAACTCCCCGGAGTTCGCGCCTCGGTGCTGCCTGTCAGGCGTCTTGAGAAGCGAGGTCGGCCTGCCACTCCTCCCAGAGTGCCTCGACCTGCGCGCGGGTGGCCGACCTCGGACCTCCGTTGTCTATCACCCAGTCGGCCTCCGCGGCCTTCTGGCGGAGAGGCCTCTGCGACCGCAGCCGCTCTCCCGCCTCGCTCTCCGTGAGCGCCTCCCTGGCGATCAGCCGGGCAAGCTGGGTGGCCTCATCTACGGAGACCACGACCACGCCGTCGAGCGAGAAGGCCTCGGGCCCGACGGTGTCCAGGAGGAGCGGCAAGTCCACGACGACGACCGCATCCCGCCCGCCGGCTCTCACAGAGCCGATCATCTGGACGATCCGATGCCCTATCAGGGGGTGGAGGATCGCGTTGAGGCGCAGCCTGGCTCCTCGGTCGGCGAAGATGCTGCTCGCCAGCCGCCGCCTGTCGAGCGTTCCATCTGGAAGCAGGATGGACCGCCCGAACGCCTCGGCTATCCCCCGAAGCCCCTCGGTGCCGGGCCCAGTCACCTCCCGGGCTATCGCGTCCGAGTCGATGACGACCGCGCCGAGCTCGCGCAGGAGCCCGGCGACGAGGCTCTTACCGCTGGCTATCCCGCCGGTCAGGCCGTAGACCCGCACACGTCCCCGTCTACCCATCCAGCGGCCGCATCTCGGCCCAGTTGGGGCCGGCCTTCGCCTCGGCGATCAGGGGCACATCGAGTGGGTAGGCCCGCTCCATCACCGTGCGCACCTCCGCGGCGACCGGTGCCAGATCCCCCAGCGGGACCTCGAACAGGAGCTCGTCGTGTATCTGAAGCGTCATCCTCGTGCCCTCTCGCGAAGGGAGGATCTCGCGCGAAACGGCCAACATCGCGAGCTTTATGATGTCGGCGCTGGAGCCCTGGATCGGGGTGTTTATGGCAATTCGCTCCGCCGCCTCTCGAACCGCACGGTTCCGGCTGTGCAGGTCCGGCAGGTAGCGCCGGCGGCCCAGCACCGTCTCGACGCACCCGTCACGGCGGGCCTTCTCCACCACGGCCAGCATGTACGCGCGCACCCCGGGGAAGCGCGCGTAGTAGAGCTCGATGAAGCCCCGGGCCTCCTCTCGCGGTATGCCCAGCTGTGACGCCAGGCCGTGCTCGCTCATGCCGTAGGCCACGCCGAAGACGATGGCCTTGGCGCGGCGACGTAGTTCAGGGGTTACCTGGCCCTGCGCCACGCCGAAGACCTCGGCCGCGGTCACGGAGTGGATGTCCTCTCCGTGCTCGAAGGCGGCGCGCAGTCCCGGGTCGCCCGCGATGTGCGCCAGGACGCGAAGGTCGATCTGCGAGTAATCGACGCTCAGCAACGCGCAGCCCTGCGGTGCCACGATGGCCCGGCGGATCTTCCTGCCGTCCTCGGTCCGGATCGGCAGGCTCTGGAGATTCGGTTGCTCCGTTATTACCCGGCCTGTGCCGGCGAGGGTCTGGTTGAAGGTCGTGTGAGCGCGGCCCGTGTGCGGATCGGTCATCCTCGGAAGCACGTCCACGTAGGTGGACTTCAGCTTGCTCAGCGCCCTGTGCTCGACGATCATCGCGACGGCTTCGTGGCGGGGATTCAGGCTCTCGAGCACCTCGGAGTCCGTTGAGTAGCCGGTCTTCGTGCGCTTCAGGGGTGGGAGCGACAGCTTCTCGAACAAGACGTGCGCGAGCTGCTTGGGGGAGGCTATGTTGAACTTCGTCCCGGCCGCCTCGTATATGCGGGCCTCGAGCGCGGCGAGCCTCCCGGCCATCTCCTCACCGAGCGACCGCAGGTAGTCGGCGTCGACCGCGACGCCCGCCTCCTCCATATCCGCCAGGACCCCGGCGATCGGCACCTCGACCTCCCTGAAGAGCGCCAGGAGGCCCTGCTCCCGCATCCGCCCCTCGAGAATCGGCCGCAGCTCGATCAGGGCACGCGCGGCCACCGGGACGCTCCTCCCCCCCAGCTCCTCGCCCAGGAACTCCTCCGAAGCGGTCTGGAGGGTGTGGGTGCGGCGTCCCGGGTTCAGCAGATACGAAGCTATCGAGACGTCGAAGTCGAAGCCCTGCGGCTCTACACCGGCGAGCCTCAGCGAGATGAGGTCCGACTTGAGGTCGGCGCTGGTCTTTCGGATGGAGGGGTCCTCGAGCGCTGAGCGCAGTCGCTGAGGCAGTGTCCCGGCGTCCAGCGCCACCCAGGCCGCCCGCGCCCCGGCGCGGCCGGCCGGATCAGCCGCCACGCCCACCTCCATCAGCCGGGCGCCAAGCGCGTGGCCGCCGTCCCTCACCAGCGCCACCCCGATCTCGCGCGCCCCCTCGAGGCATGCGGCAACCGCTTCCTCTCCCCCTGCGTAGCCGGGTGGCTCGCCGCCCTCCTGGGGCGCGACGGACGCCCGCAGCCTCTGGAGGAAGCCTCGGAACTCCAACTCCCGAAAGAGCGGCTCGACCGCGTCCAGATCGGGCTTGCCTGTGCGCAGCGTTGCCCAATCCGGATCAACGGGCGCGTCGTCCACGATCGTCGCAAGCCGCTTGCTAACAAGCACCTGCTCGCGCGATGCGGACAGCGCCGCGCGCGTCCGCTCTGGGATCTCGTCGAGGTGCTCAAGGACGGACTCCGCGCTCCCAAACCGCTGGATGAGGCCGCTGGCAGTCTTCTCGCCCACACCGGGAACGCCGGGTATGTTGTCGCTCGGGTCGCCGCGCAGGCTCTTGAAGTCGGGGAGCTTCTCGGGAGGGAATCCGAACCGCTCGCGCACCTTTGCCTGGTCGTACACGACGACCTCGGAGATCCCCCTGCCCGTCACCATCACGCGGACCTGCTCGTCGACGAGCTGTAGCGTGTCCAGGTCCCCGCTGACCACCAGGACGTCGAAGCCCCTCTCCTTGGCCTGCCGTGCGATCGTAGCGATGACATCCTCGGCCTCGTACCCCTCGGCCGCGACCGCGGGTATCCCAAGAGCCTCCAGGGCCTGCCTGCTCAGGCCGACCTGCGGCTTGAGATCGTCGGGCATCGCCTCTCTGTGGGCCTTGTAGTCGGCGAACTCCTTGTGCCTGAAGGTCGGGGCCGGCAGGTCGAAGGCCGCGGCGATGTAGTCGGGGCGCTCCTCCTCGAGCACCTTGAGGACCATGGCCACCAACCCGTAGACGGCGTTGGTGGGCCTGCCGTCGGAGGTGGTCAGGTAGGGCAGGGCGTAGAATGCGCGGTAGATTAGGCCGTTTGTATCGAGGAGAACGACCTTGGGTGGGACTCGCTGGGACACCCGCATCACCGTCCGCTGCCTAGTATAACAGCGGACGGTGCGGGCTGTCCGTCGACGACCTACCCGGCCCTCTCCCTCCTCCCGACGATCCGCCTGAGGAGCAACCATGCCGCCGCACCCGCGAGGACCAGCGGCAGGAGGGCGGCGCCTAGCGCCACGACGGCCTCCAGGGCGGTGATCATCTGCCTGACGGTCTTGAGGAACGCCGCCTTCGCCCTCTCCAACGCCTGATCGAGGTCCCAGAACCCGCCTGACTGCTCCTTGGGCTTCTGGGTGACCTCGACCCGTATCGTCGAGAGATCCACCTGGTCGCTGAGGTAGCGAAGCCTGCCGGTCAGGCGCTCTATCTCGCCCCGAATACGGGCCACCTCACCCTCGAGCTCCATCAGGTCGGCGATCTTCGTGGCGCGCTCGACGAGCGAGAGCAGGCGGGTCTCGTGACGCTCCAGGTTGCGCTTGCGCGCCTCGAGGTCTACGAACTGCTCGGTTACGTCTTGACCCTCGACCTGCCGGCGCTGCACCTTCCCCAGCTTCTCTATCTGGCGGAGCACCTCGCCGAACGCCGATGCCGGCACCCGGAGAACGAGCGTCCCCCGCGGCCCGTCTCC
Organism: Armatimonadota bacterium; assembly: GCA_037446215.1. Lineage (GTDB taxonomy): Bacteria > Sysuimicrobiota > Sysuimicrobiia > Sysuimicrobiales > Humicultoraceae > VGFA01. The sequence goes on from JBBIJB010000032.1 coordinate 16,056, forward strand.
CGGGTCCGAGTACGAGGAGCTGGCCACGAATCCACCGGTCCTCTCGGCGATTTCGAGCAGGCTGCGGGCCGCGCTGTCAAATACCTCGACCTCGATCTCGATCTCACCGGTCTTTATTACCCGTCGCAGTGAGGCCGCGTCTCCTAGGGGGGGGAGTGCCGCCGCGTCGCCCCGCGTATCGTCCCCGGCACCGGGCTTTCCCACGGCGGTCTGTGTCGCTTCGGGCCGGAGGAACCTGACCTTCAGCCCAATCCCGGACCCCTCGCCCCTGTCTACCTCAGCCCTGTCTCTCTCAATGCGCGGGAAGGGAATCTCCACGCGCCGGGCAACGCTGAACAGCGGGGCCTGCAGGACGATGTTGGCGGTGAAGACGACAACGAGCGCCACCGCGGCGGCCGCCGTTGCGGTGCGCCAAGACCACCTGGGGGCGCGGAGCAACCCGCCTATCCTCTCAAGGAGCCCGGGCGCCGAGCGAAGCCGCTCGAGCCGTGCCCTCACCGCGGCCGCGAACCCCTCGGGGGCCCGTGGCGGCTCTGCCTCGCGCAGCAGGGCGACGGTGGCGCGCATGCGCTCCAGCTCCTCCCTGCACTCTACGCAGCCCTCAAGGTGAGCCCGCAGACGGCTCCCCTCGTCCTCCGTCAGTTCGTCGTCGAGCAGGGCCGACAGCCTTGCCAGTGCCTCCTCGTGCCTCATCCTCGTCTCCTCAACCGGCGATCTCGCCGATAAGCTCGCGCAGGGCCAGGCGGCCGCGGCTCAGCCGTGACCTGACGGTGCCCTTCGGCACCCGCAGGATGCTCGCGATCTCCTCGTAGGCGAGGCCCTGCATATCCCTCAGCACGACGGCCACCCGGAACTCAAGGGGCAGGCGCGCCAGCGCAGAGTGAACCCGGCGCCAGAGCTCGCGCCGATCGAACTCGGACTCGGTGTCCGTGGAAGCCGGGCAGTCCTCCGCGAGATCGAGGGGCGGATCGGCCGCCCTCCTGCGCACGAGATCTGTGGCCGCGTTGGCGGCGATCCTGTAGAGCCAGGTCGAGAACGCCGCCCTGCCCTCGAAGCGAGCCAGCGACTGAAACGCCCTAACGAACGCCTCCTGCGCTGCGTCTGCGGCGTCCTCGCTGTTGCCCGTTATCCGGAGGCACAGGCCGTAGATCCGGTCCTGGCCGGCCACGACGAGCGCCTCGAAGGCGTCGAGGTCGCCGCGACGTGACCGTCCTATGAGTTCGCGCTCGTCGTGGCCCACCCGCTCCTCCCACTCTGGCTTCCTGTCTGGTTAGACGCTCTGGGCCTCAGGAAGTTCCCGGGCCTGGGGGGTCGAGCCTCCGTGATATACTTACGCGTGGGCCGGGCTGGCGGAATCTGGCAGACGCGGACGACTCAAAATCGTCTGGGCTGACGCCCTTGGGGGTTCGAGTCCCTCGCCCGGCACCAGCGCCTCGCGCCCGCGAGGACGCACCGTCTACGGCTCTGCGGGCTTGGCATACTCCAGCTTGAGTGTGCCGCGGTAGGCCGGCACGGTGAGCTCGGCGTTCCGCGTGATCGTGATCGATAGCCCTAGCGCCCGCAGCCCTTCGACGAGACCGCCGGGTATGGTGAGGGCACCCTCTATGGTCGAGGCATCGCCCAGCGCGACGACGGCGAAGGGCCCCCTCAAGCGCTGCAGGTTTACGACCACGGTGCCGCCCACCTGTCCGAACCCGGTCGTAGCCATCACACGCTGGCCGTTGACGGCCACCGCCTCGCTGCCCGCGGCCCACAACTCGTTGATGACGCTCACGAGGTCCTGGTAGGTGACCGTGATAGTGCTGCCGGCCGGTGGCTGCGGCGCGGCATCTCTCAGCGTGACCACGACGCCAGGTCCCCGCATCGCCCTCATCCCCGCGACCGCGCGCAGGCTCTCCAGCTCGTTGCGAAGGGCCGCGTTGAGCGTCTTCCCTTCCACCGCCGAACGCTCGTACTCCGTGAGGCGACGCCGCATCTCCTCCAACGCCCGTTCCAGATCCACCCTTGAGTCGCGCTCCTTGCGCAGTAGCGTTGCCATCGCGTAGACGTTCCGGGTGGGGACCTCGGGCTGCTGGGAGAAACTGCGGCTGGCGCGGAGCTGTACGACGAAGAGAAACCCCAGCGCCAGCAACACGAAGGCGGCCACGACCTGAAGCCCTGACAGTCGGCGCATCTCTGCCACCCCTAGGATCAGGCTCCCACGCTTGCCTCCGCCGCCCAGGCGGCGGTTCCGGCGCCCAGAAGCCGCTCGACCGCCTCTACCACCGTGGCGCCTGGGGCCACGCGCAGGTCCTTCACACGTATCTTGACCCGCCTTCCGTCGCCGCGGATCGTCATGACGACCCGGCGGTCGCCGGGGAACTCAGCGAGGAGCTCTCTCAGCCGTCGGAGCACCGGCTCGCCGTGGGCCTCCGTGTCGATCATCACCTGGAGCACCTCGCCGGCAGAGGTCGCGCCACGTCGGTCCGCGGCCGCCGGCTGCCGTGTGTCGGGCTCCAGCGGCACTACGCCCTCGGCCATCACCTTTGCCTGCTGCTCGGAAGACTCCAAGCGTCCCCTGACCACCACTATGGCGTCCCGCCGCAACGCGGGGCTGCACTGCTCATAGGTCTTCGGGAAGACGACGACCTCTACGCCGCCTGTATGATCCTCCAGGGTCAGGAAAGCCATCGCGGCGCCGTTCTTCGTCGTTGCCCTCTTGAGCGCCGTGATCATCCCCCCCACGACCACCTCGCTCCGATCGCGCAGCTCCGGGAGCTGGGAGACGGTGGCGGTGACCCTCTGTGCTAGCAGATCCCGGACCTGGGCCAGCGGATGGTCGGAGAGGTAGATCCCGAGCATCTCTCTCTCCATCGCCAGCAGCTCGGCCCTCGTGAACTCCTCGACACCGCCGGATCGCGGAGGGGGCTGCGGAGCGGCGGAGCCGACGTCGAACAGCCCGGTCTGGGCGCCGGATCGTCCCCGAGACGACCTCCCCGCCGCCGAGAGCGCGGAGTCCAGTTCGTGGAGGAGCGCCGCGCGGGAGCCGCCGAGCGAGTCCAGCGCCCCCGCCTTGACCAGGCTCTCGAAGACCCGCCTGTTGACCGCCCGAAGGTCCACCCTGCTGGCCAGGTCCGCCAGGGTGGAGAACGGACCATCCACCTCGCGCGATCTCAGGATCGCCTCCACCGCCCCAACGCCGACGTGCTTCACCGCGGCAAGGCCGAACCTGATAGAGCCGTCGGCCACGGTGAACGTCTCCGACGAGGAGTTCACGTCCGGGGGAAGGACCCTGATTCCCATCCGTTCGCACTCGGCCACGGCCGCGGCGACCTTCGCCATCCAATCCTGCCCCTGGGCCTCGGCTGTCAGGACGGCCGCCATGTACTCCGCGGGGAAGTTGGCCTTCAGGTAGGCGGTCTGGTAGGAGATCAAGCCGTAGCACGCCGCGTGGGCGCGGTTGAAGCCGTAGTGCGCGAACGGCTCGAACTGCTCCCAGATCTGCTCGGCCTTGCGCTTGGCAACCCCCTTGCTCTTCGCCCCGGCCAGGAACTGTTCGCGCTGCGCCTCCAGCTTGTCCTTGATCTTCTTGCCGATCGCGTAGCGCAGGACGTCTGCCTCGGCCGGCGTGTAGCCCGCCACCGCCTGGCAGACCGCCATGACGTCCTCCTGGTAGACCATGACTCCGTAGGTGTCCGCGAGCACGCTCTCCATCAGCGGGTGCAGGTAGGTTATCGGCTCCTGGCCGTGCTTGCGCCTGATGTACGAAGGGATGTTGGACATGGGGCCCGGCCGGAACAGCGCCACCATCGCCATTATGTCCTCGATGCGGGACGGCCTGAGCTCCTTCAGGTAGCGGGTCATTCCCGCGCCCTCGAGCTGGAAGATGCCGACCGTCTCGCCCCTCGAGAGGAGCTCGAAGGTGGCCCGGTCGTCGAGGGGGATCGACTTGAGGTCGATCAGCACCCCCCTGACGCGCTCGACTATCCCGAGCGCCCCCTCGAGGATCGAGAGGTAGGAGAGCCCCAGGAAGTCCACCTTGAGTAGGCCGATTCGCTCGACAGCGTCCTTGTCGTACTGCGTCATGACCAGGTCGCCCTTGGTGGCGCGCTGGAGGGGGACGCGGTCGATCAGCGGATCGCGCGAGATGATCACCCCCGCGGCGTGCGTGCTCGCGTGGCGTGCGACGCCCTCGAGCCCCCGCGCGATCCCCACCAGCCGCGACACCGTCGGGGACTCCTCCGAGGTGCGCTTCAGCTCGGGATCGGCCCGTAGGGCCTCGTCGATCGAAGCGTTGAATGGAATCAGCTTGGCGATCCTATCCACCTCGCCGTAGGGGAGCCCCATCACCCTCCCCACGTCGCGGACCGCCTGGCGGGCTCCCATCTTGCCGAAGGTGATGATCTGGGCGACGTGGTCGGCGCCGTACTTGTCTATTACGTACCGGATTACCTCGTCGCGTCGGCTGTCCATGAAGTCGACGTCTATGTCGGGCATCGTGTAGCGCTCGAGGTTGAGGAACCGCTCGAAGGGCAGGCGGTAGTGCAGCGGATCCACGTCGGTGACGCCGAGGGTGTACAGCACTAGGCTGCCCGCCGCCGACCCTCGGACCGTGGTCAGTATCCCCCGGCGCCTCGCGAACGACACGAAGTCCCACACGATGAGGAAGTACGCCGAGTAGCCCGCCTTCGCGATCACACCGAGCTCGCGGTCGAGACGGTCCTGCTGGACGGCGGTCGGGCGGCCGTACTGCCTGCGGAGGCCCTCTTCGCACAGGCTGCTCAGGTAGTCGTCGGGCGTGCGGCCTTCCGGAACCGGGAAGCTGGGCAGGCGGGGCACGCCGAGATCCAGGTCCAGCGAGGCTCGCTCCGCGATCGCAAGGGAGGAACGCAGCGCCTGCGGCACCTGCCTGAACCGCGCCTCCATCTCCTCTGCGCTCTTGAGGTAGAACTCCGGGGTGTCCGCCATCCTCGGCTTGCTGGAGTCGCCGAGGGTTACGTTCATCTGGATGCACATCAGGGCGTCCTGCGCCTCGGCCTCGTCCTTGGCGACGTAGTGCACGTCGTTGGTGGCGATGAGCGGAAGGCCCATCTGGGCCGAGAGGCTGAGCATGCCCCTGATGTTCTGCTGCTGTTCGGGTATCCCGTGGTCCTGTATCTCAAGGTAGTAGCCGTCAGGGCCGAAGATCTCGCGGTAGGCCCCTGCGATCTCGGCCGCCGCCCGCATGTCGTCGCGGAGTACTGACTGCGCCACCTCTCCCTGCAGGCAGCCGCTGAGCGCGATCAGGCCGCGGTGGTGGCGCGCAAGCAGATCCCTGTCGACCCTCGGCTTGTAGTAGAAGCCGTCCAGGTGCGCCGTGGTGGTCAGCCTTAGGAGGTTTCGGTAGCCCTCCTCGCTCACCGCGAGCAGCACGAGGTGGTACGGGTTGGCGTCGATCTTCGGGTCGCGGTCGTTGTGACGGCGCGGGGCAACATACGCCTCCAGCCCCACTATCGGCTTGAGGCCGTGCTGCCGCGCCTTCACGTAGAACTCCACGGCCCCGTACATCGCGCCGTGGTCCGTCATGGCCACCGCGGGCATGCCCATGGCCGCGGCCGCCCTTACTATCGGCTCTATGCGGGCGGACCCGTCCAGCAGGGAGTACTCGGTGTGCAGATGGCAGTGAACGAAAGGCTCGGGCATGGGCTCACGCGCATTGTAGCACAGGCGGTGTCGCCCCGGTCAGGACCGGGGGGCTGCCCGCCTGAGCCCTGCGACGAGGTGCACGTGGCTTGTGTGGGGCAGTAGGTCGACCGGCTGCACGCCTACCACGGCGTAGCCGGCCTGCCTCAGACGCACCAGGTCGCGGGCACAGGTGGAGAGCGACCTCGCCATGTAGACCAGGCGCGGGGTCTCGGCTGAGACCACGGCCCGGATCACCCGCGCCTCCAGGCCGGGGCCCTCCGCACCCACAACGACCAGGGCGGGCCGCCGCCGGCGCACCGCCATCCCTGACAGCACCGAGGCTCCGTCCCGTGCCGAGAAGAGGGCGTTGACCACCCCGTTCCGCTCGGCCGCGCTGCGCCCGTCGCCTGCGGCCCTCCTGTCCGCCGAGGCCCCGACCGCGCTCTCCGCGCGCCCGGCGAGCGCCAGGGTCACAAGCGGGTTCGCCGCCGACATGTCGAGCGCGACCTCGCCGCCGCTCAGCGCCGCGGCCGCGAGAACCGCCTCCACCAGATGGCCTGCGGCCGGTGTGTTGGCCGGAAGCCCGGTGGACGGCCGCAGGCGCAGCCGGAAACCGGCCACCTCCTCTTCCACCTCCCCGCGCCCCCATAGTAACCGCTGCCGTTGGCCCAAGAGGTCGCCCGCTCCTGGGCGCCGCACCGCGCTGAGGATCCCTACCAGCCCGGGCACCCGGTCCAGGAGGCACCGCACCACGGCGCTGCGGTCGGGGATAGGGGCGGAGGTGGAGAGGGTGAGCAGCGCCTCGCCCGTGGAGAACGAGGAAAGGCCGGCAACGCCCCTTACAAGCCCTGCTCCGGTGCTCCTGTCGTACGGCTCCATCCTGAGTGAGCGCAGCGCCTCGCGGACCGCCGTGAGCATCGCCTCGTTTGCCGGGTGCTGAACCGGGCATGCCGAGACGTCTACGACCCTCTCGCCCGCCGCCGAATGGAATCCCACGGCGAGCGCGCCGTCTCGCGCCGCGCAGATCGCCTGCATCGTGCTGCGGTAGGCCCAGGCACCGCCTCCCACCGCGGGACGCACGAGATCCCTGCGCACCCCCGCGTGCTCCTTGAGGTGGTCCCTGACCAGACCCGTCTTCATTATCCGCTGCGCTTCGAGGGAGACGTGCTGCCACTGGCACCCCCCACATCGCCCGAAGTGCGGGCACCTGGGCTCGACCGAGTGCGCCGACTTCCGGCGGACGACGACGAGCCGCCCCCTTGCCCTGCGCCCTCCCTCGGTTATCTCGATGACGGCGTCCTCTCCCGGTATGGCGAAAGGCACCAGGACCGTGGCGGCCCCCAGGCGCGCCACCGCCGCCCCATCCGGGGCCACGGCGGAGAAGTGCACGTGGAGGCGCTGGCCCACGGTTGTCGAGCCGAGGCCGCCGCGCCTGGGATGGCTCGTCGGGGCCTGAGCCTGCGGGACGTAGCGGCGGGACCGCGGCTGCCTCACAGGCCCAGCCTCTCCCGAAGCAGGCGGTTGGTGGCCTCGGGGCTGGCGCGTCCCTGCGTCGCCTTCATGACCTGCCCCACCATGAAGGCGATCGCGCGTTCCTTGCCGGCGCGAATCTCGGCCGCGGGCCCGGGATTCCGGGCGATAACCGCGTCGACGACCCGGGCCAGCTCCTCTCGGTCGCTTATCTGGGACAGCCCCCGGGCCTCCACGACCGCTTCCGGCTCCGCGCCACGCTCCAGTGCCTCCAGGAGCACCTCCTTGGCGGCGCGGCCGCTGAGGGTGCCCCCTTCGACAAGCCGCAGCAGCGAGGCGAGCCTGGCAGGGGTGAGCGGCGTCGCGTTTATCTCGCTGCCTCGCTCGTTCAGGTAGGCCGAGACCTCTCCGACCAGCCGGTTCGCCACGGCCTTGGGGTGGGCGTAGAGGGCGACGGTCTCCTCGAAGAAGCGGGCCATCGCGGGCGACGCGGTCAGCAGGTTGGCGTCATAGGGGCTGAGCCCGTACTGGGCCACGAACCGGCCGACCCTTGCCGCGGGAAGCTCGGGAAGGGCGGCCCTGATCTGCTCGAGCATGGCCGGACTGACCGCTATCGGGACCAGGTCGGGCTCGGGGAAGTACCGGTAGTCCTCCGCCTCCTCCTTGGAGCGCGACCCGAACGTCACCCCCCTGCGCTCATCCCAGTGCCTCGTCTCCTGGCGCACGGGCTCCCCGTGCTCCAGCACCTTGCGCTGCCTGTCGGCCTCGTAGGCCAGCGCCCTCTCCACAGAGCGTACCGAGTTCATGTTCTTGACCTCGGTGCGGGTGCCCGGTGGGCCGCCCGGGCACTGGAGCGAGAGGTTGGCATCGCACCGGAGGGTTCCCTCCTCCATGCGCCCTGTGGTCACACCGGCATGGACGAGCAGCCGCCGCAGCGCGTTGAGGAACTCCCGGGCCTCGGTCGGCGAGCGAAGGTCGGGCTCCGTCACGACCTCCATCAGCGGGACGCCCGAGCGGTTGTAGTCCACCAGGCTGTGGAGCGGGTCGGAGTCGGGGTGGACCAGGCGGGCGGTGTCCTCCTCCAGGTGGACCCTACGTATCCCCACCCTGAAGCTCCCTGCGGCCCCCGCCACCTCCAGGAAGCCCGCGGTGGCAAGGGGTGGATGACCGGAATACTGATACTGCGAGATCTGGTAGTTCTTCGGGAGATCCGGGTAGTAGTAGTTCTTGCGGTGGAACTGGCTCCTGGAATGCACCGTGCACCCCAGCGCCAGCGCGGTGGTGAGGCCGAACTCCACCGCCCGCCGGTTCAGCACCGGAAGCGCGCCCGGGAGACCCAGGCAGACTGGACAGATGAGGGTATTGGGGGGCGACCCGAAGGTCACCGCGCACCCGCAGAACATCTTCGAGCTTGTGAGCAGCTGGACGTGTATCTCCAGGCCGATGACGGCGGAGTGGGGCCCCGGCGCGGTCACGGCACGCCTCCCAAGCCGCCGACCGGCCCCTCTCCCCCGGCTGGTGGGCCGGGGAGCGGGGGTGTTCGCAGGTGCCAGTCGGCCACCTGCTGATAGGCGTGTCCGACGCGGAGCAGCGTGGCCTCCTCGAAGGCCCGGCCGACCAGTTGCAGGCCTATCGGCAGCCCGTTGGCCATGCCGCACGGCAGGGAGAGCCCCGGGAGTCCCGCGAGGTTGACCGGTATGGTATAGACGTCCGACAGGTACATCTGAAGAGGATCGTCCGCCCTGTCGCCGATCGCAAACGGGAGCGTCGGGGAGGTCGGCATCGCGATGACGTCGACGTGCCCGAACGCTCCCTCGAAGTCGCGCGCTATCAGCGTGCGGACCCTCTGGGCCTTTATGTAGAACGCCTCGTAGTAGCCGGCGGACAGCGCATAGGTGCCGAGCATGATCCTTCTCTTGACCTCTGCGCCGAACCCGTCCCTCCGGGTATTGCCGTAGAGCGAGAGGAGATCCCGGCCCTCGGCCCTGAGGCCGAACCTCACCCCGTCGTAGCGTGCCAGGTTGGACGAGGCCTCGGCCGGCGCGATCAGGTAGTAGGCAGCGAGCGCGCTGTCCATCGTCGGGAGTGAGATCTCCTCGACCTCGAGCCCGAGATGCTCGAGCGCTCTCAGGGCTTCCCGCACCGCCTCCGCCACCTCGGGGGCCACTCCCGAGCCGAACGCCTCTGCCGGGACGCCCAACCTCACCCCTCGGGGCTCGCGGCCGAGCGCGGCGGCGTATCCGGGCACCGCCACGTCCGCGGAGGTGGAGTCGCGCGGGTCATGGCCGGCCGTCGCAGCCAACAGGAGCGCGCAGCCGGCGGCGTCCCTGGCAAGGGGACCTATCTGATCGAGGGACGAGGCGAAGGCAACCAGGCCGTACCGCGAGACGCGCCCGTAGGTGGGCTTGAGCCCTGTCACGCCGCAGAAGCCCGCGGGCTGCCGGATCGATCCCCCTGTGTCCGATCCGAGCGCGAGCGTCGCGAACCCGGCGGCCACCGAGGCGGCCGATCCCCCGCTCGACCCACCGGGGACACGTGTCGGATCCCACGGGT
>JBBIJB010000033.1:0-19093 GCA_037446215.1 Armatimonadota bacterium
GCCCTCCTTGTCGAGCTGTGGCGCGCCCACGTTGCTGGTCATGATTATGACGGTGTTCTTGAAGTCCACTGTGCGACCCTGAGCGTCCGTGAGCCGGCCGTCGTCGAGGATCTGCAGCAGCACGTTGAAGATCTCCGGGTGCGCCTTCTCAATCTCGTCGAACAGCACCACCGAGAAGGGGCGCCTGCGGACCGCCTCCGTAAGCTGGCCGCCCTCCTCGTAGCCGACGTACCCTGGGGGCGACCCCACAAGTCGGCTGACCGTGTGACGCTCACTGTACTCGGACATGTCGATGCGGACCAGGGCTGCCTCATCGCCAAACAGAAACTCGGCGAGGGCACGCGCCAGCTCGGTCTTGCCGACCCCTGTCGGGCCCAGGAAGATGAAGGTCCCGATCGGCCGGCGGGGATCCTTCAGCCCCGCGCGGGCACGCCTCACCGCCTTGCTCACCGCCCGAACTGCCTCCTCCTGGCCTACGATCCGCTCGTGGAGGGTCTCCTCCATCCGGAGGAGCTTGTGGCTCTCCTCCTCGACGAGCCGGGTAACCGGGATCCCGGTCCAGGAGCTGACTATTTCCGCGATGTCGTCATCCGTAACCGTACCCAGTCCGGTCCGTCCCCTCTCCCGCTTCGCCTCTCCCTCGATCTCCTCCAGTTTCTGGCGCAGTGCCCGCTCGCGGTCGCGCAGCTGCGCGGCGCGCTCGAACTCCTGGGCCTTGCTGGCCTCCTCCTTCTCGCGCCGGGTACGCTCGATCCGCTCCACGACCTGGCGGACCTCCTGCGGCAGGGCCGACGCCTGGAGGCGGATCTTCGAGGAGGCCTCGTCCATTATGTCGATCGCCTTGTCGGGAAGCGCACGGTCCGAGATGTACCTGTCCGCCAGCGTGGCCGCGGCAACCAGCGCCTCGTCCGTGATGGAGACGCCGTGGTGGGCCTCGTAGCGGTCCCGCAGCCCGTGCAGGATCTCGACCGTCTGCTCCACAGTAGGCTCGGGTATCAGCACGGGCTGGAAGCGCCGCTCCAGTGCGGCATCCCGCTCGACGTACTTGCGGAACTCGTCGAGGGTCGTGGCCCCGATGCATTGCAGCTCACCGCGGGCGAGTGCGGGCTTGAGGATGTTGCTGGCGTCTATGGCGCCCTCGGCTGCCCCGGCGCCCACCAGGGTGTGCAGCTCGTCTACGAACAGCACCACCTCGCCGGCCGCCTTGCGGATCTCCTCGATCACCTTCTTCATCCGCTCTTCGAACTCGCCGCGGTACTTCGTCCCCGCGACGAGCGCGGCCAGGTCGAGCTGAACCACGCGCCTGTTGCGCAGCGCGTCGGGGACCTCTCCCCTGATGATCCGCTGCGCCAGGCCCTCGGTGATCGCCGTCTTGCCCACCCCCGGTTCTCCGATGAGGGCGGGGTTGTTCTTGGTGCGGCGCGACAGGATCTGGATGACCCGCTCTATCTCGCGCTCCCGTCCGATCACGGGGTCCAGCTTGTTCTCCCGCGCCAGCTTGGTCAGGTCGCGGCCGAACTCGTCCAGGGTTGGGGTCTTGCTCGCCTGCTTGGTATAGGTAACGGTGCCTTCCTCGCCCAGGAGGTAGACCACCTGCGCGCGGACCCTGTCGAGATCCGCCCCCATGGCATCCAGGACCCTCGCGGCCACCCCCTCGCCCTCGCGGATCAGGCCTAGGAGGAGGTGCTCGGTTCCGATGTAGTTGTGGCCCAGGCGGCGAGCCTCGTCGAGGGCGAGCTCCAGCACCTTCTTGGCCCTGGGCGTGAAGGTCACTTCCTCGTGCGGCGAGCGCTCACCCCGGCCGATGGCGCCCTCAATCTCCGCGCGCACCCGCTCCGGGCTGATGTTGAGGCTCTCGAGGACCTTGCTGGCGACCCCCTCGCCTTCACGGATGATCCCCAGGAGTATGTGCTCGGTTCCCACAGCGCTGTGGTTGAGGCGCTTTGCCTCCTCCTGCGCCAGGATAATCACGCGGCGAGCGCGCTCTGTGAACCGCTCAAACATCGCCACCGCACTCTCCCCTCTTACTGGGACGAGAGGGAACCCAGACCTCGCAGATCTCGACTTCTGCCCTCCGTGACCCCACTCCTGCCGCCGGGCGTGCCGGCGGCCGTGAGGGCGTGCCGCCCTCCTCCCCCCAGGTCTACGGAGGGAGGGCCGGGCCTATTCCACGCTCGCCTATCTATTGCCCATCCGGGGCGCGTTTCGGACAGAGGCCGGCTACGGGACTATCTCCAGGATCTCGTACTGAAAGGTCCCTGCGGGCACCCGAACGGTCACGGTCTCGCCCTTGCGCCGGCCTATCAGGGCCTGTCCCACCGGGGATTCGTTGCTGATGCGATCGCTGACGGGGTCGGCCTCTGCCGATCCCACTATCGTGTAACTCATCTCGCTGCCGGCCGCGATGTCTCTCAGCCGCACCGTGACCCCAACCGAGACCGTGTCCTCCGAGGCCTCGCTGGTATCGATGACCCGGGCGCTCCTCAGCATCTGCTCGATCTGGAGGATGCGGCCCTCCACGAACGCCTGCTCGTTCTTCGCGTCATCGTACTCGGCGTTCTCGGTCAGATCTCCGAACTCCTTGGCCTGCTTGATCCTCTCGGCCACGTCACGGCGCTTCGTGGTCCTGAGATGGTCGAGTTCGTCCTCGAGCTTCCGGCGGCCGGCCTCGGTGAGGATCGTCTCCCTGCCGGGCTCTGAAACCCTCAAGCTTCTGTTGTTCTTCATCGGGCAACCCAGGGCCACAACGGATACCGACCGCCGGACAATGCCCGGCGGTCGGGAGAACTGGGTCGAGTATAGCCGCCGCCCGTCCGTGCGTCAAGCGCAACCGCCCGCGTCTGCGCTCAACCTCGGCCGATCACGGCGGTCCGCTTCGCTTTCGCGGCCTGCCTGATCGCGGCGATCTCCTCTCCGGTGATCGCGCGCTCGAACCGACGGAAGCCTGCTATCCGGAATCCGTGCTTGGTGGCGAGCGTGGAGATCTCGTCGACCTGACCGCAGGTGAGGTCCCGGCCGAGCGTGTAGTCCTCGTACCTTCCATCGAGGGCCAGGACCATCGTCTCCGCCATGCAGGCCTCGCTGAGGCCCGGAGGGAAGCCGAAGTCGATCCCGAAGTCCGGCTCTCCCGGGACCTCTATCACGCCGCCGTCGAAGACCAGCACGTCATCTCGGCTCTCGTAGACCATCCTGGAGACGTTCCTTGGTCGGGCCACGTCGCACACGACCGCTCCGGGGTGCAGGTCCTCCGGCTCGATCAGCACGTCCGTCGCGGCGGAGACCGCGAGCAGCAGATCGGCCTGCCGCACCGCGGCATGCACGTCGGTGGTGACGTCCACGATCGCCCCTGTGGCGTCGCGGATCCGCCCTGCGAGCCCATTGAGTAGGTCCAGGCTGCGGGCCACGAGCCGGAGCGAGCCGACGTGCCTGGCAAGGATCTGGCTGCATACCGCACCGATCGACCCCGTCGCCCCGATGACGACCGCCCGCAACCCGGCCGGGTCCATCTCCATCTCACGGGCCGCCAGCAGGGCGCTCTCTACCGCGGCGGCCGCGGTGTAGCTGTTGCCGGTCGTGACCGGCAGCCGCAGCCGCTCGGCCACGGTCACGCCGCGGTCCCCGATCACCTTGGTGAAGGCACCGAGCCCCATGATCCTCGCTCCCAGTGACTCCGCCAGGCGGCCGCACGCAACCAGCTTCCTGTAGACCGCCTCCGGCTCGGTTCTCAGGATCAGCCGCGAGGTCATCGGCAGGCCAATGAACCACCCCTCGGCGCGTGCCCCGGTGGGAGAGCGGACCCCTGTAATCCGGGAGGCGACCAGCGGGCTCATCTGGCCGCCGATCCACTCGAGGACGCGGTCCGGGATCTTCCGCGCTATCGGGAACTTCCGTACGAAGTCGCGCGCAACCAGGGGATGGACGACAAACGCGAAGCGCCTGGGTTCGTCGTGCACTGACGGCCTCCTATGCCGGATTCGACAACCTCTCCACGCGCGGGTGAAACCCGGCGCGCTGGAACCAACTGAGGTAGTCCTCCGGGGTCAGATCCTCGGGCCTGCGCCCGGAGAGCGCCACGAGGACTGCCTCAAGCACGTTGGTGGCGAATGAGCGGCCGTCCATCTCGGGCGTGGTGGTCACGAGCAGCTCCACCTTCCGGCGCCGCAGATCCTCTAGATCCGCACCGGTGATGGTGTTGGTAAGGATCGTCTTGCCGGAGAGATCGTCCGGCATGTATCTCTGGATCAGGTGGTAGTCGCCGGCGACGATCTCTGCCCACCGGTAGGCCCTGCCGTACCTGGGTGTCACCTGCTCCTGCTCCTTGCCTGTGGGATAGAGCCATGTGAACGGTCCGCGCGTCAGCACCGGTAGCAGGATGCCGGCGAGGATCTTTATTGTCACCAGCCCTCTCAGGCCAACCGGGACTCCGAGGCCGAACATCAGATCGCCGAAGACCACGTCCGCGCCGGCCTCCGTGAACGCCTGAGCCATCCCGTAGCGGTCCACGGAAGCCACCAGGAGCACCCTCCTGCCCCGGATGCGCACCCCCATCTCTTCGGGCAGCAGGGTCCTGACCAGGTAGCGCTCCCACCCCTGCTTGATGCCGGAGCCGTCCACGACCGGCGTCCGGAGACCTTGCACCGCGCGCACGGCATCCCTGATGTAGTACTTGCGGCTGCCGACGGTGAGCGCTAGGTTGATGCCCCCCAGCCCGATCGCGTCCACCTTCCCATCGTAGTCGCGAAGCCGCCTGCACAGCTCCCTGTAATCTCCACCGGTGCCGACTCGTTCGATTGTGAATGGCTGTCCCAACAGCTCGGTCTCGACCCTGTGGTCACCCCGGCTGGAGCCGAGGCTGACGCTTACCACGTGCCGTCTCCGGCTCACGGCTCGCTCACCTCCAGCAGGTCGCCTGCGATGATGCGCCTCAAGGTCCCATCTGCTTCTCGAAGCCGCAGCGCTCCATCTTGATCCACGCCGTCGGCGGTGCCTTCGAGCGCCGCCCCCGCGACTGCGATCCTGACCCTCTCGCCTCGCGTCAGGTCCCGGTCCGACCACGCCCTAATCAGGCGGAGGTCTGCGGCGCTCCACGCATCGTACCAGACGGCCCACCGTGCCAGCAACGCCCGGAGCAGGAGCTCGACCGACACGGGACGGCCGGCGATACGGTGCAGCGAGCCGGCGCGGGCAGCAACCTCCGCCGGAAGATCGTCGGCCTCCACGTTCGCGTTGATGCCGATCCCGACCACCGCCGCCCCCGCCGCTGCCTCGATCAGGATGCCGGCCACCTTTCGCCCTGCCACCAGCAGGTCGTTGGGCCAACGCACTCCCGGCGAGAGCCCTGCCACCTCCTCTATGGCCTCGGCCGCGGCCAAGGCCCCGGCCAGGCTCAGTAGGCCCCAGCCGTCATCCCTGACCGGCCTGAGCAGCAGTGAGCACCAGAGCCCGCCCGCGGGCGACGCCCACGGCCTCCCCATCCGACCCCGGCCCCGCGTCTGGCGCTCGGCCACCACCACCGCGCCCTCGCGGACGCCGGCCCGAGCCAGCGCACGCGCCAGGTCATTTGTCGATTCCAGGTCAACTACCCTCACCGTCGGGCAGCCGAAGCAGGTCTGGACGGCCGGTTTGATGGGTACGGTCATCTGCTCTGATCGGCCCTGGTCCGGAGCGGGAAGACGGTGGGCAGCATCGCCTGCATCTCTGAGATCAGCAGGTCGGGATCGTCCAGCCTGACAGAGGCGGCGTCTACCTGCAGCATGGGGCACAGGTCGAACCTCGCGACCCACTCCTCGTAGCGATCGTTCAGCTGGGCGAGGTAATCGAACGGGATCTGGCGCTCGTAGTCGCGCGACCTCATCATTATGCGATCCTGCATCAGCTCCACCGGGGCGCGCAGGTAGATCACGAGGTCTGGAGGCCGCAGGAACTCCACCATGATCTTGAAAAGGTCATGGTAGCAGCGGAAGTCTCGCTCGTCCATCAGCCCCTGGAGATACAAGTTGCGGGCGAAGATCTCGACATCCTCGTAGATCGTCCGGTCCTGGATCACAGGGCTGGGCCCGCGGACTATCTCCTGGTGGTGCCTGAACCGCCGCGACAGGAAGAAGACCTGCAGGTGGAAGCTCCACCGCGCCATCTCGGCGTAGAAGTCGGGCAGGTAGGGGTTCTCGTCAACGACCTCGTAGTAGGGCTGCCAGCCGAGGCGCTGGCACAACAGCGTCGTGAGCGTCGACTTGCCCGACCCGATGTTGCCGCTCATAGCCACGAACCACTTCAACTCCATCCCTCCCCGCGGCCGGCCGCCGGTCCGGGGCCGGGCTCATCGGACACGGCGGCCGAGCGCGCGGCGTCGATGGCAGAGACCACCGCCCCGAGGCCGGCTTCCGCCAGGAGATCGATCCGGTCTGTGTCCACGGCGACGACCGGGGCATGCTCGAAGTCGGAGAAGAAGTCGTCGTAGGCCGAGGAGACGCTCGCCAGGTAGCCGGGGGTGATCTCCTGCTCGAAGGCGCGGCCGCGCAGCTCGATCCGGTGCAGCAGCGTCTCCACCGCGGCCCGCAGGTGCACTACGACGTCGGGAGCGGGTACCTGCGGGGCTATGAGCCGGTAGACGTTCTCGTAGAGGGCCAGCTCGTCGGCGTCCAGGGTGAGGCGGGCGAAGAGCCGGTCCTTTGCGAACATGTAGTCTGAGATCACACCCTCGCCGCTCGCGAGGCGCCCGCCGGCGGCCTGCTGCTGTCGGTAGCGGCTCAGCAGGAAGAACAGCTGCGTCTGAAAAGCCCGGCCCCGCATGTCGTGGTAGAAGGTCAGGAGGAACGGGTTCTCCTCGACCACCTCGAGCAGCGCAGAGGCGCCCATCTCTGCGGCCAGCCGGCGGGCAAGGGTGGTCTTGCCTACGCCGATCGGGCCCTCCACGGCGACGAACAGCCCCCTGGGGGCCAATGGGAGAAGGGGGCGCTGGTCGGTGCGCGGCAGCCGAACGGCCACGGGCTGCGGGAGGCCTGGCGGTGTATCAGCCGACAACGAGCCGTCCTCTCTTTACCACCTTATGTATCAGCCCTGTGCCGAGGGCCGCGGCGAGCTCTCTGTGATCCTGGAGTTCGAGCACCAGGAGGTCGGCCGCCTTGCCGCACTCCAGGCTCCCGACCTCCTCCTCCACCCCGATCGCCCAGGCGGCGTTGATCGTCGCCGCCGCTATCGCCTCGCTCGGCAGCATCCTCATGCCAACGCACGCCAGGGAGATGGCTGCCGGCATCGACCACGTGGGTGACGACCCCGGGTTGAAGTCGGTCGCGAGCGCGACCGGAACGCCCAGCTCGATCATGAGTCGGGCGTTGGCGTAAGGAAGCCCCAGGAAGTACGCGGTGGTGGGCATGAGGACCGCCACGGTGCCGGAGGAGGCGAGGGCCCTCAGCCCCTGCTCGGAAGCCCGGAGCAGATGGTCCGCCGAGATCGCGCCCAGCTCCGCCGCCAGCTCGGCGCCGCCGGTGTGGGAGAACTCGTCGGCGTGCAGTTTTGGGGTGAGCCCCAGCTCGGATCCCGCCTCGAGGACCCTACGCCCCTGTTCGATAGTGAAGGCGCCGACGTCGCAGTAGGCGTCGCAGAACTCCGCCAGCTCCTCCTGCGCGACCGCGGGTAGAAGCTCCTCGACGATCAGGTCCACGAAGCTGTCGGCGCGGCCCGTGAACTCCCGGGGTACCGCGTGGGCGGCCAGGAGCGTGGGCACGAGGTCGACCTCGTGCGCGGCGGAGAGCCTGTGCGCGGCGCGCAGGAGCTTCAACTCCTCCTCTACCGAGAGGCCGTACCCGCTCTTGGCCTCGGCGGTCGTCGTACCCGAGCGCAGCATCCTGTCCAGGCGGGCGAGGCCGAGCCGCACCAACTCCTCCTCGCCGCAGGCGCGGGTGGCCTCCACGGTGCTCAGGATGCCGCCGCCCGCGGCGGCGATCTCGAGGTAGGACGCGCCCCTCAGCCGCATCTCAAACTCGTCTACGCGCGAGCCGGCGAAGACGAGATGGGTGTGTGGATCGACGAAGCCTGGAAGGACCACCCGGCCCGAGGCGTCAACCACGACGGCGCCCGGCTCCAGCTCCAGGCGGGCCCGCACCTCGTCGGTGGTTCCGACTGCGACTACCTGCCCGTCGCGCGCGGCCACGGCGCCGTCTCGGATCGCTCCGAGGTCCGAGAGCGCCGCGCCCCTGCGGGGCCCAGTGGGGCTCCCCACGAGCGTGAGCAGCTCTGAGGCGTTCTCCACCAGCAGGTCCGCCGTCAGCGAGCCGGCCTCACTCAACGAGCCTCGCCTCCAGAACCTGGCTCCTGTCGAAGTCGCGGAGCCGCAGCGCGAAGCGCGCCACCTCTATCAGCGCGTCCATCGGAACCAGGCCCACCACCTCGCTCTCCGCGATCGATATCCCGTAGCGGGCGGCCTCGATCCGCACCAACTCGAACACCCTTGCCATGGACGTCCTCGAGGCGTCGTGGATGTTTACCGTGACCTGCGCGAGGCCCGACTCGGAGATCACACCCAGGGCCTGAACGTTGA
The DNA here is from genome assembly GCA_037446215.1 of Armatimonadota bacterium. Taxonomy (GTDB): domain Bacteria; phylum Sysuimicrobiota; class Sysuimicrobiia; order Sysuimicrobiales; family Humicultoraceae; genus VGFA01. The sequence continues at coordinate 8,537 of JBBIJB010000033.1, forward strand.
CCAGCCCGCCTCCCGACTCTCGTATCGCCCGCGCCACGGCCCTGGCGATGTGAACGTCTCCGGTCCTAAGGTTGATGTTGTAGGCGACCAGGAGCCGCCGCGCCCCTACGACCGCGGCCCCAGCGGTAGGATGGGGCTCCGGCCCTCCGAAGTCAGGAGCCCATCCCTCGCTCTTCATCTTCTCGGCTAGCCCCTCGAACTCGCCCCGGCGGATGTCGGGGAGCCTCTTCCTGTGCTGGGCCGTTGCGGCCTCGCCGTAGAGGTAAACCGGGATGCGCGCCTCGCTCCAGATGCGCTCCCCCACGCTACGTGCCAGCGCGACGCAGTCGTCCATGGAGGTCATCCCTATCGGCACGAACGGTACGACGTCAACCGCTCCGACGCGCGGGTGTTGCCCCGTGTGCTCGCGGAGGTCTATCAGCTCGGCGGCCTTCTTCGCCATCGCCACGGCCGCCTCGCCCACGGCCTCTCCCTCGCCGGCAAAGGTCAGCACGCTGCGGTTGTGGCTCTCGTCCGACTGGACGTTGAGGAGCTTGGTGCCGGGCGTCTCCCGCACGGCGTCGGCCACCGCGTCTATCACATCGCGGCGGCGCCCCTCGCTTATGTTCGGCACACACTCCACCAAATGGACCGTCACGCGCCACCTCCGGGGAGTCCTACGCGGTATGGTTCGTCGTGGCGGCAGGTTCTCCTAGACCGCGCGGCCAAATGTCAGACTACATCAGACGATCTGCGGGAGCTCGGCAGGGCGGACCCGAGGCGGTTCGAGGTGCTAGACGTCCGCGGGCAGGGCGTCGGCGCCCTCTTCGATCCTGGAGAAATGGATCACGGTCACGGTGTCGTCGACCGTGACGGGCCGGCCGTAGACCTTGGCGAGGAAGTCGACCAGGTCTTCGTGGCGGCGCGCCTCGGGATTGTCGCGTTCGATCTCGCGGGGCGTTACCTCGCCCAGCCGCTTAACCTCGATCCGATCGATCACCGCGGCGAATACCTTCCTGCGGGTGCCGAAGCGGCGCCCTACGGTGATCCAGATGACCATGCCCTCCTGGTACTTCTCCCCCTTGTCGCCGAGGCGGATGGTGGCCGTCTTGCGGCCTTGGCGCAGGGCATCGGCGAACACGGACGAGTAGAAGTTCAGCGCGTACATCGGGGCCTCCGGCGGCGAATCGAGTGCCTGTGTCTCTTCACCGGCCTCTGCCGGACTCCTCCTGGAAGCCGCTCATGCGGATGGCTGCCCGCCTCGCCGCGCTGATGGCCTCCGGGTAGCCGGCGTCAGCGTGGCGGATTATTCCGGTTCCGGGGTCGCTGGTCAGCACCCTCTCGAGCTTCTCGCGGGCCAGGTCGGTGCCGTCGGCCACGGAGACCTGCCCGGCGTGGATAGCGTAGCCGATTCCCACTCCGCCCCCATGGTGCACCGAGACCCAAGTTGCGCCTGCGCACGTGTTGATCAGTGCGTTTAGGATCGGCCAATCCGCGATCGCATCGGACCCATCGCGCATCCCCTCGGTCTCCCGCAGCGGCGAAGCAACCGAGCCGGCGTCAAGGTGGTCCCTTCCGATAACGATAGGCGCCGAGACCGACCCCTCCTTGACCAGGTCGTTGAAGGCCAGGCCGGCCTGTGCGCGCTCCCCGTAGCCCAGCCAGCATATCCTTGCCGGGAGGCCCTGCGCCGGCACCCTCTCGCCCGCCAGGCGGATCCAGCGCGCCAGCTGCTCGTTCTCCGGAAACAGCTCGAGGATGGTGCGGTCGGTCGCCGCGATGTCCGCGGGCTCTCCGGAGAGCGCCGCCCATCTGAACGGCCCCTTGCCCTCGCAGAACAGAGGCCTGATGTAGGCGGGCACGAAGCCGGGGTAGGTGAAGGCGTCCCTGTACCCCCCCTCGCGGGCCTGGCCCCTCAGGTTGTTGCCGTAGTCAAAGGCGACGGCGCCGGCCTTCTGGAGACCGACTATCGCCTCGCAGTGACGCGCCATCGCGGCGCGCGAGCGGCGGACGTACCCGGCCGGGTCCTGCTTGCGCAGGAGAGGAGCCTCCTCCGCCTCCACTCCCTCGGGCACGTACCCGTCCAGGGGGTCGTGGGCCGAGGTCTGGTCGGTGACGACGTCGATCCGGGTGCCTAGACGGGCGATCTCAGGCACGGCCTCGCTCGCGTTGCCGAGCAGGGCCACCGACAGCGGGCTCCCCGCCTCCCGCGCCTCCTCAGCCCATGCCAGCGCCTCCTCCAGAGAGTCGGTGGAGCGGTCTACCCAACCCTGCGACCGCCTCCGGTGGATTCTGGCCGGGTCAACCTCCACAATCAGCGCCACGCCCTCGTTCATAGTGACCGCCAGGGGCTGCGCGCCGCCCATCCCGCCGAGCCCGGCCGAGAGCACGAGCCTTCCCCGGAGCGTTCCGCCGAAGTGCCTGCGGGCGACGGCCGCGAAGGTCTCGTAGGTGCCCTGCAGGATGCCCTGGGTCCCTATGTAGATCCACGATCCCGCGGTCATCTGGCCGTACATGGTCAGCCCCTGGGCCTCGTACTCCCAGAACCTTTCCCAGGTGGCCCAGGCCGGGACGAGCATGGAGTTGCTGATCACGACGCGGGGGGCCCATGGGTGGGTGCGGAAGGCTCCCACCGGCTTGCCCGACTGCACCAGCAGTGTCTCGTCGTCGCGCAGGTCGCGCAGCGCGGCCAGCAGCGCATCGAACGCTTCCCAGGAGCGCGCGGCCCTGCCCGTGCCGCCGTAGACGATCAACTCGTCCGGCTTCTCGGCGACCTCGGGGTCCAGGTTGTTCATCAGCATCCGCAGCGCGGCCTCCTGCGGCCAGCCACGGCACGAGATCGTGGTGCCGCGGGGGGCGCGCACCTGCCGACGGCCTCTCCTCTCGGTCATGGCGGACACCTCCTCAAACGGTCGCTAGGGATGCTCGGGCGTGCCGGCCTCCCGCCACACCCGAGGAGCAGGTGGGTGCGACAGGCCGGTGGGTGGCTAGTCCAGCGGGCCGACGGCGCGCTCCACGGCCTCCACGATCTTCCCGCGCCGGACCAGGGCGGCTGCCCTCTCCAGATCCCCTGAGAGCACCCGGTCGTCCTCCAGGGGAGCGATCTCCTCCCTCAAGGCCGCGTGGGCGGCCCGGCTGCCCGCGCCCAGCCCTGTGGGCCCGAGGAACTCCGCCGCCTGCGCCGAGCAGAGCAGCTCGATCGCGACGATCTGCTCAAGGTTGGCAACGACCTCGAGTGCCTTGCGGGCGGCGCCGGCGCCCATGCTCACGTGATCTTCCTGGCCGGCTGAGGTGGGGATGCTGTCCGCGCTCGCGGGGTGGGCCAGGACCTTGTTCTCCGAGGCCAGCGCAGCCGCGGTGTACTGCGCCAGCATCAGCCCCGAGCACAGGCCGCTCTCCCGTGAGAGGAAGGGCGGCAACCCGCTGAGGAGGGGGTTGAGGAGCCGGTCGATGCGCCGTTCGCTGATGGTGCCAAGGCCCGCCAGCGCGAAGGCAAGGAGATCGGAAACCACCGCGACCGGTTGGCCGTGGAAGTTGCCTCCTGAGAGCACCAGGCCTTCGTCGGGGAAGAGAAGGGGGTTGTCGGTCGCCGAGTTGATCTCGACCTCGACGATCCTGGCCGCGTGCTCAACGGAGTCGCGCACCGCCCCGTGGACCTGCGGGAGGCAGCGAACGCTGTACGCGTCCTGGATCCGAGAGGCGTCGCTGCCCAGGAGAGCGCTCCCCCCGACCAGCCTTACCACGTTCGCCGCGCTCGCCGTCTGGCCTGGATGCGGCCGCAGGCGGTGGAGTCGCGGGTGGAAGGCCTCGCTTCTTCCGCGCAGCACCTCGAGCGTCAGCGCCCCTGCGATGTCCGCGGTCCGGCACAGCAACCGGGCGCGGTGCACGGCCAGCGCGGCGCAGGCGGTCATCATTTGGGTGCCGTTGACCAGTGCGACGCCTTCCTTGGGTGCCAGCGAGACGGGTTCGAGCCCCATGCTCTCGAGTGCCCGGCCCGCCGGCAGCCTGACGCCTCCCACCTCGACCTCGCCCTCGCCCACCGCGACCAGCGCCACATGCGCCAGGGGAGAGAGGTCACCGCTGGCGCCCACCGAGCCCTGGGACGGGATCAGGGGGTGGACTCCCCTGTTGAGGCAGGCGAGCAGCAGACCCGCGACCTCCGGCCTCACGCCCGAGTGGCCGAGCGCGAGCCCGTGCGCCCGAAGTAGCAGGATGGCCCTCACCACCTCGGTCGGAAGCGGCGGGCCGACGCCTGCGGCGTGGCTTCGGACGATGTTCAGCTGTAGGCGTCCGGCTTCGGCCGCCGAGACCGGGACCGACGCGAGGTGGCCCACGCCGGTCGTTATGGCGTAGACGGCGCGCCCCTCGGCGAGCAGTCCTTCGACCTGGGCATGGGAGGCTTCCATGGCGGAGCGGGCGCGGTCGTCCATCTCGACCAGCGCACCGCCCACAGCAACGGCTATGATGTCTTCAATCGCGAGGGTCCCGCCTATCCGGACGGGCGGGCGACCGGTGTCGTCCGTTGAGTGCGTCACCTAGTCCTTCAGGCGGTCGTCCGTGAAGGCGATCGAGATCTTGTCCTTGCCGCGCTGGGCCTCCGCGTTGGCAATGGGCTTGCCCTCGCTCAGGAGCGTTGCGGTGACGCGCCCGTACTCCTGCATCTGCAGCAGGATGGCCTGCGTGGCCAGCGTGGCCTCGGCCTCGATCAGTTCGCGCAGCTCCTTCTTGGGCCTCCCGGGCTTGAACAGGACGGAGTCGAACGTCACGGCGACCAACTTCTGCTCGCGGTCAACCTTCACGTCCCTAACCGTTCCGGATCCGACGATGTTCTCTACGAGGTTCTTGGCTATCACCTCGGGGGACGGGGGCCTGCGCCTCGCCTCCTCGGCCTTGCTGTACTGCACGTCCCAGAAGTAGAGCCCCGCGGTCAGCACCACGGCTACCGCGACGTACACCAGGATGGGCAGCAGATTGACGCCTGTCTTACGTTCCAGTTTCTTGGATCTCGTGCTGGGCACCCTGCACCTCCGAACTCACGGAGCGTTGATTGTCACCCCTCCCGCCGCGCGAACCGGCGGCAGGAGGACCGATCCAGCCATGCCTATCCTACCTTGACGAGCGGTCGGAGCAGGCGTACCGCCAGCACTATTACCATCACGTCGATCACGACCTCGGTGAGCAGGCCGACCGAGAAGATGATCACGGCCATCTGCTTCGCGGGCAGCAGCCCGATCAGGATGAACGCCAGGACGTTGAGCACGTGGCCGACCACGATCGTCAGCGCGCCCACCACCAGGTTTCGCCGACCGGCCAGGCCCGCAACGAACCCCATGATCGTGTGGGGGGCGATTGCCGCCCACTCGAACGGGTTTCCGGCAGGGCTGGCGGCGTTGGCGAAGGTGCCGATGAGGCCGACCAGGGCGCCGGGAACCGGGCCGAGCAGCATGCCGGCGATCACGACGACCGTCATATTGAGCGCGATTATCGCGCCCGGCACCATGGGGTTGGGGATGAACCTAACCACCTGTCCCAGCACGACGTAGACTGCAGCCAGGACAGCGACCCGCGTGATCTGACGCGCCGACATAGACTCCTCCGTTGGATAGTGGCATCGGCCGTAGCCGCCTAACCTGTTCGAGGCCCCCAGCCGCTATTCCCCCCGTGGACGGCTAGCGGGCTGTGATCCTGCCGTCCGTGCGCGGGGCCGCCACCTGCGCCCTGCGCAGGTACTCGATGAAGAGGTCGCGCAGGTCCTTCTGCGTGTCTCGCCGCTGCCTTCCGGCCCTGAAGACGCCGTACCCGTCGCCGCCGTCAGCCAGGAAGTCGTTGGTGGCAACCGAGTAGAGCCTGCCAGGATCCAGCGGCGCTCCCGCCACCCGGACCTCGACTACCCGCGCCCCGGCCGCCCTGGCACGCTCGAAGACGTAGCTCATTCCTGAGACCTGAGGGAAGCGGCCGGCGCCCTGCTCGACCATGCTCACCCCGTTCTCTAGAGCCTCACGGAGCTGCGCGCCGGTCAGCTGGAGTGTCACTATGGTGTTGTCGAACGCGAGGACCCTGAACGCGTCCCCGAGCGTGATGGGGCCCACGTTGATCGACCCGCGGATGTTGCCCCCGTTGATGACGGCGACGTCTGTGCCCGCGTATTCCCTGACCGCGTCGGAGATCAGGTTGCCCAGGTTGGTCTCCTGCGAGCGCACGGGGCCGCGCTCCCCGTCCAGGAAGACGGCGGCGCGGCCGATCACCTCCGCGAACCTCGCCTGCATCCGCCCCTGGTAGTCGGCCACCAGCGAGGCTACCCTGGGATCAGGCGGGATCTGGGAGGTGACCGGGATGTTGCGGGCGGTAGCCCGCCGGACCCTCCCTCCCTCCATGACCAGGTCCAGCCTGCCCAGTGTCGCCCCCAGCCTGTGCGTCTTGACGTAGGCGGTCTCTGGGTTGTCGGCCGCCATCGTTGGAGGGCCGCCGGCCGGTGTCATCAACCCGTCGAACCCCTCGGTGTGGCCTCCGACGATCACGTCTATCTCAGGCACGGCGCGAGCGAGCGCGATGTCCTGCTGGGTGCTCATGTGGGTGAGGGCGACTACCAGGTCGACGTGCTGCCCGAATCCCCGCACCAGGCCCCTGGCCGTTCCGATAGGGTCGAAGTAGTCGAGGTCGCGCACGATCTTCGGATCGATGACGTCGGAGTACTCCTCGTCGAGCGTGCTGAAGATCAGGATGCGGAGTCCGGCCACCTGCCGGAGGACGAACAGGGGGGTGAGCTCTCGGCCGCGGGCCCTGAGCGTTGTCGAGATGATCGGGAACTTGGCCGCGGCCGCCATCTTCGCGAAGTGGTCCAAGCCGTAGTCGAACTCGTGGTTGCCCGCGGCCATGGCGTCGTAGCCCATCAGGTTCATCGCCAGGATGTCGGGTTCTCCGCGGAAGACCGAGGAGATCGCCGTCCCTATCAGGATGTCACCGGAGTCGAGCAGGAGGAGATTCGGGGCCTCCTGCCGCGCGGAGGCCACCAGGGAGGCCCTCGCGGCCATTCCGCCGACCCCTCTGGCGGTCTGGGTATCGAACGGCAGCAGGTTGCCGTGGTGTTCGCTGGTGTGAAGGATGGTGACGAGAACCTGCCGATCCTGGGCCGCCGAAGCGGAGGCCAGGAGGATGACGGCCAGTACTACAGCAGCGGCCCGTCCCAGTGCGGCGTGGTCCAACCGAGGAGCATACCACGGTGCGCGCATCGCGTTCCCTCCTTCGCTTGGGCGCCTCAGCCGGCTTGGCGCCGGCCCGCAACCATGCTACTGCTCGAACCGGAGCCCGTCCACCTTGGTCACAAGCCCCCTGTAGAGGAAGGTCACCTGGCGGATGGAGGAGTGCATGTCAAACGGTGTTAGCGCCGAGACGGCATCGGTCGGGATGACCACTCCGTAGCCGAGCAGGGCGGCGCTCGCTGCGGTGTGGAGAACACAGACGTTGGCCACGGTACCGCACACTATCAGCGTGCGGATACCGGCCAGCCGAAGCTCGTGATCCAGGGACGTGGCAAAGAACGCGTCGTATCGAGGCTTCCGTATGACGCGCTCGCCCGGGGCCGGCCGCAGCTCGGGCACTATCTCCCAACCCCACGTTCCCTCGACCGCGTGGCCCCCCCAGATCGGGAACTCGGGATCGTCGCCGGTATGGGTGTCCTGGGTGAAGTAGACCCGGAGCCCCTGCCCGCGGGCCAGCTCGAGCAGCCTCGCGATCGCGGGGACCGTCGCCGCGGCCTCGGGCACAACCAAGGCGCCGCCCGGCGTGACGAAGTCGTTCTGCATGTCAACCACGACCAGCGCCGTGGTGCTGACCGGAAGGCGTACTTCCTGTTCCAGCTGGTAGTGCGGCACCTCGACTCGCGCGGCCATGGCCGTCCTCCTGCGATGGGCGGGTGCGCCTATCCGGTCGCCTCGGGCTTTGGACTGAGACGCGGAGCCGGACCGTCTGGCGAGGCCCGCCCGTCCGCGGCTTCGTGTTCGACTTGGGGCGCGGCGGTGGAACCCTCGGCCGGGGGCTGCAACAGGGGCTCGCCCGAGATCAGTCGGTCCAGCTGGTCGGCCTCCAGGCTCTCGTGCTCTACGAGCGCCTTGGCGATCCGCTCCAGCTGCTCGCGGCGCTCGCCGAGCCCCTCTCGGGCCTGCTCGTAGCACTCATCGATTATCCGACGGATCTCCTTGTCTATCTCGTAGGCGATCTCCTCGCTGTAGTTGCGGCTCTCGACGAGGTCGCGGCCGAGGAAGACGGGGCCGTGGCGCTTGCCCAGCGAGACCGGGCCGAGCTTGCTGCTCATCCCGTACTCGGTAACCATCTTCCTTGCGAGCTCCGTCGCCTGCTCGAAGTCGTTCTGGGCGCCGGTCGTGATCTCGCCGAAGACGGTCTCCTCCGCCACGCGGCCTCCCAGCCCCACGGTTATGCGGGCCAGGATCTCCTGCCGCGTGTGGGTGTACTTGTCCTCCGGGGGGGCGAACATAACGTAACCGAGAGCCATCCCCCGCGGCAGGATCGTTACCTTGTGCGGAGGATCCGCTCCGGGAATGACCTTGGCCAGCAGGGCATGGCCGGCCTCGTGATAGGCGGCCAGCTCCCGCTCCTTGGGGCTGAGGATCCTGCTCCGCCTCTGGGGACCTGCTATGACGCGCTCGATCGCCTCGTCCATCTCGAGCGCGGTGATCCTCTTCTTGTTGCGCCGCGCCGCCAGCAGCGCGGCCTCGTTGACCGTGTTGGCGAGGTCGGCCCCCGAGAACCCCGGCGTCCGCTTGGCCAGTGTGTCAAGGTTGACATTCTCTGCCATCGGCTTGCCCTGAACGTGCACGTCGAGGATCGCGCGCCTGCCCTTCGTATCGGGATTGTCGACCACGACCCGCCTGTCGAAGCGGCCCGGGCGCAGCAGCGCCGGGTCAAGGATGTCCGGTCGGTTCGTCGCCGCGATCACTATGATGCCGCTGTTGGGATCGAAGCCGTCCATCTCGACGAGGAGCTGGTTAAGCGTCTGCTCACGTTCGTCGTGGCCGCCGCCCAGACCGGCGCCCCGCTGACGGCCCACGGCGTCGATCTCGTCAATGAACACCAGGCAGGGCGCGTTCTTCTTGGCCTGTTCGAATAGGTCCCTGACCCGAGAGGCGCCCACGCCGACGAACATCTCGACGAACTCCGAGCCCGAGATCGAGAAGAACGGCACCTCGGCCTCTCCCGCGACCGCCCTGGCCAGCAGGGTCTTGCCCGAGCCCGGAGGGCCGACGAGCAGCACCCCGCGCGGGATCTTGGCGCCGAGGGCCTGGAATTTCTTCGGGAACTTGAGGAAGTCGATGACCTCCTGCAGTTCCTCCTTGGCCTCGTCTACGCCGGCCACGTCCGCGAAGGTGACCTTGGGCTTGTTCTCTGTGTGGAGCCGAGCACGGCTCTTCCCGAACGACATCGCCTGATTGCTGCCGGACTGCGCCTGGCGCAGCATCAGCATCCAAAGCCCGACCAGGAGCAGGATCGGGAGCAGCGTGGAGAGCAGACTGGGCCATAGCGCCGAGCGTGAGCGCGGCTCGACCTTGATCGCGACCCCCGCCGACTTCAGCAGCTCGATGTACGAGGAATCGCCCGAGGGGACGTAGACCGTGAACTGCGTCCCGCTCTTCAGCCTGCCGATCACGACGCCGTCGCCGATCTCGACCTGGGCCACCTGCCCGGCCTGGACCTGCTCGATGAACTTGCTGTAGACCATCTCCTCACGCGGGGTCCGCCGCCAAAGCTGGAGAGCGAACGGGAGGGCGACCGCTAGGACCAGCACCCACACCAGGAGGTTGCGTAGATATCTGTTCGGCACCTGCATACCATCCTCTGCGCTGCGAGGCGGGAGCGATCGCCGCCTACGCCGCGGTCTTCTCTACTATCTTATCATCCGTGACCCCTGCCGCGGCCTCGCGCGGCGGAGCCGCACCTTCCCGCAGGAGAGCTCTGCCCTCAGACCCGGGAGATCCGCCCGGTCCGCGGGGTCCTGTCGATCGGCCATCGCCACGACCCTCTCCACATGGACGAACGCGACGCGGCGGATGTTCCCGCCCGCTTCCCGGATCGCCCTGTGCGCGAGGCGCCGCTGGACCGCCGCGGGCAGCGCCCGCAGCCGGGCGCAGTCGATCTCGACGGTACCGGCTTCGCTGGCGACCACAGCGGGCCAGGCCTCGGCGGCGATGGCGTCGAGTACTGCGGCATCGGCCGACGCCTGCTCCGAGAGCCTCCGGAGCACGGCCTTGATACCGAGATTGTACCGGGCCAGGAGCGGAAGCAGTTCGTGGCGGATCCGGTTCCGCAGGGGACCCATCTGCGTGTTCGTGGGGTCCACCCGCCAGGGCACGCGCTCCGCAACCAGGTATTCCTCCACCTCGCCGCGCCAGAGGTCGGCCAGCGGCCTGATCAGACGAAGCCCCTCGTGGTCGCGCACTGCCGGCATGCCGCTCAAACCGTCGGGGCCCGCTCCTCGCAACAGCCACAGCAAGACGGTCTCGGCCTGGTCGTCCGCGGTGTGCGCCACCGCCAAGTGGGAGGCGCCCACCCGACGGGCAACCCTGG
>JBBIJB010000033.1:19179-24137 GCA_037446215.1 Armatimonadota bacterium
GGAGACCGGAACCCCCCACGAGGCCGCGGTGCGTCTCACGAACTCGGCGTGAGCGGCACTCGACCTGTGGATCCCGTGGTCAACCGTCACGACGTGGAGGCGCAGCGAGAGCTCCCCTTGGAGCGCGCACAGGAGGTGCAGCAGCGCCATGGAGTCCGGGCCGCCCGAAACTGCCACGACCACCTTCTCCCCTCCGAGCAGCATCGGGTGGCGGCGCAGCGTGTCACGGACCCGGCGCAGCACGCGCAGCGACCGGCGGGTGACTCCCTTGTGCGGGTTCCCCATTACAAGCGCAATACGGCGGCTCCATCGGAACCGCCGGCTCAGTATGGTGGCGGCGGGGAGACTCGAACTCCCGACTCCGCGGGTATGAGCCGCGTGCTCTAACCATCTGAGCTACACCGCCACGGCACGATTATACCCTGGGGTGGTGCGGGCGTCCACGACTTCGTGGCGACCGGCTGGTGGGCCTTGGGAAGGAAACCCGGCCTCTTCCATGCAAGAGTCCTCCGGATGGAAACCGCCGGATGAGGGCCCCCTGGATGGAGTTGAACGGATCGCCGCGAGGCGTCCGACATCGGCGTCGTTTGCCGGTGCCGCGTGCGGCCGCGGCCCTGCTGTCCGCTTCGCTGCTGGCTCTGGCGCTCACCGGCTGCGGGTCGATAGGCAACCTGACCGGGCTTCCTACCGGGGTCGGCCAGGAGAACGTCCCTCCCGCGGTCGTTGCGGTCGCCCCTGCGGCAGATGGAGTCGCGCCCTCGGACACGCCTCTGACCGTGACCTTCAACAAGGCGATGAGCCCGGATGGCCTCGAGATCAGGACCGAGCCGGCGGTGGTGCTCGGAGCCGCCCAGTGGTCAGATGACGGCCGCACGGTGACGGTCCGGCCCGCGTCGCCCCTGACGGCCGGCGTCCGCTACACTGCCCGGGTGCGGGCCAGGGACCGCCAGGGCAACCTGCTGGCACCCGACTACCTCTGGGGCTTCACCGCGGCCGCCCCAACAGGAGTCGAGGGTGAGGGGCGTCTGCGGGTGGCGGAGAGGACCGATGTGGCGGCCGAGGTTCGCCTGTTCACCTTGTTCGCCGCCCTGGAGGCAGCGGCCCCGGAGGCGTGCGGCCGCGATCCCGAGCCTCCGCGCGCCGCGGTCTGCGCGAAGCTGACCGCGCTGCCGGAGAGGACCGTGGAACCGGTGCGCAGGTTCTTCGCGGAGCGGGCCGCTCAACCGGACCGTCACATCGGCGCGGCGCTGCAGCTGGGTCCGCCCCCGGAGTTCCGCGAGCCCACGACCCCCACCGGGATGGGAAGCGTCCTCGCCCGCTTCTACTCGTCGGCCGGCGTCGCCGAGCTGTGGAAGGCCAACGACCAGTCCGTGGCGCGGGCGATCGACGCCTACAGGGCGGAGGCGCCGGCCCTCCTGGGGCGTGCGGCCGACTACGTGCGGACGCGCACGCTCCCCGGCGGGCGGTTCATGGTCGCGCCCAACCTGTTGGGCCCGGCCGGGCAGGGCTACCTGGTGCGCGAGCCGAACCGCACCGTCCTGGTGCCCTCCCTGCAGGGCCGGGGGGGCGGTACCGATAGGCTCGGCCTGCTGCGCCCCTTCCTGCGTCTGCTGCTCGATCAGGCGCGCACGGCCGCGATCGACCAACTGCAGCGCACGCAGCCGCTATTCACGCAGGCCCGCGAGGTCGCCGCGCGCAACGGCTACCGCTCCTGGCAGGAGGTCGCGTTCGAGAGCCTGGTGGAAGCCACCGCGATCCGGCTCGCGCTCTCGGGCACCGAGGCGTCGCCGGCGCTGCGGGCCGCCTACGCGCGCGGGCTGGTGCTCTCCGATCACTTCGCGGCGCAGCTGGCGGACTACGAGAAGACGACCGTCCCCCTGGTCGACTTCTACCAGAGGATGCTGACGGCGGTCGACCTCGACGTGGAGCTACGGCGGTGGGCGGAGAGGAAGCAGGAGTGAGACTGGGTGCGCGCACGGTAGACTGCGGCTCTTGGGCAGGGGAGAGGTTCGACCCCGGTGCGGTATGATGGGGGCCGTCTAGCGCTTGGTCGTCCCGGCCCTCATTACGCGGATCGGGGGGCCTGAGTAGAGTTGTGCTGTAACGGCGACGCCCGAAGTCGTCGCCCCCGCGACTATCACAACGCCGTCTGTTCGCCCGTAGTAGTCTCCGTTGTCCACAGTCCCGTTCCTGTTGGAGTCTTGCCAGGCGAAGACGCTCATCGTCCCCGGCAGGGCCCTGGTGATAGTAAACGCGCCGGATGCCTGCACATTGACCACGTCACTCTGATCAGTGATTGAAGACCCATCGAAGACGCCGGAGAAGGCACGCAGCCGGCTGCCCACCGCATCATCGCTGACCGCGGCCGCCGCGTTCACGAGGCCGTGGCCGAACTCGCTGTTCGGGCAGGTCCCGCCGGGTGGCAGGCACGTGGCAGTACTCTGCAGCACAGATTGGATCGTGGCCGGACCGGTGACGCCGCGCGAGATCAGCAGCGCTACGAGTCCTGAGACATGGGGCGCGGCCATCGAGGTGCCCGACGAGCTCTGGTACACGTACCCGCCAGCGGGGCTCCAGGTCGTGCTGAGCACCCCGGCGCCGCTGCTCCCGCCCGGTGCGACCACGTCGATCTCAGGGCCGCAGTTGGAGTAGGAGGCCCTCGCGTTTGTTATGGTGGTCGCGCCCACGGCGATGACCTGATGGTGACGCGCAGGATAGAGCACCGGGCCGCAGGAGTCATTGCCCGCCGAGGCGACGAGCGTAACCCCGCGCTCGCGGGCGTAGGTTATGGCCGCATCCATGGTCGGGCTGCTGTTCGAGCCGCCCAGGCTCATGTTGATGGCCTTCGCCCCGTGGTCGGCCGCGTAGTAGATGGCATCGATGATATCCGAGTACGTCCCTACCCCGCAGTCTGTCGCGGGGTTGGGCGGATCAGACGGCCACTGCCCCAGTACCCTCAGCGGCATGATCTTGGTCGCAGAGACCCCACCCCAGTTCACTCCGGCCACGCCGATCCCATTGTTCGTCCGCGCGGCGACCGTGCCGGAGACGTGTGTCCCGTGGCTCGTGTCCGTAGGGTCCACGTCAGGGCATCCCGGATCGGTCGGGTCAGCGTCACGACCGTCCCCATCGCCGTTATCCGTGCGGCTGACGAAGTCATATCCCGCGACCGTCACCGCCGTTGTGATGTCCGGGTGATCGGTCCGGATGCCTGTGTCGAGTACCGCCACCACCACGGCACCGCCGGTGGTGAGGTTCCATGCCGAAGGCAGGCCGATCTGGGGGTAGTGCCATTGGTTGGCATAGAAGGGGTCGTTGGGCTCGGCGGTCCGGTACGCGTAGCCGTCCCGCTCGACATGCTGAACAATGCCCGAGGCCCGATAGGCAGCCAAGGCTGCGTCGGAGTCGACGCCCCGCCGGATCCGAACCACCTGCACATCCAGACGCCCTATCGTCCTCAGGACCGTCGCGCCCGTCTGGGCGTGCAGGCTGTTGGCGGAAGCCGCCGGGGTCCCGGCCCGGAACTTCACCATGAACTGGTCGGGCACATAGGCCGGGCGCTGGGGGGCAGATCGCAATGGGAGCGCGGGCACGGGCTGGCCCGCTGCGCGGCCGGCTGCCGCCGCCACCACGGTCACGGTACCCGTGACCGTTCCGGTAGTGGGAGTCGGTGTCGGCGTGGGGGGCGTGACTCCTGTCGCCCCGCCTCCGCACGCGGCCGTGAACATCACGACGGCTACCAGCAGGCAGGTCCTTTGGAGGGCCCGCCTCGAGAAGGAAACGCCGGTCATTGGATACTCCTCCGCAAGATCCAGAACCTGCTAGGGTTGGCCCGCCCAGAGGGCGTTCACCGCTCCCCAGGTGATCACGGCACGGTGACGGGAGTGGTTCCCAGCGGGACCTCGCTCACCACCACGACAACCCCGGTCGTCGTAGCTCCGGAGTTCACGGTAACCCCATCCACCCTGCCGTAGAGGTCGCTAGCGTCGATAACACCGTTCCCGTTGGTGTCCTGCCAGGCAAAAACCGATCGCGTGCCGATCAGCGCGTTCGTTATCAGGAACGTGCCATTGCTGTTGACGACTACTCGATCGCTCGCCGTGGTGATGACGCCCCCCGACAGCGATCCGCTGAATGCCCTCATCGGGTTGGGCGCCGTCACGCCCAGCGCTGCCGCGGCGTTGATCAACCCCCACCCGTAGTACTGGTCCCATCCGGTTGCTCCCCGGTCAGTGGCGGTGGTGCGCATTGCGTTGTAGACGCTCGCAGGACCAGTAACGCCCTTGGAGATGAGCAGGGCCGCGAGCCCTGCGACGTGGGGCGCGGCCATGGACGTACCTTGCCAGAAGGCGTAGTAGTTGTAGCCGTATGTAGGATGGTAGCCGTACAGGCTGAGTACGCCGTCCGAGTAACCGTCGCCACTCCGATCCACTGTGATGTCCCCTCCAGGTGCAGAGAGGGCGTTGCAGGTGTGGTAGCTGGAGTAGTAGGCACGGTTGTTCAGGTAGTCCGTAGCTGCTACCGAAATGACGTTGGTGTAGCAGGCAGGGTATCTCAACTCATCACTATTCCGGTTGCCGGCCGCGGCAACGATGACTACCCCCGTGTTGTATGCGTAGGTGATGGCATCTTGGTACGCCTGGGAGTAGTTCGAGCCGCTCAGACTCATGTTGATGACTCGGGCGGTACGGTCGGCGGCGTATAGGATAGCGGATATCGTCTTGTCCGTGTACGCGACGCAGTTGCCCCCGGACATCTCAAACACCCTGAGGGGCATGATCCGGGTCTTCCCGGGCCCTCCCCAGTTGACACCAGCCACGCCTACCCCGTTGTTAGTCGCCGCTGCAACCGTCCCCGCAACGTGGGTTCCATGGCTGGCCCCAGGCCCCAATTCATCTGGGCAACCCTCTTGGGGGTTTGTATCGTTCTCGATGAAGTCGTATCCCTGCACTGTGACG
>JBBIJB010000034.1:0-23499 GCA_037446215.1 Armatimonadota bacterium
AACGCCACCGTGCCCTTCAGGCGGTGGCGTCCCCTGCCGAGCGAGCGGGCGCGGGCGAGCGAGGAGAAGCGTGCGACGTCGACGCCGTTGCTGACCACCGCGATAGGGGCGGTGACCTCGTGGCGCCGCAGGACACCCTCAGTGTAGGCCGTGGGAGTTATCACCAGATCTGCCTTGTTGTAGTAGCGGGTCAAGAGCCTCCCCAGATACGGGGCGACCACGTCGCTCATAAGGAAGGAGTTCGCGAAGTCCTCCTCGGTCGTGTGGCCGTGGATCACCACCGGGCGTTGGCCGCTGTATTTCTCGGCCAGGTAGAACGATGCCGGCCCTATCGTCTCGAGGTGCAATACGTCGAAGGAGTCGGAGGGGTCGCTGGTAACCTCGACCCCCGCGGTCCGAAGAGCACGGAGATGGTTCTCGTATGCCTGGCGGATCCCGCTGCTCCAGGAGGAGTCCTGGCCGTGCTCGAGATAGAGGCAGATCCTCACAGGGGCCCCCAAGAAGGCAACCGCGCGATCACCTCTGACTTCGGCACCCCGACAACCGTTCCTGCAGGTACCGAAGGCGCTTCGCGCTGCGGATCCTATGGACGGGGCGGATCGCGCCGTGATAGACTACCGCCACGTCGGCGATGACGGGGACGGGTGGAGCCGGGCGCGCGAGCGAGCCGGGGCAGTGGTGTGAGCCCGGCCGCGCAGGCAGCCGATCCTATCACCCCAGAGCCGCGGCCCGAACCGGGTCTTCCGCTAGGCGCCGCCGGGACCTCACCCGATAGCATGAGGCGAAGGTGCCGCCGGGGGCGTCCGCTGTCTCCGTCGGAATCAGGGTGGTACCGCGGGTGCATCCCGTCCCAGAGGGGCGGGATGTCGTCATTGATGGAGAAGGGATGGAGTAGATGCCTCGATTCGACCCTGTGCCCAACAAGGTAGAGTTCCCGGCCCTCGAGAGGGAGATCCTGGGGTGGTGGCGGGAACGCGGGATCATGGAGCGCTACCTCCACCGCAACGATGGCTCAGTGCGACGCTTCTCGTTTCTCGACGGGCCGATTACCGCCAACGGTCCGATGGGGGTCCACCACGCGTGGGGCCGCACCTACAAGGACCTGTTCCAGCGCTACAACACCATGCGCGGGTTTGCGCAGCGCTACCAGAACGGCTTCGACGGCCAGGGCCTCTGGGTCGAGGTCAGCGTCGAGCGCGAGTTGGGCTTCCGCTCCAAGCGCGACATCGAGGCCTACGGGATCGGTCCCTTCGTTGACAGGTGCAAGGCGAGGGTGATGCGCTTCGCAGACCTGATCACCGAGCAGTCGCTTCGCCTCGGGTACTGGACGGATTGGGACAACTCCTACCACACGCTGTCGGACGACAACAACTACATGATCTGGCACTTCCTCAAGCGCTGCTGGGAGCGGGGGATGATCTACAAGGGGCACGACGTGATGCCGTGGTGCCCCAGGTGCAGCACCGGCATCTCTGAGCACGAGATCGTCACGGAAGGCTACAGGGAGCTCGTCCACACAGGGTTGACCGTGCGCCTTCCCTTGACCGACGAGCCGGGGCGTTCCCTGCTCGTTTGGACGACCACGCCCTGGACGCTGACCAGCAACGTCGCGGCGGCGGTGCACCCGGAGCTCACCTACGTTCGGGTGCGGCAGGGGGCGGAGGAGTTGTACCTCTGCGAGAGCGCGCTTGGGATACTGGAGGGACGCTGCGAGGTCGTGGAGGCGATGCCTGGCAGCGCACTCGTTGGAAGGCGATACCGCGGGCCCTTCGATGACCTCCCGGCCCAGCAAGGTGTCGAGCACCGGGTCATCGCCTGGAGCGAGGTGAGCGCAGAGGAGGGGACCGGGATCGTTCACATCGCGCCCGGGTGCGGCGCAGAGGACTTCGATCTGGGTCGAGACCTGGGGCTCGCGGTCCTCGCCCCGATCGACGAGTACGGGATCTTCGCGGGGGGATACGGCTGGCTCGAGGGGGAGTCGGTCTACGATGTGGCCGCGCCCATTGAGGCGCGGCTGGGGGAGAGCGGGGCCCTCTACCGCAGCTCTCCCCACACCCACCGGTACCCGGTGTGCTGGCGCTGCGAGAGCGAGCTGGTCTTCCGCCTCGTCGACGAGTGGTTCATCGCCATGGATCCCGTCCGCGAGGACCTGATGGAGGTGACCCGCAAGATCCGGTGGATACCCTCCTTCGGTCTCGACAGGGAGCTCGATTGGCTCCGCAACATGCACGACTGGATGATAAGCAAGAAGCGCTACTACGGCCTGGCGCTTCCAATCTACGAGTGCGCCGCCTGCGGCAGGTTCGAGGTGATCGGGTCACACGAGGAGCTGCGAAGCAGGGCGGTGGAGGGGTGGGAGGAGTTCGAAGGACGTTCCCCTCACAGGCCCTGGGTAGACGCCGTCAAGATCGCCTGCTCCTCGTGCGGGGCCCTGGTGTCGCGGATCGCCGACGTAGGCAACCCCTGGCTGGACGCAGGCATCGTCCCGTTCTCGACGCTGGTTGACCCGGCCTCGGGGGAGGTGTCGTACACCGGCGATCAGCGCTACTGGCGGGAGTGGTTCCCTGCGCACTTCATCACGGAGGCGTTTCCGGGGCAGTACCGCAACTGGTTCTACTCGCTGCTGGTGATGAGCACCGTGCTCGAGCGCCTGCCGCCGTTCCTCGTCTGCCTCGGACACGCGATGGTGCGCGGAGAGGACGGCCGCGAGATGCACAAGTCGTGGGGCAACGCGATCGCCTTCGAGGAGGCGGCAGACCGCATCGGGGCGGACGTCGCTCGCTGGCTGTTCGCCACGCACAACCCGGCCGTGAACATCAACTTCGGTTACGGCCCTGCGGACGAGGTCCGGCGCCGGTTCGTCCTGCCGTGGTGGAACGTCTACTCCTTCTTCGTCACCTACGCCTCCCTGGAGAAGCTGGAGTTCGGTGAGCTCGTCGCCTCGCCGCCGCCGCTGCGGCTGCTGGACAGGTGGATCGTCTCGCGCCTGACAAGGCTGGTGCGGCAGGTGGGTGAGCGCCTTGACGACTTCGACCCGGCGGCCGCAGGCAGGGCCGCCGAGGCCTTCGTGGAGGAGCTTTCCACCTGGTATGTCCGTCGCAGCCGAAGGCGCTTCTGGAAGAGCGAGGACGACTCGGACAAGAGGGCGGCCTACTACACGCTCTATACCGTGCTGCGGACGCTTTCACAGGCCCTGGCGCCCTTCATGCCCTACCTGACGGAGTCGATCTACCAGAACCTTGTGCGCAGGGTAGAGCCGGGCACGCCCGAGAGCGTTCACCTCTGCGACTTCCCCGTCGCGGAGGAGCAGGCCTTCGATCCCGAGCTCGAGGAGGCGATGGCCGCGGTCAGAGACCTCACCGGGCTCGGGCGGGCGGCTCGCAGCGCGGCGCGGATCCGCGTGCGGCAGCCACTGCCGGCGGTGCTGATCGCGTCCAAGGATCGGGCGCTGCAGGCGATGCCCGAGCTAGTGGATCTGCTGGCCGAGGAGCTGAACGTCAAGGAGGTGCGGTTCGTAGATGACGCCTCCTCCTACGTGACCTACGAGGCGAGGCCCAGGTTCGATAGGCTGGGACCCAAGTACGGGGGCAGGGTTCAGGCGGTGGCCGCTGCGATCCGGGCGCTCGACCCCGGGCAGGTAGCCTCCCAGGTGGAGTCGGGCCGGGGCCCTGTCGTGCAGGTCGGCGGCGAGGCCCTCGAGATCGAACCCGACGAGATCGAGATCCGGCTGCGAACCGCGCCGGGGTACGCGGCCGAGAGCGCCGGCGGGAGGGTGCTCCTGCTGGAGACGACCCTGGACCGGGCGCTCTCGCTCGAGGGACAGGCGAGGGAGCTAGTCCACCACATCCAGCAGATGCGCAAGGATGCGGGGTTCGAGGTGAGCGACCGCATCACCCTCTTCATCGACTGGGACGCCGGGATCGACGATCTCCTCGCGTCCCACCAGGCCTACGTCCTTGCCGAGACGCTGGCGACCTCGATCGTTCCGGACGCCTCTGCCGCCCCGAGCGCGAAGGAGGTCCGCCTGGACGAGCTGACCGCAAGGGTCGGAGTAGCCCGGGCACCACAGGAGGAAGAGCGCGGCTGACGCAGAATCTACTCGCCTGCGTTTGAGTTCCGGCACCGGTGCTCTTGCCAGCGCGGGCCGTGTTGAGTAAGATACGACCTGGCTTTTTGCCCTGACCTAGCAGGGGGAGGGAAAAGATGTCGGCCAAGTCGACCGGCCGGACGCGGGTGAAGGCGGCAAAGACAACCAAGGCGAAGCGCCGCGCGGCGCCACCCGGCCGAAGCGGAGCTACCTCCGGCAAGAGTGCGCGCAAGGCATCCGGGACCGCGGGCAAGCGGGCCGCCAGGCGTACCGCATCCAAGCCCGCCGCGAAGCGGGCCCCGGCCAAAGCGGGCAAGCCCTCTCCGGCGAAGCCCAGGCGAATCAGCAGGCGGCACTTCGAGGAGTTCCGCAAGCTCCTCGAGGCGGAGCACAACCGCCTTACCGCGGAGCTCGAAGTCATAAGCCAGCGGTTGCCGCAGGTAGAGCAGCTCGGAGTGGATGTCACGGGCGGCTTCGATGAGGACATCGCGGACGTTGCCAGCGACACCTTTGAGCGGGAGAAGGTCATAGCGATCGAGCAGAGCGTTCAGGAGCTCCGCGACCAGGTCAAGGAGGCCCTCGACAGCATCGGGGAGGGCTCCTACGGCACCTGTGACGCCTGCGGCCAGCCCATCAGCCTGGAGCGGCTGCGCGCTATTCCCTACGCCAGGCTGTGCATCTCATGCAAGGCCCGCGAAGAGCGGGAGAACATGGCGAACCAGCGATAGCTCGCAGGCCTTCCCCCGACGTTCGGACCAAAGGCCGCTTCCCGATGCCAGCGGCGCTTGGAGCCCTGGCGGTGGCCGCCGCCGATCAAGGCATCAAGGCGGTCGTCGCGGCGTTGCTTCCGCCGTCGAGCAGCGTTGCCCTGATCCCAGGCGTGCTGAGCCTGACGCATGTTCATAACACCGGGGTCGCGTTCGGGCTGCTGGGTGGGGTCTCGCCTGTTGCCACGTCGCTCGCCGCCTTGACCCTCCTGTTCCTGCTTATCTACAATAGGGGCCGCTGGCACGAGTCCCGGGCGGGCGCGGCTGGCGTCGCGCTTGTGGCAGGTGGAGCGGTAGGCAACCTGCTCGACCGGATGAGGCTCGGGCACGTGGTTGACTACATCGATGTGCACGTCTGGCCCGTGTTCAACCTGGCTGATGCGGCCATCGTGATCGGCGCGGCCGTCCTCCTCGTCGCGCACGCTCGGGAGGACCGTTCAGGCCGCCCTCGGAGGTGAGTTGGTGAGGCCTGTTCTCTATGATCTCTGGGGAGTCCCGATATCGGCCTTCGGTGTGTTTCTGCTGTTGGCCTTCTTCGCCGCGATCTCGGTGGCACGCCGCTCGGCGCGCCAGAGGCTTGGAGCCGACCCCAACTGGGTGCTCGATCTCTCCCTCTACGCCATCATCGCCGGGATCGTCGGCGGGCGGATCGGCTACATCCTCGTCAACATCGGTCAGTTCTCGAAGACGCCTGTCAGCGTACTCACGATCTGGCGGGACGGCGGCCTGGTCTTCTACGGGGCGGTCGCCGCGGCGCTGCTTCTCGTTCGTGCCTCCGCCAGGAGGAAGCAGGTCTCCTTCGGCGCGCTCGTCGACGCGTTTGCCGCTCCGATGGTCCTCGGGTTCGGCATAGCCATGATCGGCGCCCTGCTTCACGGCCTCCTGGTGGGCAAGGCGACCGGAGTCCCATGGGCGGTCGAGATGTTTCTTGATCGACGCCACCCCACGCAGCTCTACCTGCTGGCGGCATCCGTGGCCACGCTGATCGTGCTCCGGGCGCAGCGGGACCGGCGCCTGGCAGACGGCACCCTCTTCTCGCTCGCCCTCTTGATGCTCTCCGTGGGCAGGTTCGTGGTTGACTTCTTCGTCGAGGCCCCGCAGGTCGCCGGCTTCGTGACCGCGGGCCAACTGGCCAGCGGAGCCGTTGCCGTCGTGACCCTGCTGACGCTCCTCGTGTTGTCGCGCGGCACGCCGCCCGAGGAGGAGCCCGCGGCCGAGGCGTCGGGCTGAGCCGCTCCGGGCCGGAAGACCGGCCGACCCACCGATGTAGGTTCGCCATCGGGGCGCAGGCGCAGGGCCGGCGCCTCGATGTCTTTCTTACGGGGGAGTTGGAAGGTCTCTCGCGAGCGAGGGTCCAGGCCCTGATCGACGCGGGTGCCGTGGCGGTGCGGCGCCCAGCCGCCAAGGTGCTGGCGCCCTCGGCGGTCCGTTCCTCGCTGCGGCTCCGGAAGGGCGACGTCGTGGAGGTGGAGGTACTTCCCCCCGAGCCCTCGGCGCTGTCGCCCGAGGCCGCCCCGCTGGAGATTGTCTTCGAAGACCCTCACCTCCTCGTGGTCAACAAGCCCGCCGGTCTGACGGTTCACCCGGGGGCAGGGAGGCGCAGCGGTACGCTGGTCCACGCCCTTCTCCACCACTGCCCGGGCCTGCCAGGCGTTGGGGAAGAGCACAGGCCGGGCATCGTGCACCGTCTGGACAAGGACACGTCGGGGTTGATCGTGGTGGCGAAGAGCGAGGAGGCCCTCGCCGGGCTGGCAGCGCAGATCCGATCGCGGCGGGCGCACAGGGAGTACATCGCGCTGGTGCACGGCAGGGTCGCACGCGACCGCGGCGCGGTAGAGGCGCCCATCGGCCGCGATCCCCGGCGCCGCACCCGCATGGCCATCGTGGCGTCGGGCAGGAGGGCGGTGACGCACTACCGTGTCGTGGAGAGGTTCCCCGGTGCCTCGATGCTGGAACTCAAACTTGAGACCGGCCGGACGCACCAGATCCGGGTGCACTGCGCCCACATGGGGCACCCCATCATCGGAGACCCCGTCTACGGGAGGCGGGCCGAGGCGTGGGGCATGTCCAGGCAGGCCCTGCACGCCTCGCGCCTCTCCTTCACGCACCCAATCCACGGCACCCGGCTGTCTTTGAGTGCGCCACTGCCCGCGGACATCGCGGCGGTGCTCTCATCCTTGACGAGAACGAAGGGAGACAGGGGTACCGATGGCGTCGTGGGGGGAGGGCGGTCGTGAGCGAACGGGATGAGATGCGGGTGAAGGCCGCCGTGATGGACCCGGACGGTGTGCGGAGGGCGATCGTACGCATGGCTCACGAGATCCTGGAGCGCAACCGCTCGGCGAAGAGCCTGATTCTCATCGGCGTGCGCACGAGGGGCGAGTTCCTCGCCGCGAGGCTGGCAGGGGCGATAGAGTCGATCGAGGGTGAGCGGCCCCCGTGCTCGACCATCGACGTCACGGAGTATCGGGATGACCGTGCAAAGGGCCAGCCCCCCGGGTCGAGCCCGGCCGGTCCACCACCCACCCTCGGGCGGCAGGTAGAGGGCCGCAACGTCGTCCTCGTGGACGACGTGCTGTTCACCGGTCGAACCGTTCGGGCCGCCATGGACGCTCTGGTGGACGCGGGAAGACCCGCGACCATCCAACTCGCGGTGATGATCGACCGGGGCCATAGGGAGCTCCCCATACGGCCTGACTACGTCGGCAAGAACGTGCCCACCAGCGCCAGGGAGCGCATCGCGGTCCGCCTTGTCGAGGTGGACGGTAGGGACGAGGTCGTGATCGAGGAGCCGGCCTAGTCGCTCCGCCTCTGGCCGGGCAGCCCCGGACGCACGTGGAGCGTCCGCTCACCGGTGTAGGTAACCTGGCCCGGCCTGCCTCCGCGTATCCTTCTTACGAACCTCCGGAGCGTCACGTCCACCGGGATCTTGGTCGAACCACGCCCGCCGCTGTAGTAGGCGGCGATGCGCGCGGCCGCCTCCACGACCGGGTCGTCTGCCCGTCTCCCCTTGGAGTGCGCGGCCTGGAGTATCACGTGCGCTCCCGGCATGCCGCGCGCGTGTAGCCACAGGTCGTCGGGTCCCGCCGCCCCGAACGTCACGTAGTCGTTCTCCCCCGCGCTGCGTCCTACCAGGACCGTCCAGCCGCCCGGCAGCCCGAAGGTCCGTCCGGTGCCGGAGGCGGGCGGCCGGGTAAGCGCTCTCCCGCGGCGGCGGTGCCCGGAGGCGACCAGGTCCTGCTCAGCCTCCCAGAGGTCGCCGGCGTCCTCCGCCTGCCCTATGGCGGTCTCCGCCGCGCCCAGGAAGGCACGCTCCGCCTCAAGGGCGGCCCGCCGCTTCGGGATCTGCCTCGTTGCGGACAGCGCCCTCGCATACCTGCGGAAGTAGGTCTGCGCGTTCTCGACGCCGGACAGCGAGGGGTCGAGCTCGATCCTGCGCGTGTGCCCGTCGAATCCCGGGACCTCGGCGGCCTCACTGCCGGGCCCTATTGAGGTCAGGTAGGCGAGGATCAGTTCCCCGGACTCGCGCAGCTTGTCCGCCTCCGCGGCCTTGCCGGCATCCAGGTCGATCGCCGACAGGGCGCGGTCTACCCGCCCGATCGCCCGGGCGACGTCCGACGCTAGAGAGCGCCGCGAGGCCTCCAAGCCCTCCGAGCGGATCCTTCGTGAGAAGACCGCCCGTAGGGCTGCGCTCATGGTCGAGGACTCCTCCCGCAATCCCTCGAAGCAGCGCAGCGGCATGGCGGAGAACGCCTCCGGCTCGCCGTCACGGTCGAGGTACAGCCGGGGTGAGAAGCGACCTTCGGTTACCTCGCCTCCGATCCTGCGCAGCGCTTCGGCCAGCGGTGCGGCGTCGGCTTCCCGCAACTCCCCGGACGGGTCTATCCCTGCCTCCAGGCACGCTTCCCATGCCAGCGACGGACCTATGCCGCCGACCCTCTCGAGAACAGACCGCCAGGGAGGTAGGCCTCCCGGCCCGGCGAGGAGTCGTGCCGGAGTGACCTCGGTGGGCACGGGCCGGTTCATAGGAGGGTGGAGGTAGGGGTGCTGTGGCGCTACGATGCGACCGTCCGCCCCATCCAAGGCCTTCTGCCTCAGGGCTGCCACTATGACGCCCCGCGAGCACAGGATCATGTTGGAGTTGCGTCCCATGATCTCCAGGATGAGGTCGAGGGGGCCTTCAAGGGTGTCCAGGGTCAGGTACGCTATGCGCTCGAACGGGAGGGAGGAGAGGGATGAGAGCGCCGCCCCCTCCAGGCGGCTTCGCAGCACCAGGAAGAACGGAGGTGAGGCCTGGGGGCCGCCTTCCCTCCTGGCGTGTCCGGCGCTGCCGTACGCGAGCAGCCGGGCGAAGCGCCGGTCGGCCGAGGCGAGCAGTACCCTGGGGCCGCGCCTGGTGCGAAGCACCAGCTCGAGCTCGGCCGTCCCCACCCACAGGAGGCGCTGCACGCGGGCACCGACGAGGTCCTGGCACTCCTCCACGACCGCCGAGAGGATCACGCTGTCGTAGGTGGCCTGCGGCGACTGCTGCCCGATGCGCCCTGGTTTGGGGGTCATGCCGCAGCCACGATACGACACGCAGGCCTCTCCCGCAACACCCGAGGCCGCGGTTAGTGCAGGAACGCCCTTGCGCAGGGCAGAAGTGAACGCCCGTGATCCGCAGCATGACAGGGTTCGGGTCGGGTGCAGCCGACACCCCGTGCGGGCGCGTGACCGTCGAGGCGCGCTCGGTGAACCACCGCTTCGCCGAGATCGGCGTGCGCCTTCCCAGGGAGTTTGCCGGCTTCGAGGACCGCGTCAGGGTGCTCTTCCAGGAGCGTGTCCGGCGGGGTCGGGTCGACGTGGCCGTCGTGAAGGCCGATCCTGGGCGTCGGCCGAGAACCGTGCGGCTCGACGGTGATCTCGCAGCGGCCTACGTCCAGGCGCTGAGGGAGCTGTCCGGGGTAGTGGGCGCGACCGGGGAGATCAGCCTGGAGCAGGTGGCATCCCTTCCGGACGTCCTGCGCATCGAGGAGGACCGGGCCGAGGCCGAGTCGTGCTGGCCGGCGCTCGAGGAGGCCGCGCGCGCCGCGGCGGACGGGCTCCTCCGGATGCGTTCTGCCGAGGGTGCACGGCTGGCGACGGACATGCAGGCCAGGATCGCCTCGATCGAGCAGATGACGGCTGTAGTGGCCTCCCGCGGGCGGGACGTGGTCCGCGGCTATGGTGAGCGTCTCCGCGCCAGGGTGGAGGAGCTGCTGGGCGAGACGCCGCTGGATGAGGGGAGGCTTGCCGCGGAGCTTGCCGTCTTCGCGGAGCGGTGCGACGTCAGCGAGGAGCTGACCCGCCTCCGCAGCCACCTCGTGGAGATCCGCCAGACGGTCGAGGGGGCTGACGGCGCGGTGGGCCGAAAGCTCGAGTTCATCGTCCAGGAGATGTTCCGCGAGGTCAACACGATCGGATCGAAGGCGAACGATCTCGATGTCACGCGGGCCACGATTGCCATGAAGAGCGAGTTGGAGAGCCTGCGCGAGCAGATACAGAACATCGAGTAGATCGAACGGACGGAGCCGGGAGCCCCAGCATGGACACTCGCTTGATAAACATCGGCCACGGGAACATCCTGGCGGCCAACAGGATCGTCGCAATAATCAGCCCGGACTCGGCGCCGGTCAAGCGGATCATGCAGGAGGCCCGGGAGCGCGGGGCGCTGATCGATGCCACCTACGGGCGGCGCACGCGGGCGGTGATCATAGCCGACAGCGGCCACGTAGTGCTCTCCGCGGTCCAGCCGGAGACGCTGGCCCACCGGTACGCCGTGCGCGAGTCGAGCGAGGACTCCGGGGAGTGAGCGGCGGGCCGTCTGAGGGGCCGCCCGCGGTCACGATAGCGATTAGCGGGCCCATCGGCGTCGGCAAGAGCACGATCGCGCAAGGGCTGGCAAGGGCGCTGGGCCTCGAGTGCATCTCCGCTGGCAGCGTGTTTCGCGAGATCGCACGGAGGCGCGGCATATCGCTCGTCGATGTCAACAGGCTGGCCGAGAGCGACCCCGCGATAGACCGTGACCTCGATCGGCTTCAGGCTGAGCAGGCGCGCGCGGGCCCGTGCGTGGTGGAGTCGCGGCTGGCAGGCTGGATGGTGGAGGCGGACCTGCGGGTCTGGCTCGATGCCTCGGTCGAGGTCAGGGCGGCACGCGCTGCGGCCCGAGACGGAACCGGCGTCGAGGAGGCCCGCCGGGAACTCCTCGCGCGAGAGGGCAGCGAGTGGTCCCGTTACAGGTCCCTCTACGGGATCGACATCACCGACAGGAAGCCGTTCCACGTGGTGATAGATACCAGCCGGTGGGACGCGGACGCGATCGTGGAAGCGCTGGCCGCCCTGGTTCGGCGCATGCGCCCCGCCGATCAGGCACGCTAATCCGGCGGGCTGGCCGGCCCCGGTCCCTCCCCGGATGCACGCTATACTCCCCATCCAGGTAGCCCTCGACCTTCCGCTGCGAGCCGGCGACGAGGCTTTTACCTTCGGCGCGCCCGGGGCCGAGACCATCCCACGCGGGTCCGGCGTGGTAGTGCCGTTCGGCCGCAGGCTGCTGCCGGGGATAGTCCTGGGCGAGGGCACCCGGCGGGAAGACCTGCGGTCGGTTCTCGCGCTGGTCGCGGGCGGGCCGCTCGTCCCTGAGCCGGTGCTGGATCTGGCCCTTTGGACGGCGCGGGAATACCTCTCATCCGCAGGCGAGGCGTTGGCCGCGGCCCTACCATGGGAGGCGCTCTGGGCCGGGCTGAGGGTGGGGTGCGAGGGCGACCTCCCCAATGGGCTACCCGGGGAGGCCGCCGCGGCCCTGGAGGGCCTCAGGCGCAGGCCGGCCTCGCTCACGCGGGCCGGACGACTGCTCCTGCCCGCTACCGACGCTATCGCACACGCCCCCGGAGCCCCTTGCCTGACCGCCCGGCTGGCTTCTGCCCAGGGGCCCGAACCGTGCCCGACCGGCTTCGCGCCGGGCTCCGGCCCCGCGTTGGCGGAAGCGCCCTGCCCGGAAGCCCGGCCACCGGTCGCCGACGGGACGCCGGCACCGCCCCCGCGCCTGGACGAGGCGGTGGTCGAAGCCCTGGCCGGCGGGCCGCGCGCCATCCTGGTAGCGGGATGGCGACGCATGCCCGCCTATGCCGCCGCGATCCGCAGGGCCCTTGGTGCAGGGTTGCCGGCGGTGGCCGCGTTCGGCAGCCTGGAGGCGGCGGCCCGGTTCTTCAGGGAGGCCCAGGAGGCCGGCCTTCCCGCGGTCTTGCTCCATGGCGAGCTGGAGGGCTCTGAGCGGCTTGCGGCATGGCGCAGGCTGCGGGGGCGTAGAGACATCCTGGTCGTGGGTACCCGCAGCGTGGTTTTCGCACCATTGGCAGATCCGGCCCTGGTGATCGTGGATGACTACGACGGTAGCGGCCACAAGGAGGAGAGGTCGCCGCGCTACCTGACCGGCTCCGTGGCCGCGCGCAGGGTGAAGGCCTCAGGGGTCGCCGTCCTCGGCTCCGCGACCCCAACCACCGCGTCGTACCACGCGGTCCGCCGCGGCGAGCTCCGCCTGATCACGGTCGCCTCACCCAGACCCCGCATCGGCGTGATAGATTTGCGGGGCCGTTCCCGAACCGCTGAGCCGCTGAGCCGGCCGCTGCTCCATGAGGTAAGGAGGGTCGTCAGGGCGGGAGGGCGAGCAGTCCTCATCGCCGACCGCAAGGGCTACGCCGGCGGGCTGCTGTGCGGGGAGTGCGGCGCGGTCGAGCGCTGCGCCCGCTGCGGCGTCGCGCTTCCGTACGATCGCGCCGGGCGCCGGCTGTGGTGCCGCATCTGCGGCGCTGCGAGGGGAGCGCCAGAGGCCTGCACGGCGTGCGGAGCGCCCAGGCTCCTGCCCATCGGCGCAGGCACGGAGAGGCTGGCCGCACACCTGCGTCGCTACATCAATCAGGTCCGCGTCTTCGACGCGGGCCCCGCCGGCACGCCCCGGGCGGCCGAGCTCCTGGTTCGGTTGCGGTCAGCTGGAGGGGCCGTAGTGGCGACGACCGCCCTGCTGCCCTACCTGGAGGAGCTGGCACCGGGAGTGGTGGGCTTCGCCTCGGCCGACCGGCTGCTTCACCGCCCGGAGTTCAGGGCGAGCGAGCGCGCGCTCGCCCTCCTTCGCTCCGTCGGCATGGCCGCCCGTGCGCCGGTGCTGGTCGAGACCGCCGATCCGGAGAACCCCGCGCTGAGGGCGGCCGCGGGCCAAGGGCTGCGCCAGTTCTACGAGGGCGAGATCGCACGCAGGTCGGCGCTCGGATACCCACCCTTCTGCACCCTCGTCGCCGTCACCGTCACCGGGCGCTCCCTGGCGGCCGCGGACGCCGTCGGTCGGAGGATCGTCGGGGCCGCAGCCTCCCGGGCAGTAGAGGCGCTCGGACCCGTCCAGGCGCCCCCTGCCGCGCACCGGGGGGAGCCGGCGCGGGCCGCACGGCTGGCCCTCATGCTCAAGTGCCCGGATCGAGCATCTGCGCGCGCCCTGCTCTGGCCCTATCTGACAGGAGCCGGCATGCCCCGCGGAGTCGGGGTGAGCGCGGACGTCGATCCCCACTCGGGCTAGCGCCGGCCTCGTTGAACGGGCTGTCTGGCACGTGCTATCCTTAGGTAGTCATGGCAACCGCGCTCGCCACCGAGATCGTCACCGTCGACGGCCAGAGGGCCTCTGTGCTGCGCCGACGCGCGCGGCCTGTCGGCAGGGTCACGCGTGAGATCCAGGGGTTGATCGACAGGATGGTCGCCACTATGCACGAGGCTCGCGGGATGGGGCTGGCCGCTCCCCAGATAGGCGAGGGAGTGCGGGTAGTCGTGGCCGAAGTGGAGGAGCGCACCATCGCCCTGGTAGATCCCGAGGTCGTACACGCCGAGGGCGAGGAGTCCGCGATCGAGGCGTGTCTGTCGGTTCCAGGCGTCATCGGAGAGGTGCCGAGGGCCACGAAGCTCGTGGTGCGAGGGTACAGCCGCCGTGGGCGCAGGGTAACGGTGCGGGCCGAGGGGCTGCTCGCCCGCGTGCTTCAGCACGAGCTCGACCACATCGACGGGGTCCTGTTCCTGGACAGAGTCCGTGACCTCTCAACCGTGAGGCACGTCGGCGAAGACGACGTCGAGTACGCCCAGGCCGCTCCGGCCACGGAGTGAGCGGGCTGACGGCCGCCCCTCCATCCCACGGATGAGCCGGCCAGAGGCCGCGGGGCTCCGGGTGCTCTTCCTTGGGACTCCCGGCTTCGCACTGCCGTCGCTGCGCGCGCTCAGCGCGCTCTCCCCGGGTGTACGGATCGTCGGGGTCGTGACGCAGCCTGACAGGCCGGCGGGCCGCGGACGGAGGCTCACGCCTCCACCGGTTGCGGAGGCGGCGCGCGACATGGGCCTGCGGCTGCTGCAGCCCGAGAGCCTGCGCGACGAGGCAGTACTGCGAGAGCTGGCCTCAATGGCACCCGATCTTCTGGCGGTTGTCGCATACGGCCGCCTGGTGCCACCGGCTCTGCTCCGCCTCCCGAGGCTCGGTTCGATCAACCTCCATCCCTCGCTGCTTCCCGCGTACCGAGGGGCAGCGCCGATCCAGAGAGCGATAGCCGCGGGTGAGGTCAGGACGGGCGTGACGGTGATGTACCTGAGCGAGGAACTCGACGCGGGCGACATCATACTCCAGGGCGAGGTCGAGATCTCTCCCGAGGAGAGCGCGGGCGAGCTCGAGCTCCGGCTGGCCGACCTGGGCGCGGCGCTGATGGGAGAGGCGGTGGGGCTCATCGCCGCCGGGAAGGCTCCGAGGCGCCCACAGGAGCACTCCCTGGCCACCTACGCGCCCAAGCTGACGAAGCAGGACGGGGAGCTCCGCTGGGAGCGCCACGCCGGTGACCTCGTCAACCTGGTCAGGGCTGCCAACCCCCGGCCCGGCGCCTACACGACATGGAAGGGTGGCGTGCTCAAGGTCTGGCGAGCCCGCCTCTGGGAGGAGAGGGAAGGCTATGCGCCTCCCGGCACGGTGCTCTCTGTGTCGGAGGGCGGGATAGGCGTGGCCGCGGGCAGCGGTACAGTGCTCCTTACCGAGGTCCAGGCCGAGGGTGGAAGACGGATGGCTGCCGCCGAGTTCCGGAGGGGCCACCCCATCCTGGCCGGGGAGATGCTGGGGTAGGAATATCTGGTCTGGGGGGCCGCGTCCTGGTAGAGTGTGAACTGCCCTGGCGCGGGCAGGCAGTCAGAGGCCCCGCAGGACCTCTTGAGGGGGTAGGTGGATGTTCTTCGGAGACCCAACATTCCTGATGCTGCTTCCGGCGATCGCGCTCGCGATGGTCGCAAGCCTGCGGGTGAAAGGTACCTTCGCGCGCTACAGCCAGATCCCGACCGCGGCCGGCCGCACTGGCGCGGAGGTGGCGGCGCTGCTGCTGGAGCGCCGGGGTGTGCGCGGGGTCAAGATCGAGCCGGTCGCGGGAATGCTGGCGGACCACTACGATCCCCGCACCAGGACCCTGCGCCTCTCGCCAGAGGTCTACGGCAGCACCTCCGTGGCCGCGGTGGGCGTTGCCGCGCACGAGTGCGGCCACGCGATACAACACCACGAGCGCTATGCTCCTCTCGTCGTCAGGTCGGCCATCGTGCCGGTCGCGACCATAGGGACAAACGCTGCCTGGATCCTGTTCATGATCGGCCTGTTCGCGAGCATACGCCCGCTGATGGATCTAGGGATCATCCTGTTCCTGGGCTACGTCGCCTTCTCCCTCGTCACCCTTCCAGTCGAGTTCGACGCCAGCAGGCGCGCCGTGGCAGTGCTTCAGGGCGAGGGCCTGGTGATGCCGCGCGAGGCGGACGGAGCGAAGGCCGTCCTCAACGCAGCAGCGATGACCTACGTCGCAGCCGCCGCCATGGCGGTGGTTCAGCTGGCACGCCTGGTGCTGCTACGCAACATGCGTGAGGACTGACCGAGCAGGCTCATCCATAGGTACCGCACGCGAAGCCGCCTTCGCCGCTCTCCTCAGGGCGGAGGCGGCCGGCGCATTTGTCTCTGCCCTGCTGCACCGTACGCTGGAGCGATCCCGCCTCTCCGCCCGGGACAGGGCGCTGGTCGTGGCAATCACGATGGGCGTGCTTCGCCACAGGGGCCGCCTCGACTACACCATCGCCTCGTTCCTCCGACGGCCTTTGGACTCCCTGCCGTTGGCTATCCTCACGACCCTGAGGATGGGCTGCTACCAACTCCTCGATATGGACCGCATCCCGGACGCGGCGGCGGTCTTTGCGTCGGTGGAGCTGGCACGGCGCCATGGCCACCGCGGGACCGCGCGGCTCGTGAACGCGTTGCTCCGGCGCCTCGCCTCCGAGGGACCTCCGCCTCCTCCCGATCCTGCTCAGGATCCCATCGCGAACCTGACCGTCGTGGGATCACACCCGAGGTGGCTCGTCGAGCGCTGGGTCGCGCGCTACGGGCTCCCCCAGACCCTCGCGCTCGTCTCGGCGAACAACGAGCCCCCACCCTCGACGCTCCGTGTCAACGCCCTGCTCGCCGCGCGCGACTCGGTGCTGGCGGAGCTCGCCGCCTCGGGCGTACCGGCGCACGAGGGCAGGCTCCCGTGCTCCATAGCCGCTGAGGGGTCGCTGGTCGGCCGCCTGCCTCTCGTCGAGCAGGGGCTGATGGTGCCCCAGGATGAAGGCTCTATGTTGGTCTCCCTGGCGCTGGCCCCGGACCCCGGCGCGGTGGTCATAGACGCCTGCGCGGCGCCTGGAGGCAAGGCGACCCATCTCGCCGCGCTGGTTGGGAGCGCCGGCCGGGTGATAGCCTGCGACATACACGAGCGGAAGCTGCAGGCCCTCGCGCGGCGGGCCGCCGCGATGGGCGCGGTTCGCCTCGAGGCCCACCATGCCGACGCCCGCCGTCTCGGCGGCCTCTTTCCCGGCGTAGCCGACGCCGTCCTGGTGGACGCGCCCTGCTCGGGCCTCGGCGTCTTGCGCAGGCGTCCCGAGAGGAAGTGGCGCGCCAGGCAGGAGGAGCTCGTTGGGCATGCGACGCGGCAGCGGGAGATCCTGGAGGGCAGCGCGGGCGCCGTCCGCCCTGGCGGAGTCCTGGTCTACAGCGTGTGCAGCCTCGAGCCCGAGGAGGGGCCGGAGGTCGTGCGCTCCTTTCTCGACGGGAACCCCATGTTCGAGGCCTGCGACATGCCCCAGGCGGTGCGCCGGTTCGCGGCTGAGTCGGCGGTGCCGCGTCCACAGGCAACCGCGGAGGACCCCGGCGGCGCCGGCGAGCTCTGGCTCTTTCCTCACATCCACCAGACGGATGGTTTCTACGTGGCGCGGCTGCGTCGCCGAGGCGGGCCACGGCCGTGAGGGAGCTGGTTGGAATGACGCTCGAGGAGCTCGAGGAGCTGGCGGTGGAGCTGGGCCTGCCCGCCTACAGGGGGCGACAGATCGCCAGGTGGCTCTACCCTCTGCGGGCCACGGAGTTCGTCGAGATGACAGATCTGCCCGGCGACCTACGCAGCCGGCTCCGAGATGCGGCAACGATCACACGGTTGCGGACCGTGGCGCGCACCGACGCCCCGGACGGGCTTACCTCTAAGTACCTGTTGGGCCTGCACGACGGCCACACGGTCGAGACGGTCGTGATGCGGTACGAGGACGGGAGGCGGACCGCCTGCATCTCCACCCAGGTGGGTTGCGCCATGGGCTGTCGCTTCTGCGCCACGGGGCTCGCCGGGCTCTCTCGCAACCTGACCGCCGGCGAGATCGTTGACCAGGTGCTCGCTGTCAGAGAGGAGACCGGCGAGCGCATCACGCATGTTGTATTCATGGGCATGGGCGAGCCGCTGGCCAACTACGACGCCACGCTTCGGGCGGTCAGGCTGTTGAACGCCTCCTACGGCGCGGGAATAGGTATGAGGCAGATGACCATCTCCACCGTCGGGCTCGTGCCGCAGATCCGCAGGCTCGCGGGCGAGCGCCTTCAGCTGACCCTCGCGCTCTCGCTGCACGCGGCGACCGACGGGGTGCGCGAGAAGCTGGTACCGGCCGGATCGCGCTGGCCGCTCTCCGAGGTGATCGCTGCTGCCCGGGAGTATGCCAGCGTGACGGGTCGGCGGGTGACCTACGAGTACGTGCTCATCCGTGGGGTCAACGACGGCGAGGAGCAGATTCGTGGTCTGACCCGACTCCTTGCGGGCGCCCGGGCCCACGTCAACGTCATTCCCTACAACCCGGTTCCGGGGCTGACCTACGTCCGACCGCCCCATCAGGAGCTGCACGGGTTCGCGGGGCGGCTGAGGGGTGCCGGGATCGGGGCAACGGTCAGGGTGGAGCGCGGGCTCGAGATAGACGCGGCGTGCGGGCAGCTGCGCCGCACGCGGCGGGCAGGAGAGGGCGCATGAGGGTCTCCACTGGCGCCGTCATCGCGGGCCGGTACGAGGTGCTGGAGCGCGTCGCCGAGGGGGGCATGTCCACGGTCTACCGGGCACGCCGAAGCGAGGACGGCGCGGTCGTGGCGCTCAAGCTCCTTCGCGAGCAGTACGCAGAGGACCGCGAGTTCGTGGAGCGGTTCGCCCGGGAGGCACGCTCCGCAGAGGCGCTGTCGCATCCGAACGTCGTAAGGGTCTTCGAGAGCGGCCGCGACGGCGATGTCTACTACATAGCGATGGAGTACGTGGACGGGCCGGATCTGAGGGCCTACCTCAAGCGGTTCGGCCGCCTGGACCCCGCGGACGCTTTGCGAATAGCGGTCTCCGTCTGCGAGGCCCTCGAATACGCCCACCGCCAGGGAATAGTCCACAGGGACGTCAAGCCGCAGAACATCCTCCTTGCGCCGGATGGGACAGTGAAGGTCGCCGACTTCGGCATAGCCCGCGCCCTGGCCGCGGTCACCATCACCGAGCCTGGCGTGGTGATGGGCACAGTCCAGTACATGTCGCCTGAGCAGGCCCGGGGCGCCGGAGTGGGGCGGGCCTCGGACATCTATGCGCTCGGCGTCGTGCTCTACGAGATGCTGACCGGGAGACTGCCGTTCGAGGGCGAGAGTCACATCTCGATCGCGCTCCAACACCTGCACGGGGTCGTGCCTCCGCCGCGCTCGGTTCAACCCGACGTACCGGTGCGCCTGGAAGGCATCGTGATGAAGGCGATGGCGAAGCGCGCGGAGGCGCGCTATCAGTCGTCGCGCGAGATGTCCGACGACCTGGCCGGCAGGAGCGACCTGTGGAAGTCGTCCGCACCCGAGGAGGAGGGGTCGACCCGAAGGTTCGAGCTCGGCGAGGCAGAGCCGCCGCCGCGCCGCCGCAGCGCGATCCTGCTTCCCCTGGGCGCGGCGCTGGCGTTTGCCCTGGGGATCGGGATCTGGATCGCATGGCAGGCTGTGGGCGGCTACCTCAACGTACCCGAGGTCGAGATGCCCGATCTGGTGGGACGGACGCTCCCCCAGGCCGAGTTGATAGCCAGGCAAGCAGGGTTGGCCGTCGAGGTGACCGAGCGAGCCTACGATCCGAACGCGCCGGCGGATACGGTGATCGCCCAGGACCAGCCCGCCGGCAGGAGGCTCAAGCGCGGCCGGGTGGTGGGTATAACCGTGAGCATGGGCTCGAAGCTGGTGGACGTGCCCGACGTCACCCGCCGCCCGCTCCAGGAGGCGCAGCTGATGCTGGAGGAGGCAGGCCTGAGGGCGGGAGTCCTGCAGGAGGGCCACGACGACCTAGTGAAGCCGGGCTCGGTGATCCGCCAGGAGCCGCCGGCAGGATCGCGAGTGCCGGCCGACTCGCAGGTCTCTCTTCTCATCAGCCGCGGTCCAAACGTGGTCGAGATGCCCGGCCTCGTAGGCCTGACCCTTGCCGAGGCCAGGCAGAGGCTCGAGGAGCTCGGGATGGTGATCACGCACATCCGCACGGTGGCCACCTCGGAGTTCCCTCCCGGCGTGGTGGTAGAGCAGGCTCCCGCGCCCGCCACGAGGATGCGGCCCGGGTCGTCACCCGTGACAGTGACTATCAGCGCGAGACCGGGCGAGGAGGGCGCGCCACCGCGCGCGCCGATAGTGACCGCGGAGCCCCAGCGGGTCGAGACGCCGAGGCCTCGGCCCTCGCCTCCGCCCGTGCCGCGCGTATCGCCCACCCCGCCGGCAGCGGGGGCGCGGCCTCAGCCCACCGTCACCCCGGCGCAGCCCGAGGCCGCCGGGACCGCCAAGAGGACTCGGATCCAGGTGGTGGTGCCGGAGGGCGGGCCGCAGGAGGTCAAGATCGTCGTGATTGACGAAACAGGGGTGCGCACGGCCTACCAGGCCACCCACTCACCGGGGGATCGGATCGACCAGATCGTGCGCAGCCAGGGATACACGATAGTGCAGGTCTATGTGGACCGCCGGCTGGTCCAGGAGGTGCGCCCGTGACAGTCCCGACCGCGCCAGGGCTCGGCGGCGTGCAGATATCGGCCAGCATACTGAGCGCCGACTTCGCCAACCTGGGTGAGGCTGTCCGTGCCGCCGAGCGGGGCGGGGCCGACATGATCCAGGTGGACGTCATGGACGGCCGCTTCGTGCCGCCGATCACGATGGGATCGGTCGTTGTCGAGGCCCTGCGCCGCGAGACCGGCCTCCCGCTCGACCTGCACCTGATGGTTGTGGAGCCGGAGAGGCACCTGGCGGAGTTCGCGCGCGCCGGGGCCGCCAACTTGGCCGTGCACATCGAGGCAACCGCCCATCCACACCGAGACCTGGCGCAGATCCGCGCTCTCGGCATGCGCGCGGGGCTGGCGCTCAACCCTGGGACGCCGCCGGAATCCTGCTCGGAGCTGCTGGACCTCCTGGACTTCGTCCTCGTGATGAGCGTGAACCCCGGGTACTCGGGCCAGGAGTTCATTCCCGCCTCGCTGGGGAAGGTCCGGCGCCTGCGGCGGATGCTGGAAGGCCGCCCGGTTCAGATCGGCCTGGACGGCGGGGTGTCGGCGGACAACGCGGCCGCCGCCGTGGAGGCCGGTGCGGACGTGCTCGTGGCCGCCTCCGCGATCTTTGGCGCCCCCGATGGGGTCGAGGCCGCGATCGCGCGCATCCGCGCCGCGGCGGGCAGATGAGCGTGCTGTACGTCTCCCATCCATCCTCCGGTTCCCACGCCACCGGACCAGGCCACCCCGAGAGGCCCGAGCGTCTCTCTGCGATTCGGGAGGCGATGGAGGCCAGCGGCCTGCCGGGCGTGGTCGACCTGCCTGACCCACCGGCCGTGGACCGGGAGTTGCTGGAGCGCGTTCACAGCCCGTCCTACGCGGCGTCGATAGACTCGCTGGCGGCGAGCGGCGGCGGTTGGCTGGACTCGGACACCCGAGTGGCTCCCCGCTCTGCCGAGGCGGCCCGCTATGCCGCCGGCGCGGCTCAGCGTGCGGCCGAGGCGTTGTGCTCGGGCGAGGCCTCCCGGGCCTTTGTCGGCGTCCGGCCCCCGGGCCACCATGCGCTTCCGGATCGCGGGATGGGCTTCTGCCTGTTCAACAACGCCGCGGTCGCCGCGGCCGCGGCCAGGGCGGCGGGCAGGCAGCGGGTAATGATCGTTGACTGGGACGTTCACCACGGGAACGGGACCCAGGAGGTGTTCTGGAGGGACCCCTCGGTGCTCTTCGTGTCGCTGCACCAGGAGTTCTGGTATCCTGGTACGGGCGCTCTGGAGGAGATCGGAGCGGGCGACGGCGAGGGGCTGACGGTGAACCTCCCGCTGCCCGCCGAAACCGGTGACGCCGGGTACGAGGAGGCGTTCACTGAGGTCGTGCTCCCGCTGGCCGCGGCATTCAAGCCGGAGTTCCTGATCGTCTCGGCTGGGTACGATGCGCACTTCGCCGATCCCCTCGGAGCGATGGTCCTGACCGCCCGCGGCTTCGGTCGCATGGCCGGGCTTCTCGACGAGGCGGCCAGGGCGCTGGACGCGCCGATGATGGCCGTCCTCGAGGGCGGGTACGATCTGGCCGCGCTCGGCGCATCGGCAGTGGCGACGGTAGAGCCGATGGTGGGGCGGGTTGCCTGGCGCGGCGACGAGGAGGCCTCCCCGCCCGAGGCCGCGCGAGCCCTGGTGGCGCCGCGCCTGCGCGCGGCGAGACGGCGGCTGCACGACCATTGGAGGATCTAGCAAGCGGGAGGAAAGCGGTTTGCGGCGGCGAACCTAGTTGGGTACGTCCGGCGCCAAGAGGCGCCGGACCGAAGTGTGAGTGAAGGGGAGAAAAGGCGCATGGCTGAAGATATACAGATGACTGACGACCAGGCATCCGGGGGAGACGCGTTGGATCTGTCCGAGGCGATCCCCAGGCTTCGGGAGAGGCAGATCGTGAAGGGCACGGTGGTTAGGGTCGATACCGAAGGGGTCCTGGTCGATGTCGGCGCCAAGTCAGAAGGGCTCATACCGGTCAAGGAGTTGACCCATCGGGGCTCGGAGCCCGAGCCCGTGGCGGTGGGAGACAGAATCAACGTCATGGTGATGCGCGTGGAAGGCGAAGAGGGCAGTATCATCTTGAGCAAGAAGCGGGCCGACTTCGTGGAGGCCTGGGAGCGCCTGATAGAGGTCCATCAGGCGGGAACGATCCTGCACGCGATGGTCGTGGACAAGGTCAAGGGCGGACTGGTCGTTGACCTAGGGGTCCGGGGATTCGTGCCGGGGTCGCACGTGGACCTCTCGCAGGCCAAGGGCCGGCGGTTCGAGTGGTTCGTCGGGCAGTCCGTGCCCCTGAAGATCATCGAGGTCGACCGGGGCAAGGGCCGTGTCATCCTCTCGCACAGGCTCGCGGTGGAGGAAGACCGCCGCGCCAAGCGTGAGGAGGCGATTCAGACCCTCGAGGAGGGGGCGGTTCTTGAGGGAACCGTCAAGAGGATCACCGACTTCGGCGCCTTCGTGGATATTGGCGGAGTCGACGGCCTGCTCCCGATCAGCGAGATGGCGTGGACCTACATCCGGCATCCCTCCGAGGTGGTCCGGCGCAACCAGCAGCTTCGGGTCCAGGTCCTTCGCGTGGACCGGGACAGCGGCAAGATTTCGCTCGGGCTCAAGCAGATTCTCGCCGACCCGTGGTCGGAGGTCACCGAGCGGCACCGGGTCGGAGACGTCGTGAAGGGCAAGGTGGTGCGCATCGTTCCGTCCGGGGCGTTCGTGAGGCTCCGCGACCTGGACGCCTTCCTTCCGATCTCGGAGCTGGCCGAGAAGAGGGTCGGCAAGGTGGAGGACGTCATCGAGCTCAACCAGACCGTCGACGCGATGGTAACGGAGATCAGGCCCGAAGAGAGAAGGATGCTGCTCAGCCTCCGGCGCGTCGCGAGGGAGGCCGAGCGCAAGCGCGTCAAGGAGTTCATGAAGGTGCAGGAGGACGACGGCAGGGTGACGATAGGCGATGCCGTCGGGGCCCTCCTCAGGCAGGCGATGGAGCCGCGCGAGGCCGGCCCCGATCAGGGACCGGAGGAGGCTCCCGGCGACGCCGGGGGCGCGGACGCTCCCGCAGAGGAAGGGGAAGCGGGGGCGGCGGATGCGGAGGAGCCGGCGGGCTCCGAGGAGTTGGAACGCTCCGAGTAGCGGACGGGGGACTCGGCTTGCCGGTGTCCGTCTCCGTCGGTACAATAGGGGCGGCGCCGGGGAGTGGCGCAGCTTGGTTTAGCGCGCAGCGTTCGGGACGCTGAGGCCGGGGGTTCAAATCCCCCCTCCCCGA
>JBBIJB010000035.1:0-15440 GCA_037446215.1 Armatimonadota bacterium
CCGGCAGGTGCTCTATGAACCTGTACGGGCCGGTCCCTATGAACCTCCGTATCATCGAGGTCCCTGCCTCGTCCGCGATCTCCTTTGGGTAGATGACGGCGCCCTGGCCGGGCATGCCGAGTATCAGGGGAACCAGGACGTTGGGCTCGCTCACCTTGAGCTCGACAGTGTGTCGGTCGACGGCCGTGAGCGCGGTGACGATCCGGAACAGCTCACGGCCGCGGGCCGCGAGCCGCGACCAGCGCGTCAGGGATGCCACCACGTCGTCGGCGGTCATCTCGCGCCCGTGGTGGAACATGACGTTGCGCCGCAGGTGGAAGGTGTAGACAAGCCGGCTCGGGCTGAGCGTCCAGCGGTCTATCAGCAGCGGGCGCGGCTCGAAGGTCGCGCTCAGCGCGAACAGCCCCTCGTAGATGTGGTTGCCGATGTCCTGCGTGATTGTGGCGGTGGTCCAGTGAAGATCGAGCGAAGGGGGCTCGCCGATGTGCGCGTGGCGGAGGACGCCCCCGCGGACGGGACGCGGCTCCGCGGGCGCGGGCGCCGCGGGCTGCACGGCCAGGGCCGCGACGAGCACGGCACCTAGAACGAGGATCGCCATCTTGGTGGGTCTCACCATGGTCGCTCTCCTCCCTGCTATCCGCGCGAGGTATTACGG
Organism: Armatimonadota bacterium; assembly: GCA_037446215.1. GTDB lineage: Bacteria > Sysuimicrobiota > Sysuimicrobiia > Sysuimicrobiales > Humicultoraceae > VGFA01. The sequence goes on from JBBIJB010000035.1 coordinate 656, forward strand.
AGAATGTGCCATATTCCGAAGCGCCTGGCTAGCCCCCTCCTACCTCGGCTCTATCCAGACGTTCCAGTGGTAGGTCGCGGGGACGCCCGTGTAACCCCGTACATCCTCCCGCAGCAGATGGAGCTGGAACCAGTCGCCCACCTTCACGGCGGCCGCGTCTTCATAGATGAGGCGCTGCGCGCGCCGCCAGATCTCCTTGCGCACCCTCGGGTCGCCGTGGCGCGCCAGCAGGCGCACGAGCGCGGCCATCTCCCTGTTCTCGTACCATCCGGGCGAAGCGGGGGCCAGGAACACGAGCTGGGTCGGGTCCGGCACCAGCATGTACCGGGTGATGTGGAGGTCGTAGAGCTCGGGGCGCGCCCGCCTCGCCACCACCGTCGCCCAGTCGGTCACCTGGAGGTCGATCACGAACCCGGCGCGCTCGAGCTGGGACTTGGCGATGTTCGCCGACGCGAAGTGGGGGTAGATCTCGGTTGTGGCGAGCCAGCGGACGGGCTGCCCCTGGTATCCGGCCTCGGCCAGCAGCCTGCGGGCGCGCTCCGGATCCTTCTGGTTGTAGAGCTCCTTGCCCGCGTCGGTCCACATCGGGTGCTCGCGGGCCACGTGTCCCGGATCCAGGCGCCAGAACTCCCGCGGCCCGTAGACCCCGCGCATTATCGCCTCCATGTCCAGCGCCGCAAGGAAGGCGTGGCGGATCCGCCTGTCCCGCATCAGCGGAGAGCGGTGGTTGAAGAAGAAACCGTGCTGGTTCGCCTTGGGGATCACCATCGGGGTGATGCCCCTGATGCCCCGCAGCCGTCCATAGTCGTCGTGGGGGATCGTGTCCGCCATGTGGTACTCGCCCCGGATCACCCCTGCCACGCGCACCGCCGGGTCCGGGATGGGAACGAAGTAGATCGTATCGAGGTAGGCGACGCGCCGGCCCGCCATGCCGCTGGGCTCCTCGGTCACCGCGGTGTACTGCTCGAAGCGGTCGAGGCGGATGTGACGGTCGGGCAGGTGCTCTATGAACCTGTACGGGCCGGTCCCGATGAACCGCCTCACCATCCCACCCCCGGCCTCGTCTATCACCTCCCGGGGATAGACGACCGCGCCCTGGCCGGGCATCGCCAGCGTCAGAGGCACCAGGGCGTTGGGCTCGCTCAGCCTGAGCTCCACCGTGTAGCGGTCGGTGGCCGCCAGCGCCGCGACATCACGGAACACCTCTCGGCCGCGGGCCGACAACCGCGACCAGCGCGCGAGTGAGGCCACCACATCGTCGGCGGTCATCTCGCGCCCGTGGTGGAACATCACGCCGCGCCGCAGGTGGAAGGTGTAGACGAGCCGGCTCGGGCTGAGCGTCCAGCGCTCGACCAGCAGCGGGCGCGGCTCGAAGGCCGCGCTCGGCGCGAACAGCCCCTCGTAGATGTGCACGCCGATGTCCTGCGTGATGGTAGCGGTGGTCCAGTGCAGGTCGAGCGAAGGGGGCTCGCCGTAGTGCGCGTAGCGGAAGACGCCGCCGCGGACCGGCCGCGGCTCCGCGGGCGCGGTGGCGGCGGGCTGGGCAGCGGTGGCGGCTGCGATCAGGACGGCGATGATGAGGATCGGTGCCTTGGCGGCGCCTGCCATGCTCGCTCTCCAGGGTCTGACCGGCGGCGCGGAAGGTGCTGCGTCGCATCGATCGGCCGATGTGCTTCTATTCTGCGCACCGGCTCCACTTCCATTCGCGCTGTGCGCCGGCGAGCCCGATTCGATACAATGGAGGTTACGGGTAGTCGTGGCGCGGGTGAAGGTCTGTGACGAGCGAGATCCTGGCGCTCCTTAGGGGGACGCCGGCCTACAGCGAGGTCAGGGAGGCCCTGCTCCGTGGGGCCTCGCCCCCGCTCGTCCTCGGGCCGGGGGGCAGCGCCGCCTCCCTCGTGGTCGCGGCCGCGGCCACGGATCCCGCGATCGCCGGGGGCATCCGTCGTGTGCTGGCAATCGCGCCGGATCGGGGCTCGGCCGTCCGGCTGGCCTCGGATCTCACGGCCCTCCTGGCCGAGGAGGGCTGGCGGGTCGTCGCCTACACAGGACCCGAGGTCCAGCCCGCGGAGGTCGAGCACACCCGGGAGCAGCTCGCCGCGCTCGCCGCGCTTCGGGGGCAAGAGGCCACGGCGGTCGTGGCGCCGGCCGCGGCGCTCGCCGAACCCCTCCCCTCACCGGAGTCGCTGGAGCTCGCCACCATCCGTGTGCGGGCAGGCCAGATCCTCCCCCGCGGCCACCTGGTCCGCGTGATCGAGGCCGGGGGCTACCAGCGCACCGGGCTGGTGGCCGGCCGCGGCGAGTTCGCGGTCCGCGGCGGGATAGTGGACCTCTTCCCCCCGGACGCCGAGGCCCCGGTCCGAGTCGACCTGTGGGGCGACGAGGTGGATTCGGTCAGGACCTTCGACCCCCTCTCGCAGCGGGGGCTCGACCTGCTGGACGAGGCGGTGGTGAGGCCGGCGCTCCTCGACCCGGAGCGGGTCGGGCCCGCGTGGGTCTCTCTCGCCGACTACCTCCCGCCGGGAGGGATGCTGGCTCTCCTCGAGCCGGCCGAGTGCGAGACGGCCGTCCAGTCGCAGACGCGGAGGGAGGCGTCCCTGGAGGCACCCCAGGGCAGGATGACCCTCGCCGTCTCCGCCGCCCGCACCCCGCGGGGGCGCTGGCAGGAGACGAGGATGGCCGCCGCCGGGGTCGAGGCCCACGGGGGGCAGACCCACCTGCTGGCGCAGATGCTGACCTCGCTCGCCGGTGAGGGACTGCACGTGGTGGTCGCGTCGGCCCAGGCGGAGCGGATGGCAGGGGTCCTGCGCGGCGCCGGGGTAGAGATAGGCCTCGCCGAGCCGGGCGCGGCAGGGGCGTTCCTCCCCGGCACGATCACCGCCGTCCAGGCCCCCCTGTGGAGGGGGTTCCGCCTGGACTGGGCAGGGCTCGCCGTAGTCACCGACGCCGAGATCGTCGGTTGGCGGAGGCGCCGCCCGCGCATGCGCTTCCTCCGCGAGGGGGAGCGGATCACCTCCTTCGCCGACCTCTCGCCGGGCGACCTCGTGGTCCACCTCCACCACGGGATAAGCCGCTACCGGGGGCTCGTCCGCATGGGCGCCGACGGCGCCGAGCGCGAGTACATGCTGCTCGAGTACGCGGCCGAGGACCGGCTCTACGTTCCCACCGACCAGGTCGGGCTGGTGAACCGGTACATCGGCTCCGAGGGCGAGCAGGTGCGGATCCACCGCCTGGGCGGAGCCGACTGGGAGCGCGAGAAGCGGCGGGTCAAGGAGGCGGCGCGCGAGATGGCCGCCTCGCTCCTCTCGCTCTACGCCGCGCGGGCCTCCGCGCCGGGCCACACCTTCGGGCCCGACACCCACTGGCAGCGCGAGATGGAGGAGGCGTTTCCCCACCGGGAGACGCCCGATCAGCGCGCGGCGATCGAGCAGGTCAAGCGCGACATGGAGTCGCCCAGGCCGATGGACCGGCTGGTCGCGGGCGATGTCGGCTACGGCAAGACCGAGGTCGCGATGCGCGCCGCGTTCAAGGCGGTGATGGAGGGCAAGCAGGTCGCGGTGGTGGTGCCGACCACGGTGCTCGCGCAGCAGCACTACAACGTCTTCAGCGAGCGCTTCGCCCGCTTCCCCGTGACCGTCGAGATGATCAGCAGGTTCCGCTCGCCCTCCGAGCAGCAGGAGATACTGCGGCGGACCGCCTCCGGGGGCGTGGACGTCCTGATCGGCACCCACAGGATCCTCGCGAAGGACGTGCGGTTCAGAGACCTCGGCCTGGTCGTCATAGACGAGGAGCAGCGGTTCGGCGTCGCGCACAAGGAGCGGCTCAAGGCGCTGCGGCGGAGCGTGGACGTGCTGACGCTGACCGCGACCCCGATCCCCCGCACGCTGCACATGTCGCTCTCCGGCCTGCGCGACATGACCGTGATGGAGACGCCGCCCGAGGCGCGCCTGCCCGTCCACACCGAGATCCGGCCGCAGTCGGACGAGACCATCCGGTACGCGATCGAGCGGGAGATCGCGCGGGGCGGTCAGGTCTACGTCGTCCACAACAGGGTGATGTCGATCGAGCGCGCGGCCAGGCGGATCCGCGCGCTGGTACCGGAGGCGCGCGTGGCGGTGGCGCACGGGCAGATGGGCGAGGAGCGGCTGGAGGCGGTGATGCTCGACTTCCTGGGCGGCCACACCGACGTGCTGGTCTGCACCACGATAGTCGAGATCGGCCTCGACATCGCCCAGGTCAACACGGTAGTCATCGAGGACGCCCACCTGATGGGGCTGGCGCAGCTCTACCAGCTGCGCGGCCGTGTGGGGCGCGCGGACCGCCAGGCCTACTGCTACCTGCTCTACCCGCAGAACGTGCCGCTCACCCCCGAGGCGGAGCAGCGGCTGCGGGCGATGGCCGAGTTCGTGGAGCTGGGATCCGGGCTGGGGCTGGCGATGCGCGACCTCGAGATCCGCGGTGCCGGCAACATCCTGGGGCCTGAGCAGCACGGCCACGTGGCCGCGGTCGGATTCGACCTCTACTGCCGCCTGCTGGACGAGGCGATAAGGGAGGCCCGCGGCGAGATCGTCGAGGAGCCGCGCGATCCCACGCTGGAGCTGGGGGTCAGCGCCCACCTGCCGCTGTCCTACGTCCCGTCCGAGGCCGATCGGATCGTGTTTTACAGGGGGCTCGGCGCCGCGCGCACCGCCGAGGAGGTCGAGGAGGCCGCCGCTCAGATGCAGGAGCGGTGGGGCCCTGCTCCGGATCCGGCGCTCGCCCTCCTGGACGCGGCGCGGCTGCGCGTCGCGGCCCGCGACGCCGGCGTCGCCTCGATAGCGCGCCAGGGCGGCGCCTTCGTGGTGCGCTTCTCCGAGGGCGGCCACATGGACGACGAGGCGCAGCGGCAACTGCGCGCGGCTCTGGGCAGGCGGGCACAGATCACCGCGAACGGCGTGACGGTGCCGGCCTCGGGCCGGACCTTCGGCGAGCAGGCCGCCTCCCTGGCCGACCTGATACGGCTGGCCGGGCGGCTGTCGTTGAGGGCAGCGGCAGGATAACCCGCGGCGATGCCGAATTGTGCGCAAGATTGTGCACAATCCCGATAGGCTTCGGTGGTCCGGGAGCGAAGATGCCGCGGCAGGGAAGGGCGACCAACACGTCGGCCACCCTCAAGGAGCGCGCCCACTCGCGCCTTCGAACAGAGATCCTCGAGGGCAAGATCCCCCAGGGCGCGGACCTGCGCGAGGCCGACCTGAGCCGGCGGCTGGGGATCAGCCGCACCCCGCTGCGCGAGGCCCTAAGCCGGCTCGCAGAGGAGGGTCTGGTCGAGGTCCTCCCCTACAGAGGCGCGCGCGTCGTGCTCCTGAACGGCTCCCACCTCGCGGAGATCTTCGAGGTTCGCGAGGCGATCGAAGGGCTGGCCGCGCGCCTGGCCGCCGAGCGCATGTCGGAGAAGCACATCGCGGAGTGCAGGCAGAAGTTCAGTGCGCGCCTGCGCGAGGTAGGCCGGAGGCCCAACGCCTACCACGCCCCCACCAGGGACTTCCACCGTGAGATCCTCCACGCGTCGGGGAACGCGGTGCTTCTCGACATCTCCCACCGTCTCCACGCGCGCATGACCCTGGCCCGCGCGGTCTCGGGCGCGTTCCACCAGCGGTCGGCCGAGGCGGCGCGCGAGCACCTGGCGATCCTCGCCGCGGTCGAGGAGCGCGACGGCTGCGCGGCGGAGCGGCTGATGCGCCGACACATAAGGCAGTCCCGCGACAACCTCCTGGAGTACTTCGAGGATGTGGGTCGGGAGCAGGAGCGCATATGGACAGGCTAGCGGACTACCTCAGCCCCCACGTCCGGAGGCCCGAGGTCAGGGACGAGTCGCGCCTGCCGGACGAGATCGTCGTCTGCGACTGCACCGCGCGCGAGGGAGACCAGGCCGCCTCGGCCGAGTTCGGGGTGGAGGCGAAGGTGGCGCTGATCCGACTGCTGGACGAGATCGGTGTCCCGCAGGCGCAGGCGGGCTACCCGGGCAAGGCGCGGACGGACGCGGAGACGGTCCTCCGGGTCAAGAGGCTCGGCCTCCGGATCAAGGTCGAGGCGATCACCCAGGTCTTCGATCCCGACTGGCGCGACGAGGTGGATGCGGCGATCGAGTGCGGGCCCGACATCATAGACATCCAGCTGCCCTGCTCCGACCAGCGGCTGCGGCTGCTGCTGAAGATGACGCGCGAGGAGATGCTCGAGCGGGCGGTCGAGGCGATCGGCCGGGCCCGGGGCCGCGTGCCGATCGTCCGCTTCGCGCCCACCGACACCACCCGCGCCGACCTCGACTTCGTTCGAACCCTGTTCGGGGCGGCGCTGGACGCGGGCGCGGACCGGCTCTCGGTGGCGGACACCGCTGGCGCGATGTTCCCGCCGGCGATGCGCTGGATGGTGGGCGCGCTGACGCGCGAGTTCGACGTGCCTCTCCAGGTGCACTGCCACAACGACTTCGGCCTGGCGCTGGCCAACACCCTCGCCGCGGCCGAGGGCGGCGCCTCGATCCTCGACGTGACCGTGAACGGACTGGGCGAGCGGGCGGGCAGCGCCTGCATGGACGAGACGGTGCTGGCGCTGGAGGCGTTCTACGGGGTCCGGACCGGGATCGCGACCGAGGACCTCTTCAAGCTCTCCCATCTGGTGGCCGAGTGGACCGGCATCCCGATCCCCGTCCACAAGCCGCTGGTGGGCGAGAGCGCCTTCTCGCACAAGCTCGAGGGCCACGTGCGCGGAGTACTCACCTCCCCCCCTCTCTACGAGCCCCTCCCGCCCGAGCTCGTAGGCAACAGGAGGCGCATCCTGATCGGCAAGTACAGCGGCATGAACGCGGTGCGCTACCGCCTCGGGCAGGCGGGCATCGAGGTGAGCGACGAGCAGGCCCGCAGGGTGGTGGGCGCGCTGCGGAAGGTCTGGGATCGCGGGGAGACAGGCACCCTGTCGGACGACGCCTTCCTCGCGCTCGCCGAGGAGGCGCTACGCCAGTGGCCGCGCTGACGATAGCCGAGAGGATCCTGTCGCGGCGCTGCGGCAGGGAGGCGCACGCCGGAGAGTTCGTCGTCGCCGAGGTAGACGTGATGATGGCGCACGACGGCAACCGGCCGCTGGTGATAGACACCCTCCGCGAGCTCGGGTTCGCAAAGCCGCGCCGGCCCGCGCAGCTGTTCCTGGTGCTGGACCACGCGGTCCCGCCGCCGACCGCGGTGGTGGCGAACATCCACGACCGGATGAGGGCGTTCGCCGAGGAGCACGGCTCCAACCTGCTCGAGGAGGGCGAGGGCGTCTGCCACATCGCGCTGCCCGAGCTGGGCCACGTCAGGCCCGGGGACCTGGTCGTGGGATCGGACTCCCACACCACCACGCTCGGCGCCGTCAACTGCCTGGCGACGGGCATGGGCTCATCGGACATGGCGCTCGCCGCGGCCAAGGGCGAGGTGTGGTTCAGGGTGCCGGAGACGCTGCGCATCGTGCTCGGCGGCGCGCCCGGGCCGGGGGTCGACGCGAAGGACGTGGCGCAGTACCTGATCCGCCGCCTCGGGCTGCACCGGTCCAACTACCGCTCGCTGGAGTTCCAGGGCCCGGCGGTGGCACAGATGAGCATGGACGGGCGCTTCACGCTGGCGAACGCCGCGGTCGAGCTGGGCGCCAAGTGCGGGATCTTCCCTGGCGACGCCGTGCTCCGATCGTGGCTGGAGGGGCGGATCGAGGGGAGATTCGAGTTCGTCGCGCCCGATCCGGGCGCCGTCTACGAGGAGAGCTTCGAGTTCGATCTCGGCGGCCTGGCCCCGCAGGTGGCGCGCCCCCACTCGCCGGGCGACGTCGTGGACGTCGGCGAGGTCGAGGGGACGCCGGTGCAGATGGTGTTCATCGGCACCTGCAGCGCGGGCCGCCTGGACGACCTGCGGGCGGCGGCGCGGGTGCTGGAAGGCCGCAGCCTGTCGCCCGGCGTCAGGATGGTGGTCGCCCCGGGCTCGGCCGAGGTCTACCACTCGGCGCTGCGCGAGGGCGTGATCGAGACGCTTGTCACGGCAGGGGCCTGCATCGTCCCGCCCGGCTGCGGCCCGTGCGCGGGAATAGCCCAGGGCATCCCGGCCGACGGCGAGAACGTGGTCTCCTCCGGCCCGCGCAACTTCCGCGGACGGATGGGCAACCCCGAGGCGAACATCTTTCTCGCGTCGGCCGCCACGGCCGCCGCCTCTGCGTATGTCGGCGCCATCACCGATCCCAGGCGCCTGCTGTGAGGAGGAGCCCGTGATCATAGAGGGACGCGCGCACCGCGTCGGCGACGACGTCAACACCGACTACATCATCCCGGCCCGGCACAAGAGCCGCACAGAGGACATCGCATCGCTGGTGCCGGTGCTGTTCGAGGACCTCGATCCCACGCTGGCCTCGCGGATCAGGCCGGGCGACCTGGTCGCGGCGGGCCACAACTTCGGCATGGGCTCGTCGCGCGAGACCGCCCCGCGCCTGCTGCGCGCGGCCGGCATCTCGGCTGTGCTCGCCGCCTCGTTCGCCAGGATCTTCTTCCGGAACGCGGTCAACGTCGGGCTGCCCGTGGTCGAGTGCGACACCTCGCAGATAGCCGACGGCGACGTGGTGCTGGTGGACCTGGAGGCGGGATCGGCCAGGATCCCCGCGCGCGGGGTCGAGATCAAGGCCCATCCCCTGCCCCCGCTCATGCTCGAGATCCTGCGCTCCGGCGGCATCAAGGGCTACCTGGAGGCCCAGGGCAGGAGCGTCCGAAGGCCCAGGAAGGGAGAGGACAGGGTGTGAGCGGCTACGGAGGGAGGCGAGGCCGGTGAACGGACGGGAGTGGCTGCGCCGGCGGTTGGCCGAGGGCCCGATCCTCTTGGCCCCTGGCACGTTCGACGCGCTGAGCGCCAGGATCGTCGAGTACTGCGGCTTCGAGGCGGTCTACGTCAGCGGCGGGGCGATCTCGCGCAGCATGGGCTTCCCGGATGTGGGCCTCGCGACCATGGACGAGATGGTGGGGCGGATCGCGACGATCTGTGAGGCCACCTCTCTCCCTGTGATCGCCGACGCCGACACCGGCTACGGCAACCCCCTCAACGTCCGGCGGACCGTGCGCGAGTGGGAGCGCGCCGGCGTCGCCGCCCTCCACCTCGAGGATCAGGTCACCCCGAAGCGCTGCGGCCACTACGAGGGTAAGGTGCTGATCTCCACGGAGGAGATGGTCTCGAAGCTCCGGGCCGCGGTCGAGGCGCGCCGCGAGGAGACCGTGATCATAGCGCGCACCGACGCGCGCGCGGTGGAAGGGTTGGAGGGGGCGCTGACGCGGGCGCGCGCCTACAGCGAGGCCGGCGCCGACGTCCTGTTCGTCGAGGCACCCCAGTCCGTGGAGGAGATAAGGAGGATCGCCCGCTCCCTGGCCGGCCCCCTGATGATCAACATCTTCGTCGGCGGCAAGACGCCGGTGGTGCCCTCGGGCGAGCTCGACCGGATGGGCTACCGGCTGGCGATCTATCCCAGCGACCTGCAGAGGGCTGCGATCTTCGCGATGATCGGATGCGGTCGCCACCTGCGCGACTCGGGGACGGTCGAGGGGTTCGCGCCTGTGGTCTCGTTCCAGGACCGCGAGGTCCTGATCAACGCGGCCCTGTGGGCCGGGCTGTCGGAGCGCTACGGAACGCCGCCCTCAGGGGCGTAGGCGGCGGGGAGCAGGAGGCTGATCGGGGTGGCACACGCGCAGGGTAGGACGACGGCGGAGATCACCGGACCCCTGGCGGAGTGGGTGGCAGGGCTGCGCCTCGAGGAGGTACCGGCCGAGGTCGTGGGCTACGCCAAGCTGGCGCTGCTGGACACGCTGGGCTGCGGGCTGTTCGGCAGCACCCTGCCGTGGGGACAGACGGTGGTCAGGTTCGCGCGGCGGCTGGGGCGTGGCGGAGAGGCCACGGTCTGGGGAGACGGGTGCCTGCTGCCGGCGGCCAACGCGGCGCTGGCCAACGGCACGCTGGTCCACGCGTTCGAGATGGACGACCTCCACGCCCGCGGCGTGCTCCACCCCGGCTCGGTGACCGCGACGGCGGCGTTCGCTCTGGCGGAGCGGCGGGAGCGCGGGCGCAAGGCGCCGGTGGAGGGGAGACGCGTGCTGGAGGCGATCGTCGCCGGCTACGAGGTCGGCGCGCGCGTCGGGCTGGCGTGCGGCTACGCCAAGCTGAAGAAGGGGTTCCACCCGGCCGCCACCACCGGCGTCTTCTGCGCGGCCGCGGCGGCGAGCCGCATCCTCAACCTGAACGCCGAGGCGACCCATGACGCGCTCGGCACCGCGGGCACCCAGGCGGCCGGGCTGATGGCGTCGCAGTACGGCTCGATGGTCAAGAGGATGCACATGGGGCTGGCGGCCCAGAGCGGCATCTACGGCGCGGACCTGGCCGCGATGGGGTTCCGCGGGGTCAGGGGCGTGCTGGAGGCGCCCTACGGCGGCTTCCTGGGCACGCTGGTCGGGGAGGCGGCCGAGCCCGCGGCGATACTGGATGGGCTCGGCGAGCGCTACGAGATGCTCGGGGTCGGCTTCAAGATCTACCCGTCGTGCGGCAGCTCGCACACAACGATAGACGCGCTGCTGGCGATCCGCGAGCGCTGCCCGGACCTGAGCCCGGACGCGGTGGAGTCGGTCGAGATCCACACCACCACGGCCGTGCGGGACCACGTGGGTTGGCCCTACGTCCCCGACACCGTGACCTCGGCCCAGATGAACCTGCCGTTCACCGCGGCGACGCTGCTGCGCGACGGCGCGCTCACCGTGGAGTCGTTCGCCGACCACCGGCTGCGCGACCCCGAGCTGGTCTCGCTCGCGGGCCGGGTGACCGTCCTGGCCGACCCCGAGCTCGACGCCATGGGACGCGACCGCCGCCACACCGTCCGGGTGGCCGTCCTCCTCAACGACGGCCGGCGGTTCGAGGAGAGCCGCACCCACGGCAAGGGGACCGCGAAGAACCCGGTCTCGCCCGAGGAGCTGCGGGCGAAGTTCGCCGACCTCGCCGGCCGCGTGGTCGGCGACGGCCGGGCGGCGGCGATCAGGGAGATGGTGGAGGATCTGGAGCAGCTGCCCGCGATCACGCCTCTGGCGGACGCGATGGTGGGCCCCGAAGAGTAGGACTACGGGGAGGTGCACTGAGATGAAGCCGGAAAGAGTGGCAGTCGTGGTGCTTGTCGTCCTGGCGCTGGCCCTGGGCGGGGCGGCCGTCGCGGGTCCGGCGTGGCAGCCGAGCGGCACGGTCGAGCTGGTGCCGGCGGGCGATCCCGGGGGCGGGCTCGACCTCCACGCGCGCATCGTCTCGGAGGTCTTCCGCAAGGAGAAGATCCCTCCGCAGCGGTTCATAATAAACAACATGGGCGGCGCCGGCGGCAACACCGCCCGCTCCTACCTGAACACCAAGCGCGGCGACGGGAACGTGGTCGTGCTCGAGAGCAACCGCGCCTACCTGGCCGAGCTGCTCGGCACGACCAGGCTGCGCGTCAACAAGGACTTCACGGCGATCGCTCGCCTGACCGCCGATTACATAGTCTGGGCCGTGCGCAAGGACTCCAAGTTCAAGACCGCCAAGGAGGTCCTCGACGCGATCAAGCAGGACCCGGCGTCGGTCAGCTTCGGCGTCGGCACGGTGCCGAGCAACGACCAGTTCCACATCATCAGGGCCGCCCGCGCCGCCGGGGCCAGGGCCGCGGCGGTCCGCATCACGGCGTTTAGGGCCGGCGGCGACCTGATGGCGCAGCTTCTGGGCGGCCACGTGCAGGTGATCTCCACCGGGCTCTCAGAGGCGATCACCCAGCAGGAGGCCGGCGAGATCCGCATCCTGGTGGTGACCGCGCCGAGGCGGCTGGGCGGCGCGCTGGCCTCGATCCCGACCTGGCGCGACCAGGGGATCGACCTCGTCATCGAGCACTGGCGCGGCGCGTTCGGCGCGCCCGACCTCCCTCCGGCGGCGGTCTCGTTCTGGGTCGAGGCGTTCGCGGCGATGCGCCAGGCGGAGTACTGGGACGGGCTGATCCGCCGCTACAACCTCTTCGACTCGTTCCTCCCTTCGGATCGGTTCGCGCAGTCCCTCGAGCGGGAGCGCGAGCTGACCTCGGAGCTGCTGAAAGAGCTGGGATTCATCAAGTAGGGCGTGATGAGATCATGACGATGAGGGCCGACCGCGCCCTGCTGGGGCTGCTGCTGGCGGTCTCGGTGGGCTACACCTTCCTGGGGACGCGGATCTTCGTGCCGCCGATCGTCGCCGACCCGCTGGGGCCGCGGGCCTTCCCGCTGTTCCTGGGGGTCTTTGGGATCGTGCTGTGCGCGGCGCTGCTGCTGAGCAGGCCGGTCGAGTCGGGGATTACCGTCACCCCGGCCGTGCTGCGCGGGCTGGCGGCGATCCTGGCCGTGATGGCCGCCTACGCGCTGCTGCTGCCGCGCCTCGGCTTCGTCATCGCCACCACCGGGCTGCTGGCCGCCGGGTTCGCGCACGCCGGCGGCCGGCGCCCGCTCATACCGGCGGTCATCTACGCCCTGGCCGTCTACCTGCTGTTCACCCGGCTGCTCGGGCTGCGGCTGCCCTCGGGGTTGCTGCCGTGGCTGTGATACCCCAGCTCCTGGCCGGCTTCTCGTCGGCGCTCAACCTCGACAACCTCTTCTCGGCGGTGCTCGGTTGCTTCCTCGGCACGATCGTCGGGATACTGCCGGGGCTCGGGCCCTCCACCACTGTCGCGCTGCTCATACCGGTCGCGTTCGCGGTGCGCCCCGACACGATGCTCATAATGATGTGCGGGGTCTACCTCGGCGCGATGTACGGCGGCTCGCTCACCTCGATCCTGCTCAAGGTGCCGGGCGAGGCCTCCTCGGCGATCACCGCGATAGACGGCTTCGAGATGGCGAAGCAGGGCCGCGCCGGGCAGGCGCTGGCGATCTCGGCGATAGGGTCGTTCATCGGGGGCACGCTCTCGGTCGTCGCGCTGACGGTCGTGGCGCGCCCCATCTCCCAGGCCGCGCTCAAGTTCGGGCCGTCGGAGTACTTCGCGCTTATGGCCTTCGCGCTGGTGATGTCGGCGACGCTGATAGGCAGGTCGCTGCCGCGCGGGCTGCTGGCGGTGGTGCTCGGGATCATGCTCTCGATGGTCGGCTCCGACCTCCAGACCGGCGTGCCCCGCTTCACGCTGGGGATAGGCGAGCTGCTGGACGGCATAGACGTCGTGGTGGTGATAATCGGCGTCTTCGGCGTCGCCGAGGTGCTCTACTACCTGCTGCACGAGCGCCGGGCCGGCGGCGAGCGGATAGCGCTGCGCGGGCGGCTGTGGCTGTCGCGCGACGACTGGCGGAGGGCGGCGGCGCCGGTGGGCCGCGGCACCATCGTCGGCTTCTTCGCGGGCGTGATGCCGGGCTCGGGCAGCACGCTCGGATCGCTGCTCGCCTACGCGGTCGAGGGGCGCTTCGGTGGGGCGAAGCGGCGGCTCGGCGGCGGCGCGATCGAGGGCGTGGCCTCGGTGGAGACCGCCAACAACTCCGCGACCGGCGGCGCGCTGATCCCTATGTTCACGCTCGGCATCCCGGGCTCGGGCACCACCGCGGTGCTGCTGGCGGTGCTGCTGATGTACGGGGTGCAGCCCGGGCCGCGCCTGATGATCCAGCAGGCCGACCTGTTCTGGACCGTGGTCGCCTCGCTCTACATAAGCAACGTGATCCTGCTGGTGATGAACCTGCCCATGATCCCGCTCTTCGTCCGGATCCTGGACATCCCGGCCAGGTTCCTCATGCCGGCGATCGGCGTCTTCGCGGCCGTGGGCGCCTACTCGATAAACAACATGGTCGCCGACGTCTGGCTGGTCTTCCTGTTCGGCCTGCTGGGATACGCGATGAGGTGGGCGGGGATGCCGCCGGTGGCGATGGTGCTCGGCATGGTGCTGGGCGACCGGCTGGAGCAGTCGCTGCGCCAGGCGTTCATCCTCAGCAACCAGTCGTTCGCCTTCCTGCTGCGCCCGATCACCCTCACCCTGCTGCTGCTGACGGCGGCGGTCGTCCTGGCGGACGTCGTCGCTAAGTCGCGCGAGCGGAGGCAAGGCGCGGAGGGCTCGGGCTAGAGGCGCCCCCCACCCCTGGCACCTCCCCCCTCCCTGGGGTATGCTGTACCCGTTGTCTCAACCTGGGAGGTCTTCACATATGAACATCCGCAAGATCCTCATCGCCCTCGGGGTCGTCGTGCTCCTGGCGGCCGGGGGAGCGGGCGCCTGGGTGCTGACCTCGAAGGCCAAGCCGGGCTCGGGGGTCGCGGCCACGGTCAACGGCGAGGCGGTATACTGGTCGCAGGTGGACGCCGAGATAGACCGCGCCGCGGTGCAGTTCGGCATAGACCCGAAGAGCCCCGAGTTCGACAAGCAGCGGGTCGAGGTCACCAAGGTCATCATAGACCAGATCGTCGCGCAGCGGCTGATCCTGCAGGAGGCGAAGAACCGCAACCTCACCGCCTCGGACAAGGACATAGAGGAGCAGATCGCCGCGATCAAGCAGCGCTTCCCCAGCGAGTCGGAGTTCAACACCGCGCTCGCCCGCAACGGCCTGACGCTCGCGGGCCTGCGCGACGTGATCACGATGCAGCTCACGCAGCGCCGGCTGCTGGCGGAGGTCGCCAAGCCCGCCGTCACCGACGACGAGGTGCGCAGGCAGTTCGAGGAGAACCGCACCCTCTACGACAGCCCGGCCCAGATCAAGGCGAGCCACATCCTGCTGCGCGTCGCCGACAAGGCCGATCTGGCCCTCGCGCTCAAGGGCTCCTCC
>JBBIJB010000035.1:15450-22653 GCA_037446215.1 Armatimonadota bacterium
GCGGCGGCCAAGGTCAAGATCATCCAGGCCCGGCTGGCCCAGGGGGCCAAGTTCGAGGAGCTGGCCGCGCAGTACTCCGAGGATCCGGGCAGCGCGACCAAGGGCGGCGACCTCGGCTTCGTCAGCAAGGGGACGCTGGTAAAGGAGTTCGAGCAGGCGGCCTGGGCGCTGCGGCCCGGGGAGATAAGCAAGCCGGTGCGCAGCCAGTTCGGGATCCACATCATCCGCGTCAGCGAGATGAAGGCCGCGGAGAAGGCCACCTACGAGAAGGCCGGCCCGGAGATCCGCGAGCAGCTCCTCGCCTCCAAGCGTGAGAAGGCGTTCGGGAGCTGGCTGGACGAGATCAGGAAGGCCGCGAAGGTCGAGCTCTTCGAGAGGAAGGCCGCCGGCAAGCCCGCGGCCAAGCCGGAGAAGAAGTAGGCGGGCGCGCATGCGCTTCGACTTCGACGACCTCGTCGCGGTGATGGCCCGGCTGCGCGCGCCGGGCGGCTGCCCCTGGGACCAGAGGCAGGACCATGCCTCGCTCGCGCCCTACCTGCTCGAGGAGGCCCACGAGGTCCTGGACGCGATCGCCTCGGGCGATCCCGGGGCGCTTCGCGACGAGCTCGGCGACCTGCTGCTGCAGGTGGTCTTCCACGCCGAGATCGCGCGCGCGGCGGGCGAGTTCGACGCGGCGGACGTCACCGACGCCATCATCCGCAAGCTGATCGGGCGCCATCCCCACGTCTTCACCGAGACGAGGGCCGGCGCCCCGCTGGAGACCCCGGAGGCGGTACTCGCCCAGTGGCACGAGATCAAGCGCCGCGAGTCGCCGGAGCGCGGGCCGTTCGACGGCATCCCCACGGCGCTGCCGGCGCTGGCGCGCGCCCAGAAGATCGTGGGGCGGGCCGCCCGGCTGGGAGATGGTCCGGCGGAGCCGGCCGCCGTCCAAGCCCTAGAGTGGCTCCGCCGGGCCGTGGAGGAAGGGCAGCACCCCCGCGAGCTGATAGGCGACTTCCTGCTCTCGGTCGCGGCCCTGGCCGACTCCTTCGGGGTGGACGCCGAGTCGGCGCTGCGCGGCGCATGTGAGAGGTTCGTTGCACGGTTGGCCCCGAGGAGCGATGATAGGCCTTAGGGGGTACGGTGTGGGATGGACCCTGAGGGCGACTTCGCGAGCGATCGGTACGCCCTGGAGCACCGTCTTACCCAACTCGCGCCCGCGGGCCGGGTGGATCTCGTCTCGCTGAACCGGGCCCCGATTGAGCTTCGATACAGCGTGATCGCAGAAGGCAGGCTGATCTACGAGGCCGACGTCGCAACCCGCGTCGAGTTCGAAGCCCTAACGCTCGGACGCTACGGGGACTTCCTGCCCGTGCTGCGCCGACAGCGAAGAGAGCTTCTCGAATAGGATCCCTACCTGCAGGACGTCGTCGAGCGTAACCTCGAGGTCGCGGCCCAGGCCTGCATAGACATCGCCAACCGCTGAAGGACTGGCTGCGGGACCGAGCTCCGGCCTGACCGCAACAGAGGGGGATTCGGGATCGAGGCGGAATCTTCGCCACGGTCGAGACCCGCACGTCTGGAGGTGGCATGATGGGAAGCGTCCGCTTGGCCGTCCTGCTGGTCATCGCCCTGGTCGCGGGAGTGTCGGTGGGTCCCGCGACCTCAGCGCCCGCCGCACCGCTCAAGATCGGCTACCCGGTCTGGGTGGGGTACGGGCCGCTCTTCCTGGCCCAGCAGAAAGGGTTCCTCAAGGAGCTCGGCACCTCGGTCGAGCTCATCCTGATGGAGGATACGAAGCCCCGCTACGTGGCGCTCGCCGCCAAGCGGATCGACGGCCTGATGACCACGATAGATACAGTGGTGCAGCGCGTGAAGCCGGAGCTGCAGATGGCCGCCATGCTGCCGATGGACGACTCCAAGGGCGGAGACGGGGTCGTGGCGCGCAAGGAGATCAACACCATCCGAGACCTGAAGGGCAAGAAGGTGGCCTTCAGCGAGGGCTCGGTCAGCCACTTCTTCCTGGCGTTCCTTCTGAAGCAGAACGGCATGTCGCTGAAGGACATAACTATGGTCAACATGACCGCGGGCGACGCGGGCGCGGCGTTCGTGGCCGGCAAGGTGGACGCGGCGGTCACATGGGAGCCGTGGCTCACCAAGGGGAAGCAGGCACCCCACGGGAAGGTGCTGGTCGACTCCTCGGCCACGCCCAACCTGATCGTGGACGTGCTGGTCTTCCGCAAGGATGTCATCAAGGCACGGCCCAAGGACATGGGGAACATCGTCCGGGCCTGGAGCCGCGCCGTGGAGTTCTGGAAGTCGAACCCCGATGAGGCCAACAAGATCATGGCCGGGGCCGTCGGCGGGTGGCTGAAGGACCCGAAGGTCTTCGCGGAGACGCTGACCGGCATCCGCTACTACGACGCGGCGGCCGTCCAGGAGTTCTTCGGGACGAAGGCCGCGCCCGGCCCGGGCCACAAGACGGCCCAGTTCGCCATCGACCTGTGGACGGGGCTGGGCAAGGCCGGGATGAAGGGGATCAAGGCGGCCGACATACTGGACGGGTCGTTCGCCAGGTGAGGCGAGCCAGAACCGGCCTGCTGGCGAGGCTGGGCGAGAACCTGCGGCCGCACGAGCCGATCTCCCGCGAGGCGTACCTGGCGGGGGCGGTCTCATCGGTCGGGATGCTCCTGCTGCTGTGGGCCGTCGCGACCTACGGCGGGTTCGTGACGCCGCTGTTCCTGCCGTCGCCGTCCGACATAGCGCGGGCGGCGGCGGCGATGGTCGCAGACGGCAGCCTGCTCACCCACACGACCGCGAGCGTCACGGTCATCGTCACGGGCTGGGCCCTGGCGGTCGTCCTGGCCGTGCCGCTCGGCATCCTCATGGGAACCCTGAAGTTCGCCGAGGCGGTCCTCGAGCCGATCGTGGACTTCGTCCGCTACCTCCCGGTCAGCGCGATGATCCCGCTGCTGATCCTCTACATAGGGATCGGGATGGCGCAGAAGGTCTCGGTCATCTTCATCGGGACGTTCTTCCAGTTGATCCTGCTCGTGGCCGACGCCACGGCGCACGTGCCCAAGGACCTGCTCGACTCGGCCTACACCCTGGGCGCCAGGAGGGGCGACGTGCTGCGCCGGGTGCTGCTGCCCGCGACGCTGCCCGGGGTCATGGACAACCTCCGCATAACGATGGGGTGGGCCTGGACCTACCTGATCGTCGCGGAGCTGGTGGCCGCCGACAGGGGGCTCGGCTACATGATCCTCGATGCCGGCCGGGGGCTCTTCACCGACCGCATCTTCGTCGGGCTCTTCACGATCGGGCTGCTCGGCTTCGCGTTCGACTTCGTCTTCAAGGGGCTGCACCGGATGGCGCTGCCCTGGTCGCCCAAGATATGAGCGCCCGCGAAGCGACCGGCGGCTGGAAGCTCCTGGCCAGAGACCTGAGCGTGACCTTCACGCGCCGGCGGGGCGGCGAGGTCGAGGCCCTGGACGGCCTCTCCCTGGGCGTCCGGGACAGCGAGTTCGTGACGATCGTCGGCCCGTCGGGCTGCGGCAAGTCCACCCTGCTGCGGATCGTGGCCGGGCTGATCGAGCCCAGCGCCGGCGAGGTGTCAGTGGACGGGCGGCTCGTGGAGGGCCCGGGCGCGGACAGGGGCATGGTCTTCCAGTCCTACACGCTCTTCCCGTGGCTCACGGTGCAGGGCAACGTGGAGTTCGGACTGAGCCTTCGCGGCCGGCCGGCCGAGGAGCGGGCGCAGACCGCCCGCCGCTACATCGAGCTGGTCGGCCTGGAGGGAACCGAGCCCGCCTACCCCAAGGAGCTCTCGGGCGGGATGCAGCAGCGCGTGGCCATCGCCCGCGCCCTGGCGAACGACCCCTCGATCCTGCTGATGGACGAGCCTTTCGGGGCGCTGGACGCCCAGACGCGGGAGATAATGCAGGAGCTGCTTCTCGCGGTCTGGGAGAAGACGCACAAGACCGTGCTGTTCGTGACGCACGACATAGAAGAGGCGGTGCTGCTCTCGGACCGGATCTACGTGATGACCGCCCGCCCTGGGCAGATCAAGGCCGAGGTGGCCGTGGCGCTGCCGCGCCCGCGCGAGGCGGGCGTGGCCGACACGCCCGAGTTCATCGCGCTCCGCAAGCAGGTCACCGGGCTGATCAGGGAGGAGACGCTCAGGGTCCTCGGCGAGGAGCGGGGAGGGCGGCCACGCTCTCCTCTAGGATAGAGAGCCCCCGGTCGAGCTCCGCGGCCGTCAGGTTCAGCGGCGGGCTGATGCGCAGCACGTGCCCGTCCAGGCCGGCGGGGTAGAGCAGCAGCCCGCGCTCCAGGCACAGCTCCAGCAGGCGGCGCACCACCGGCCCTGCCGGCGCGCCGTCCCGATCGGGATCCACGAACTCCACCCCGATCATCAGCCCCTTCCCGCGAACGTCGCCGACGTACGGCGAGCGGGCGGCCAGCGCGCCGAGGCGCTCCATCGCCTCGGCGGAGCGGGCACGCACGTTCTCGAGGACGCGCTCGTCGCGCAACGCCTCCAGCGTGGCCACCGCCGCCGCGCACGAGACGGGGTTCCCGCCGAACGTCGTGCCGTGGGTGCCCGCGGGCCACCGCCGCATCAGGGCCGGGGAGGCGGCTATCGCGGAGAGCGGGAACCCGGAGGCGATGGCCTTGGCCAGCAGCAGGATGTCGGGGGTCACGCCGAAGGTCTGGGCGGCGAACATCTCCCCGGTCCGCCCGAACCCGGTCTGTATCTCGTCGAACACCAGCAGTATCCCGTGCCTGTCGCAGACCTCCCGCAGCCGCGGGAGGAAGTCCGGAGACGGCACGACGTAGCCTCCCTCGCCCAGGATCGGCTCGACGACCACCGCGGCCACGTCCTCTGGCGCGACCACGTGGCGGAAGAGCCGGTCGAGGCTTGCCAGCGGGTCGTCACAGCAGCGGGATCCGGCGCGGTGCGGGCACCGGTAGCAGTAGGGAAACGGCACGTGATGGACAGAGGGCAGCAGAGGCTCTATGCCGCGTCGGTACTTCACGTTGGACGTCGTCAGAGAGGCCGAGCCGAACGCACGGCCGTGGAAGCCCCCGATGAAGCCGACGACCGCCTGCCTCCCGGTGACGTACCGGGCCAGCTTGATCGCTCCCTCGACCGCCTCGGTCCCGCTGTTGCCCCAGAAGAACGCGTCGAGGTCGCCCGGCGTCACACGCGCCAGCTCCTCGCACAGGCGGAGCAGCGGGTCGTAGGCCACCACCCCCACGGCCCCGTGGATCAGCCGGTCGATCTGCTCCTTCGCCGCCGCGACCACCCGGGGGTGGCGGTGACCCAGGCCGCAGACCGCGAAGCCGGCGAGGAAGTCGAGGTAGCGGCGGCCGTCGAGCCCGTACAGGTAGGAGCCCTCGGCGTGGGTGACGGGAAGGTTCGGCCAGTCCTCCGCGATGCTGGGCGCGAGCCAGTCGCGCATGCGCGCGGCGCGCCCTGCGAAGGAGTCCTCCTGGGTGCTCATGGCCCGATGCCTCCTGATGCCCGCCCGGTCCGCGATGCGGCGGCGCCCTCTAAGCGTGAATTGTGGCCGCTCCGCGCCAAGATTGCAACCGAGAACGAGTCTGCCCGGCCTCATCCGCCAGAAGGGATCCGGCAGGGTCCGCATCCTTCTAAGGAACTATAGAAATATCTGAAGGACTACCCGCGCCGTCTGATTTTCCGCATAGCGTAACGAATCTGCGCGCCCGATGAAGGATTTCGCAACACCCTGACGAACTGTGGGAATCACCCTTCCAGACGAGGCGGAACTTGGACGCAGGCATCTACGAGCCCGGTGCCCAGGTTACACCCCGCCCCCGCGGCAGGTCTTCGGTGCTTCTGCTTGGCACGGGAGGCGTTGCCAGGATCCCGATCATACAGTGGCTCAGGGAAGAGCCCGACCTAGAGGTCGCCGGCGCGATCACGCTCGGCCCCGAGGCGATCGCGCTGGTCGAGCGCACCAGGCCCGACCTGGCGCTGATCGACGCGGCCGGGGCCGACGGCCAGTTGATCGCGGCGGTCCGCCGGATGATCGCCGTCTCGCCCTCGACGCGCCCGGTGGTGCTCTGCGACGAATGCCCCGGCGGCACCCTGAGGCGGGTGCTGGAGGCCGGCATCTGTGGCTACCTGCGCAGCGACGCGCCCCAGCGGGTGATCCTCTGGGCGCTCAGGGCGGTGGCCGCCGGGCGCCTGGTGCTGCACTGCTCGCTCGCCCCGGACCAGGTCGGCCAGTTCGCCCCGCCCGGCCCGCGGGCGCCGGAGGCGCGCAGGCCGCTCAGCCGGCGGGAGTCGGCGGTCCTGGCCGCGATAGCGATGGGGGAGACCGACTCCCAGATCGCGAGCCGCCTGAAGCTGTCGGTGCCTACCGTCAAGACGCACGTACGGTCGATCCTGAGGAAGACCGGCACGCGCAACAGGGCCGGGGCCATAGGGGCGGGGTTCCGAGATGGGGCACTCTAGGGACGAGCTCCTCTTCGACGACCTGCCGCGGATCCGGCGGTACGACCCGGTCCCGCTGTGGTACGTGGCCCACCTCAAGCCGAGGCAGGAGGCCAGGGTGGTCTTCCACCTGGGGATGAGGGCCGAGGGGGTCGAGCACTACATACCCCGCATCGAGACGGTGCGCGGGCGCTGGGGCAAGCGGCTGGCGGCGGTGGAGCCGATGTTCCCCAACTACATGTTCATCCGGATGAACGACTCGCCGGAGATCCTGGACGCGGTGCGCTGGACCCCGGGCGTGCGGCGGCTGCTGGGCGACGGCGGCCTGCCCCTGCCGGTGCCCGACGAGCTGGTCGAGGCGATCCGCAGCAGGGCCGACCGGCTCGGAGTCGTGCGCGTCGGCAGGAACTGGTACCCGGGCAGGGAGATCAGGGTGCTGTGCGGCCCGCTGGGCGACATGGAGGGGGTCTTCGAGCGGCACACCTCCCGGGCAGGCCGTGTAAGGGTGCTGCTGCGGATCCTGGGCTTTCACACACCCGTCGAGGTGGACGAGGCAGACCTGGAAGCGCTGTAGGCATTGATCACTCATAACCCGACCACTCTCCGGCGGTGGGGCGCGCGGGAAGCGCACCACATACGGCGGAGCCGTGCCTGCCGGAAACCCTGAGAAGGTGACCAGATGACCCCTGCCCTGCGCCGCGGCCGCGCTTCTAGTGTAGTGTCTCAGAAATCTCTTTACATTTGGCAGCAGCTTGGTATAGTCT
>JBBIJB010000036.1:0-22473 GCA_037446215.1 Armatimonadota bacterium
GATGATCCTCCAGAAGCTGAAGACCGACGCGGAGGCCTACCTGGGGGAGAAGATCACCGAGGCCGTGATCACGGTCCCCGCGTACTTCAACGACGCGCAGCGCACCGCGACCAAGAACGCGGGCGAGATCGCCGGGCTCAAGGTGCTGCGGATCATCAACGAGCCCACCGCTTCGTGCCTCGCCTACGGGATGGACAAGAAGGGTTCGGAGACGGTCCTGGTCTTCGACCTGGGCGGCGGCACCTTCGACGTGTCGATCCTGGAGATCGGAGAGGGCGTCTTCGAGGTCAAGGCCACAAGCGGCGACACCCATCTGGGCGGAGACGACTGGGACGAGAGGATCGTGAACTGGCTCGCCGACCAGTTCAGGCGGGAGCAGGGGATCGATCTCCGGCAGGACCGCCAGGCGCTGCAGCGGCTGCGCGAGGCCTCCGAGCGCGCGAAGGTGGAGCTGTCCACCGTGGTCCAGACGACGATCAACCTTCCGTTCATCACGGCGGATGCGACCGGGCCGAAGCACCTTGACTACGTCCTTACACGCGCGAAGTTCGAGGAGCTCACCGCAGACCTCGTGGAGAGGTGCATCGGGCCATTCAAGCAGGCCCTCGGCGACGCCAAGATGAGCGAGCGCGACCTGAACGAGGTGATCCTGGTCGGCGGCGCCACCCGGATGCCGATGATCCAGGAGCTCGTGCGCCGCCTGACCGGCAAGGAGCCCAACCGCGAGGTCCACCCCGACGAGGTCGTCGCGGTGGGTGCCGCCATACAGGCGGGCGTCCTCTCCGGCGATGTGCGCGAGGT
Source organism: Armatimonadota bacterium (assembly GCA_037446215.1). Lineage (GTDB taxonomy): Bacteria > Sysuimicrobiota > Sysuimicrobiia > Sysuimicrobiales > Humicultoraceae > VGFA01. The sequence goes on from JBBIJB010000036.1 coordinate 802, forward strand.
GGTGCTGCTCGACGTCACCCCGCTCACCCTCGGGGTGGAGACGCTCGGCGGCGTGCTGACGCCTATGGTCACGCGCAACACGACGATCCCGACGCGCAAGACCGAGAGGTACACCACGGCCTCGGACGGGCAGACCCAGGTGGATATCCACGTGCTGCAGGGCGAGCGCCCCATGGCGCGCGACAACCGCACGCTCGGCAGGTTCATCCTCGACGGGATTCCGCCCGCCGCCAGGGGTATGCCGCAGATCGAGGTCACGTTTGACATCGACGCGAACGGGATACTGCACGTCACCGCCAAGGACACGGCGACGAGCCGCGAGCAGTCGATAAAGATCACAGGGACGTCAACCCTCTCGAAGAACGAGGTAGACCGGATGGTGTCCGACTCGGAGAAGTACGCCGCGGAGGACAAGGCCAGGAAGGAGGCGGCGGAAGCCCGCAACCGCGGCGACTCGCTGGCCTACCAGGTCGAGAAGCTGCTGAAGGACCACGGCGACAAAGTCTCGCCTGACGAGCGCAAGAAGGTGGAAGAGGCTCTCGGCGAGCTGCGCCAGGCGCTGGGGGGCGACGACGCGGCGAAGATCACCGGCGCCGCCGACGCGCTCCAGCAGGCCTCCTACAAGCTGAGCGAGGAGATGTACAAGGCCTCCTCCGCAGGGCCCGCCGGGCCGGCGCAGGAGCCGCCCCAGGGCGAGAAGCCCAAGGAGGGTGACGACGTGATCGACGCCGAGTACAGGCCGAGCAACTAGGGCGGGCCGATGGAGCGCGACAGGACGGATCACGACGGAGCCGACCGCGGAGAAGCCGACCGCGGCGGACAGGAGGCCACCGCGGGGGAGGAACCCACGCCGGTGGCCGTCGACGAGGAGATCGCCAGGCTGAACGAGGAGGCCGAGCGCAGCCGGCAGCAGTTCCTGCGCGCGGCGGCGGACCTGGAGAACTACCGGCGTCAGGCCGCAAGGCAGCGCGATGAGGCCGTGGCGGCCACCCGCCGCTCCCTGCTCGCGGTAATCCTTGGCGTGCTCGATACGCTCGAGCGGGCGATCGAGCACGCGGAAGGCGCTGGGGCCGGCAGCCGCGGGGAGCCCGTACAGGCCGGTGGAGCGGGAGGCGCCATAGTCGACGGCATACGCCTCGCCCACCGGCAGGTTCTCGACACCCTTCGCGGCATGGGCGTCAGGCCGATGGAATCGGTTGGCAAGCCGTTCGACCCAAGATTCCACGACGCGGTGGAAGCGGTCCCGGCAGTTGAAGGAGTGCCCCCGGGGACCGTGATCGGGGAGAGACAGCGGGGCTACCTGATCGGCGAGGAGGTGCTGCGCCCGGCACGGGTGCGCGTGGCGCAGTAGGACCGGCGCCGCGATCCGCGGCCCGTCGCGAGGTATAGATGGAGTTCAAGGACTACTACAAGGCGCTGGGCGTGGGGCGCGACGCCGATCAGAAGGCCGTAAGCAGGGCGTTCCGGCGCCTGGCACGCGAGCATCACCCAGACGTCGACAAGCGGGCAGGCTCGGAGGATCGCTTCAAGGAGATCAACGAGGCCTATCAGGTTCTAAGCGATCCGGCCAAGCGCGCCAGGTACGACCAGATCTACGAGGCCTACAAGAGCGGAGGCGGCCGCTGGCAGGACCTCTTCGGGCAGCCCGGCACCACGGGCTGGGCCGGGACCGGTCCCGGCGGCGTGACGTTCCGCGTGGGAGACGCCCAGGAGTTCGAGCACCTCTTCGGGCAGTCCGGGCTCGGGGGGTTCAGCGACTTCTTCCAACAGCTGTTCGGAGGCCTGGGAGGGTTTGGACGCGCGGGCGCGGGAGGCCCCGCGGGAAGGGGCCGCAGCGAGGCGGCGATAGAGGTGACGCTGGAGGAGGCCTTCAGGGGCGCCCGCCGCCAGGTGAGGCTGACCGAGACCGGGCGCACCCTCGAGGTGGAGATACCGAAGGGCGTCCGCTCGGGCCAGGCAATCCGGCTTCCCGGGGCGCTGGAGGGCGACGACCTCTACCTCAGGGTCCAGATAGCCCGGCACAGGCTGTTCGAGAGATCGGGCGACGACCTCACGGTGGAGCTGCCTCTGACCGTGAGCGAGGCCGCCCTGGGCGCCGACGTCGAGGTGCCCACGCTGGAAGGAAGGGTCTCGATGAAGATCCCGGAGGGAACCCAAAGCGGGGCCCGCTTCCGCCTCCGGGGACTGGGCATGCCCCATCCTAAGGGGGAGGGGCGCGGAGACCTCTACGCCAGGGCGAAGGTCATCACCCCCACGCGGCTCTCCTCGAGGGAGCGCGAGCTGCTCGAGGAGCTCGCAGGGGCGAGGCAGGAGAATCCCAGGCAGTCCCTCCTGCCATAGGAGAACGGCACAGGGAGAGCATCCGAGATGGCAATGCGATTCGACAGGTTCACCGAGAAGGCTCAGGAGGCGCTGCTGGCCGCCCAGCAGGCGGCCACCGGAAGAGGCCACCAGGGACCGGATCCAGAGCACCTGCTGCTGGCGCTGGCGGAGCAGTCCGATGGGCTGATCCCCGCGCTCCTGCTGCGCCTCGGCGTCGATCCCCGCGTGCTTCGCACCCGCCTGGAGGCCGGCCTGGAGCGCCGGCCGCGGGTCCACGGCGCGCCTTCCCAGCCCGGCATACTGGTCACGCCGCGGCTCGCCCAGGTCCTCGAGGCCGCGCAGCGGGAGGCCGGCAGGCTCAAGGACGACTACACGAGCACGGAGCACCTGCTGCTCGGCATACTCCAGTCGCGCGACGGCGATGCCGTGAAGGAGCTCGGCGATCTCGGGGTCACGCTCGAGCGCGCCTACCAGGGCCTCGAGGAGGTCCGCGGGCAACAGCGTGTCACCGATGCCACCCCCGAGTCGAAGTACCAGGTGTTGGAGAAGTACGGGCGCGAACTGACGCAGCTCGCCGCGGCCGGCAAGATCGATCCCGTGATCGGGCGCGACGAGGAGGTGCGGCGTGTCATCCAGGTGCTCTCCCGGCGCACCAAGAACAACCCGGTCCTGATAGGAGACCCCGGCGTCGGCAAGACGGCCATCGCCGAAGGGCTGGCGCAGCGCATAGTCAAGGGCGATGTGCCCGAGGGGCTGAAGTCGAGGAAGATCTTCCAGCTGGATATGGGAGCGCTCGTGGCCGGCACCAAGTTCCGCGGGGAGTTCGAGGAGAGGCTCAAGGCCGTGCTGCGCGAGATCGCCGCGGCCGAGGGGCAGATCATCCTGTTCATAGACGAGCTCCACACGGTCGTGGGGGCGGGCGGTGCCGAGGGCGCCATCGACGCCGCCAACCTGCTCAAGCCGATGCTGGCCAGGGGCGAGCTCCACGCCATCGGCGCCACCACCCTGGACGAGTACCGCAAGCACATCGAGAAGGACGCCGCCCTGGAGCGCCGCTTCCAGCCGGTCTTCATCGGCGAGCCGTCGGTCGAGGAGACGATAAGCATCCTTCGCGGGCTCAAGGAGCGCTACGAGGTCCACCACGGCGTCCGGATAACCGACCCGGCGGTGATTGCCGCCGCCACGCTCTCCGACAGGTACATAAGCGCGCGCTTCCTCCCCGACAAGGCAATAGACCTGATAGACGAGGCGGCCAGCCGCCTGCGGATGGAGATGGACAGCAAGCCGGCGGAGCTCGACGAGGTCGATCGGCGGGCGATGCAGCTCGAGATCGAGCGCGAGGCGCTCCGGCGCGAGAGCGACGAGCAGAGCCGCCAGCGGCTGCGCCGGATCGAGGAGGAGCTTGCCTCCCTCAAGGAGCAGTCGGACGCCATCCGCACGCGCTGGGAGCATGAGAAGGCGGCGATCGCATCGATCCGCCAGGTCAAGCAGCAGATCGAGGAGGCCCGGCGCCAAATCGAGGAGGCGGAGAGGAACGCCGACCTCGAAGCCGCCGCCAGGCTCCGCTACGGCACGGTACCCGGCCTCGAGCGCCAGTTGCGGTCCGACGAGGAGCGGCTGCGCGCGGCGCAGTCCGCCGGACGGCTGCTGAACGAGGAGGTCACGGCCGACGACGTCGCCGAGGTTGTGGCACGCTGGACCGGGGTGCCGGTACGCCGGCTGCTCGAGGGCGAGATGGCGAAGCTGCTCCGCCTCGAGGAGAGGCTGCACGAGCGGGTGGTCGGTCAGGACGAGGCGGTCTCCGCCGTGGCCGACGCGATCCGGCGCGCCAGGGCCGGCCTCAAGGACCCCCGCCGCCCCATAGGCTCATTCCTGTTCCTGGGTCCCACCGGCGTCGGCAAGACCGAGCTCGCCCGGACGCTCGCCGAGCAGCTCTTCGACGACGAGGATGCGATGGTTCGGCTGGACATGTCGGAGTACCAGGAGCGGCACACCGTCAGCCGTCTGGTGGGCGCACCGCCCGGCTACGTGGGGTTCGACGAGGGCGGCCAGCTGACAGAGGCGGTGCGGAGGCGCCCCTACCGGGTGGTGCTCTTCGATGAGGTCGAGAAGGCCCATGCCGATGTGTTCAACCTGCTGCTCCAGATCATGGAGGACGGCCGCCTGACGGACGGTCACGGCCGTACGGTAGACTTCAAGAACACCGTCGTGATCATGACCAGCAACCTGGGTAGCCGCCACGTGCAGGGCCTCGACCCGAAGGACGCCTCGGCCTACGAGGTCGCCCGTGTCCTGGTCCTGGGAGAGCTGCGCAAGTCTGTCCGGCCCGAGTTCCTCAACCGCATAGACGAGGTGATCGTCTTCCGGCCGCTATCGGAGGAGCAGCTGGCCGAGATCGTCGGCCTGCAGGTCCGCGAGCTCGCCGCCCGCCTGGCGCACCAAGAGATAGGGCTGGAGGTCACGGAGTCCGCGAGGCACCACCTCGCCAAGGAGGGCTACAGCCCGGACTTCGGCGCCAGGCCCCTGCGCCGCCTGATCCAGCGGGAGATAGAGAACGTCTTGGCGCGCAAGATCCTCGGCGGCGAGATCAGGCAGGGGGAGACGGCCTCGGTGGACTTCCGAGAGGAGGAGGGGCTCGTCTTCTCCTCGGCGCCCCACGCCGACGCGGCTCCGTAGCCTCCAGGCGCTATAATGGGGCCACGCCATCACGGAGGTGCGGCCATACTTGAGGTCACGGTCTTCGTCAGCGGCGGCGTCCTTCTCGCCCTCGAGATCATCGCCAGCCGGGTTCTCGCACCGTACTTCGGCAACTCGATCTACGTCTGGGGGAGCCTGATCGGCGTCTTCCTGACGGCCCTCAGCGTCGGATACGCGGTGGGCGGAAGGCTCGCCGACCGCTTTCCCTCCTACGGCCTGTTCTCGGGCGTCGTCTTTCTTGCCGGCCTCCTGACGGTCCCGATACCCCTGATGGCCACGCCTGTCCTGGACGCGATCGCGCGCGCCGACCTCGGCCCGCAGCTCAACCCTCTCGCCGGTGCGGTCGTCCTCTTCGTCGCCCCCAGCGTGGTGATGGGGATGGTCTCTCCCTACGCCGTGCGACTGCGCACCCGCGCCGTTACCTCCGTGGGGCAGACCGCGGGCGCGCTCTACGCGATAAGCACCGCGGGCTCGATCGTCGGCACGCTGACGGCGTCGTTCGTGCTGATCAACTACCTCGGGGTGCGGTCGCTGATCCAACTCCTCGGCCTGGTGCTCATGGTGATGGCCGTGTTGGGATGGCTCTCGACGAGGCGGCTCTCGGCCGCTGCGGCGGGCTCGCTGGCGGTAGTGCTGACGGCCGTGGGACTGGCGAGCGCGGCACCTTCCCCTGCCTCCACCCTCGTCTACGCGCGGGACACCGTGTACCACCGCGTCACAGTCTCCGACGAGGGCGCGATAAGGTACCTCAAGCTGGACAACTACTGGCAGAGCGCCACGGACCTGCAGCACCCCAGGCGCACCGTCTTCGCCTACGCCGACTACATGCACCTGCCCCTCGTCTTCGTCCCCGAGCCGCGGCGGACGATGCTCATAGGGCTGGGAGGCGGCACTGTCCCGGTACGGTACGTGGAGGACTACCCCACCGTTGAGATGGATGTGGCCGAGATAGATCCCGAGGTGATAGCGGTGGCCCGGCGGTTCTTCGGGGTGCGCGACTCCGACCGCCTGCGGATGGCGGCCCGCGACGGAAGGCTCCACCTCCGGCTCGCCGGCGGCGGATATGACGTGATCATGACGGACGCCTACCTGATCGATACGATCCCGTTCCACCTGGCCACCCGGGAGTTCTTCACGATGGTCAAGGCGCGCCTGGCCCCGGGCGGCGTGCTCGCCGCCAACATAATCGGCGCTCTGGACGGCCCGAACAGCCGCCTGTTCAGGGCGATCTACAAGACTGTGCGGGAGGTCTTCCCGACCGTCTACGTCTTCCCGGTCAACTTCGGAGGTTACGGCGATGTGGCGTCGCTGCGCAACATCATCATTGTAGCCACCGACTCCCCGGCCCTCCCTTCGCTCGAGGTGCTGGCGCGCGCCAAGGCCCTCGCAGGTGAAGGCAGGGTGACCGTCGAGCGCTTCATAGTCGCGGCCGGAGATCTCTACGAGAAGCCCATCTCAACCGCGGACGTCCCAGTGCTCTCCGACGACTTCGCCCCCATAGACGCCCTGATACCGACTCGGTAGCCCGGCAGTTGGGTACATCAGTGCCTGGCGGCATGCCCTTGATCTGCGGCAGGAGGCGTTAGCGCCATGCCGGTGCTGAAGATCGTGCTTGGGGATGTCGTCCGACTGCGCAAGGTCCATCCCTGCGGCAGCGACCACTGGGAGGTGGTGCGCCTGGGTGCCGACATAGGCGTCCGCTGCCTGAAGTGCGGCCGGCGGGTCCTGATGCCGCGGGTGAAGTTCGAGCGTCGGATACGGACGTTCATCCGGCGGGGACCTGGGCTCGAGGAAGGGGCCGGCCAGGCGCCCTAGCGAGCCCAGACCGGAGAGGAGCGAGGTTGGCCGGTTCGCCCCGGGCCCTTGAGAGAGCCGCGGTCTATCGCTGGGCGGTCGTCTGCGTAGTCGCGGGCGTGCTGGCGGCGCTAGTCCCGTCGTCGCGCCTGCCGCACCCTGCCGGGCCGGCCGAGGCGATCGCGGTGGCGCTGGCGGTGGCCCTTGCGCGCCTCTGGCTGCCGCCGCGCGGCCACCTCTACCTCGTGGCGGCGGTGGCCCCCGTGACGATAGAACTCTTCGGCTACCCCGTTGCAGCGCTCTCTCTGGCCACCGGGTCTGCTCTCGGAGGCACGCTCCCCTACCGCCGCGCCGTCGCTCGCGCCCTCTTCGACGCCGGCCGTGCCGCGCTGGCCGTGCTGGCCGCCGGCGAGGCGGCGCGACTGTTCGAGGGTGGCGCGGGATGGCTCACCCCCTCCTCGCGGGGGCTGCCCGACCCATCGGCCGCCCTCTCAGTCCTCGCCGGCGCCGGCTCATTCGCCGCTGTGGCGGCGCTGATCTCAGGGGGGCAGTCCGCGCTGGAGCCGCGTGGGCAGTCGGCCTCCCTGGGGCCCGGTGCCCTGCACGATGCCGCCTGCCTCCTCCTGATGTTCCTGCTTGGCTCGGCCGGCTCCATGCTCCTTCAGGGCAGGATGACCCCCTCTCTGGGCCTCCTGGCCACCGGGCTTCCGGCTGCCGGCATAGCCGCCCTCTGGCTGAACGCCGGACGCCAGGAGGCGTCTCGCATGATCGCGTTGCTCCGTGAGACCTCGACAGACATCCACCGCGCCTGCTCGGCCGAGGAGGTCGTGACCGCGGTCGCGGGTGGGTTGGACCGACTCCTGGCCGCGGAGATCGCGCTCGTCTGGATCCGCAGGCCCGGGGAAGAGGCACTCCACGTGGCCCACTACCGAGGTCCGGGCGGCGCCAGGGTGGCGGAGGGCCTCACGCCCGCGGAGTTCTCGACGCAGGCGATGCGCTCGGGGCGGGTGGTCCGCGTCGAGGACCACGCCCGGGATCCCCTCCGCAGCCCCCGCGTCGAGATCACCTTCGGAAAGGGAGCGGTGGGCTCAATCCTGGTGGCTCCCATGGCGTCGAACGGGCTGGCGCTTGGGGCGATTGGGCTTGCAGCGAAGCAGCGGTGCCACTTCACCCTGGGTCACGAGCAGGCGGTGGGGCTCCTCGCGGCTCAGGCGGCCTTGGCCCTCAAGAGCGTCCATGCGGCCGCCGAGGTCGCGCAGCAGTCCGCGCGCCTGGAGGCGCTGCGCCGGATCGGCGGGCCTCCGGTGCCCACGGGTGGCGTGGAGGAGACCGCCCGCGGGATAGCCGCGCGCTGCGCCGCCGCAACGCGCACGGAGTGCGCTCTCCTCTCGCTCGCCGACCCGTCGTCCGGCCAGATGCGGGTCCACGCGCTCTTCGCCTCCGAAGGCGTGGATCCGGCCGCGGGCCGGGGCCTCCCAGAGGACGGGCTGGAAGCGCCCGCTGAGGCGCAGAGGGCGTTCGCCGAGGGGCGCCCTATCGCCTCCGTGGGGCCCAGGTCCACCCTGCCGCCGGACTCAGTGCTCGCCATGCTGCCGGTCGCGGGATCGGCGCTGTCGGCTCCGATGGCCCACGAAGGCCGCAAGGTGGGCACCCTCACGGTCGCGCGCACCGAGCCTGTCCGATTCTCTGACGAGGAGACGGCCGCCGTCGAGGCCGTCGCGCACTGGGCCGCGGCGGCGATAGAGAGCGCGCGCGCCCAAGATGCGGCCGCGGGGCGGCTCTCCCGCATGGAGGCGGCGGCGGACGCGCTTCGGCGGCTGGCGAAGTCCCAGGACCTGCGCAGCACCTTCGAGGCCGCGGCCGCAGGGGCGCGCGGCGCCCTCGGGGTCGAGAGCTGCGCGCTCCTGCTCTGGGAGGCCAACGCCCCGCCCGAGGAGGTCCACACATGCGGCCTCTCGGATGAGTTCGTCACCGCGCTGGCCCGGCATCTGCCCATGGCCCTGGCCCGCTACCAGTTGCGTGGACCCGGCCCGATACTCATTCCGGACATCCCCGCCGATCCCAGGATGGGTGCCCTGGGAATCGCCGCCGCACGCGAAGGGACAACCTCCGGGGCGGTCTTCCTGCTCCGGGCAAACGGAGGAGCGCTCGGCGCCCTTGTGCTGCTGGGCTCCGGGGGGCGAGCCTACCGCCCGGAGTCGGCGGCCGCGGCCGAGGCCCTGGCAGACGCGACCGAGGCAGCGGTGGCCCGCACAGCGGCATCGTCCGACGTCGGTCGCCGCCAGGAAGAGCTGCTCGTGCTGAACCGACTCGTCGGCTCGGTCAGCGCCTCGCTCGACGTCGACGAGGTATTCCGCATAGCCGCGGAGGAACTGGCCCACGCCGCGGGCCTGAGGAGGGTCACCATCCACCGCCTTGCGGGGCAGGTGCTCCGGCTCGCCGCCCAGGTAGGGTCGCCCGAAACCCCTGGCGAGATCCCGGTTACGTCAGGGATAACAGGTAGGGTCGCCCGCAGCGGCAGGCCGGAGTTGGTGGTCGACGTTCGCCAGGATCCCGACCACGTGGCCCGCAACTACGAGGTGGGCAGCAAGGCCGCGGTGCCGATCACACAGGAAGGCACGGTCGTCGGCGTCCTCGCGGCAGAGGGCTCCGTAGTCCGCCCCGTGACCTCCCGGACCCTCTCACTCCTGTCCTCCTTCGCAGAGCAACTGGGCGTCGCGCTGCGCAACGCTTCGATGTTCGCCGAGCTGCGCCGCACCCACGACGAGCTCCAGGTGCTGTTCGAGGCGGCCAAGGCGGTCAGCGGCACGCTCGACACTCGCACGCTGCTGGACAGCCTGGTCTCGGTGGCGTGCCGGTCGTTCGGATACGAGACCGGAGCGCTTCTCATGGTGGACCCCGAAGGCGGGGACCTGACGGTCGAGGCCGCCTACGGCTACGGCGAGTCCGTCCTTGGGACGCGACTACCCGGCGGAGTGGGGCTCTCCGGATGGGTCGCGATGTCGGGCTCCCAGCTCGTGGTCGACGACGTCAGCCAGGACCTGCGCTACTACTCCGCGGATCCCCGGATTCGCTCGGAGCTTGTCGTCCCGCTGATAGCCGAGGGGAAGGTGGTGGGGGTGTTCAACGTGGGAAGCGCGCGCCTGGCGGCGTTCGGGCCCCGCGACCTGCACCTGCTGGCAACGCTCGCCTCGTATGCTGTGATAGCGATACAGAACGCGCGGCTCTACGAGCAGGCAAGGCGGCTCGCCGTAACCGACGGTCTTACCGAGCTGTACAACCACCGCTACTTCTACGAGGCCCTCGAGCGCCTGTTCGAGCGCTCGCGCCGCGACGTGCAGCCGCTCGCCCTGATAATGCTGGAGATAGACAGGTTCAAGCACTACAACGACACCTACGGCCACAAGTTCGGTGACCACGCGCTGCGGGAGGTCGCGGGCCTGCTGCGTAGGGGGAGCCGGCCCTCGGACATAGTGGCCAGATACGGCGGCGACGAGTTCATGGTGGTTCTCCCCGGAGCCACCAAATCCGCGGCCATGGAGACCGCCGAGCGGCTGCGCCGGTCGGTCGAGGCACACCCCCTCGTCCCATCGGAGGGAACCATCGCGACCGTCACCATTAGCGTCGGCGTCTCTGCCTACCCGGACGACGCGCAGACCGTGGGGGCGCTCGTCGAGGCCGTGGACCAGGCCCAGTATGTCTCAAAGCGTCTCGGCGGAAACAGGGTTCGGGCCGCGCGCGATGGCTGATCGTCCCGCGGCATCGGCGGGGAGCCCATGAGCCTGGCGCTCGGGATAGTAGGGCTGCCAAACGCGGGCAAGTCCACCCTGTTCAACGCGCTCACGCACGCAGGCGCTCCGGTGGCCTCCTACCCGTTCACCACGATAGCCCCCAACCTCCGCCAGGTAACCGTGCCCGACCGCAGGCTGGGCGCGCTGGCCGCCGTGCTTCGTCCCTCCAGGGTCGTCCCCGCGACGATCCGCTTCATCGATATCGCCGGCCTGGTGCGGGGAGCTTCCAGGGGAGAGGGGCTGGGCAACAGGTTCCTGGCGCACATACGGGAGGTCGACGCGGTCGTCCACGTTGTCAGGTGCTTCGCCTCCCCCGATGTTCCACACGTGGAGGAGAGCGTCGATCCAGTGCGCGATGCCGAGATCGTCGAGACCGAGATGGCGCTGGCCGACCTCCAGGTGGTCGAGCGCGCCATCGACTCCGCGGCCCCGCATGCCAAGAGCGGGGATCCCGCCGCGCGCCGCCGGCTCGAGGAGCTCGGGCGCCTGCGGGCCAGCCTGGAGAGGGGAGCGCCGACCAGCCCGGTGGGGAACGACGATGCCGGCCGCGCGCTCGCACAAGAGCTGCGCCTGCTGACTTCCAAGCCGGCGATCTACGTCGCCAACATCGACGAGGCGGATCTGCCCGGCGGAGGCCGCCTTGCCTCCGAGCTGCGTGCGGCGGCGGAGCGCAGGGGGGCTCCCTTCATCGCGCTGGCGGCCCGGCTCGAGGACGAGCTGGGAGGGCTGCCTCCCGACGAGGCGAGCTCATACCTCTCCGCCTTCGGGATGGAGGAGCCGGTTCTGCCCAGGCTGATCGGGGCGAGCTTCTCGCTCCTCGGGTTGCTCGTCTTCTTCACAGTGCTCTCGGACGAGGTCAGGGCGTGGCCGCTGCCCCGCGGCGCCACCGCCGTGGAGGCAGCCGGCGCGATACACACGGACATGGCGCACGGGTTCATCCGCGCAGAGGTGATACAGTGGGAGGCCCTGATCGCCCACGGCGGGCTGCAGGCCGCCAAGGATCACGGCGCGGTCAGGGTCGAAGGCCGGGACTACCACCTGGCCGACGGCGACGTGGTCACGATCAGGTTCGCCGTCTAGGCAGGGCGCGGCTCTGGCCCACATCCACCCCGCACTTGTGCCCCACCCTGGCCGATGGTACAATTGGCGGCGTCTGCAGAACGCACGACCCTCTGGGCCGCGCGTTCCTCCTGCCCTCCCAACGGCGCCCGCCGGCGGAAGGGCTGCGGGCGAGATGCCCTCCAGGCCCCAATCCAGGGTTCTGGAAGACCACAGGAGGAGGAGCTGCTTTGTCTAGCTATGATCTTGTCTACATCGTGAAGCCCGACCTCGACAGCGAGGCGATCGACGCGGTCGTGGGCAGGGCAACCCAGCGCCTGCTTGATCAGGGCGCGTCGATAGAACACACCGAGTCCTGGGGAAAACGCAGAATGGCCTACCCGATCCAGCGCTACAGGGAAGGCCACTATGTCTTTCTCAGGTTCTCGGTGCCCGGGGATCGCATCCCCGAGATCAAGCGCGGGCTCAAGATAGTCGAGGGCCTGCTGCGGACGTCGATAACGGTCGCCATCGGCCCCATCGCACCTCCTAAGCCCCAGGCTCAGCCCACACCTCCCACCGAAGCGCAGGACGCACAGCAGCCAGAGCCCCAGACGGCCGAGAGCGAGCCCGCCGCGGAACAGCCGGCAGGGGCGCCGGAAGCCGACCCTGCCGGAGATGTGCCTCAGTAGCAGGCACCACCGGAGGAGGGAGAGCTGTGCTGAACAAGATAATCCTGATAGGCCGGCTCACGCGCGACCCGGAGCTCCGCTATGTTCCCAGCGGGGCACCGGTCGCATCGTTCACTCTGGCGGTCGACCGCCCCTTCACCAACCAGCAGGGGGAGCGCGAGACCGACTTCATAGACATCATCGCCTGGCGCAAACTCGCCGACCAGGCCCAGCAGCACCTCAGCAAGGGCAGGCTCGTCGCGGTGGAGGGCAGGCTTCAGATCCGGTCCTACGAGACGCAGGACGGCCAGAAGCGCAGGGTGGCCGAGGTCGTCGCAGACGGGATAAGGTTCCTCGACCGGAAGGCACCGGGCGCGGCCGCCGCACCGGCTGGGGGGCAGGAGTTCGCCGAGGAAGAGGAGCAGGACGCGCCGTTCTAAGGCCCGTTTCTGGGGCGGCTCGGCGCCCCTGGTGACGAAGTGAGAGGGCTCCCTACAAGCAGCATGGAGGCATCAGATGACTGACGCACCAAGAAGGCAGTGGCGCGGCAGGCGCGCGAAGCGCAAGGTCTGCGCTTTCTGCGTCGAGAAGGCCAAGGAGATCGACTACAAGGACGCCCAGAGGCTGCGGCGGTACGTCACCGACCGCGGCAAGATACTCCCCCGGCGCGTGTCCGGGAACTGCGCCGGTCACCAGCGCGTGCTGGCGGTCGCGATCAAGCGGGCGAGGGAGCTCGCGCTGCTGCCATACATGGGAGAGTAGGTGATCGCCTGACGGCTCTCTCCTTCAAAGCGGTATCGTGAGCGCATCCCACCGCCGGCTTCAGACGCAGGGCCTCACAGAGGGCGCGGTCCTGGCGGCCCTCGTGGCGGTCTTCGCGGTGGCGAGCCGCTACCTCCCGCTGGTCGGGATCGCGACCGCCCTCCTCTGCCCGCTTCCCCTCGCAGTCCTCGTGATCCGTCGCGGCTTCAGGGTTGCCGCCATCGCCGGCCTTGCCGCCGGTCTCGTGGGCACGGCGCTAGCCGGGCCGCTTGTAGGGCTGGCCATCCTGATCTCGTTCGGCCCCATGGGTGTGGTGCTGGGGGTCGGCGCCCGCCAAGGCTGGCCCGCCGAGAGGGTGGTGCTCGTCGGAGGCCTCGTTACCTTCACCTCGACCGTGCTCAACTACCTGGGCCTGCTCGGTGGGGGCCGGGTGAGCATGGAGGAGATGTCGAAGACGATGGAGCGCAGCCTGGAGATGTCCGTTGGGCTCTACACCCGACTCGGCATGTCCCAGGCCCAGATAGAGGCGGCGGTCGGCCAGATGCGCGATGTCGCCCGGCTTCTCCCCTACCTGCTCCCCGCGATCCTGGTCTTCGGAGCCCTCTTCGCGGCATGGCTGAACTACGAGGTGGGGAGGCGCGTCCTCGACCGCCTTGGATACAAGCTGCCCGCGCTGCCGCCGCTGGGCACCTGGCGCCTGCCGGCCCAGAGCGTGTGGCTGATTCCACTGAGCTACCTGTTGCTGGGGTTTGGCAGTCAGCCCTCTGCGCCGGCCCTGCTCAAGAGCGCGGGGTGGAGCCTGATGCTCTCGGCCCAGACCGCCTTCTCGCTCCAGGGTGTCGTCGCCGGATGGGTGATACTGGGCAACCTCGGCTTCGGGCGCATCGCGCAGATCATCGCGGTCTTCGTGGTCATGAGCGTTCCAATGATGGGTATCGTGATCTTCGCGCTGGGCGTAATCGACTCAGTGTGGAGGGTGCGTGACCGTTGGGGGGTCCATAGACCCCCGGCCCAGGGGGCAGAGCCGTGAAGGTGATCCTGCTCAAGGACGTGCCGGGCACGGGCAAGGCGGGAGCGATATGCGAGGTGAAGGAGGGCCATGCCCACAACTACCTGATTCCCCGCGGCCTAGCCAGGGTTGCCACCGAGGGCGCCGTGCGGGCGCTCGAGGACAAGCTTAGGGCGGAGCAGAGGCGGGTCGACCACGCCCGCGCCCAGGTCGAGGCTCTCGCGAAGAAGCTCGAGGGGCTGGTGGTGGAGGTCCGCGCCAAGGCGGGGGAGGGCGGCAGGCTGTTCGGGTCGGTGACCTCGCAACAGGTGGTGGACGCCCTCGCGGCCCGCGGCGTGACCGTTACCAGGAAGCAGGTCGAGCTCGACGAGCCGATACGCGCACAGGGCTTCTACAGGGTGCCCGTCAGGGTGGGGCCTGGCCTGGTGGCCCACATCGACCTGAACGTCGTCGGGACGCGGTAGCACAGGAACGCCCACATCTTTCGCGCCGGTTTTCCACAGCGAACCCCCAGGAATCTCTCGGTTCTCCACAGCTAGTCCCAAAGGGAACCCACAGCCCGCCCTAACATCTTCATAGGTGCGGGATCGCAATGCTGGCGCGCTCATTGACATACCGTACATATGTTCGATAGTATTCGGAGGGGTGAAGATGCCGATCGGAGGTCTGGCATGAGCATCGGGTCGCAGGCCGAACGCGTGCCGCCGCAAAACCTCGAGGCGGAGCAGAGCGTTCTTGGCTCGATGCTCCTGGAGCGCGACGCCATAGCGCGTGTCGTTGAGCTACTCAGGTCCGAGGACTTCTACAGGGATGCCCACCGCAGGATCTTCGACGCGATCACCGATCTGTTCGAGCGCGGGGAGCCGGCAGACCTGATCAGCGTCACCGACAGGCTGCGTGCAAAGGGAGCCCTCGACGACATCGGCGGCGCGGCCTACGTGACCTCGCTGCTTCACTCGGTCCCGACGGCCGCCAACGTGGAGTACCACGCGCGCCTCGTGCTGCAGAAGGCGATGCTTCGCCAGATGATCACCGCGGGAACCCAGATCGTCGGTATGGGCTTCCGCGAGGACCAGGATGTCGAGGTTCTCCTGGATCAGGCCGAGAAGCTTGTCTTCGGTATAGCCGGCAGGAGAATGAGCCAGCACTTCCTCCCCCTGGCGGAGATACTCCGCGAGAGCTTCGAGCAGCTCGACAGACGCTACCGGGACAGGGGCACGATGACCGGCGTGCCGACGGGGTTTCTCGACCTCGACCGGATGACCTCGGGCTTCCAGCCGGGTGATCTGGTGATCCTCGCCGCCAGGCCGTCTATGGGCAAGTGCCTGAAGTTCGACGCCGAGGTGCTGGACGCGTCCACCGGCGGCTTGAGGACGATCCAGGAGATGGTAACCGACGGGCAGGCGACGCTGCTCACCCTCTGCGGGGATCACCGCTTCGCCGCGGCCTCCCCGAGCCTCTTCGTTGACGACGGCGTGAAGCCGGTGTTCAAGGTAAGGACCAGAGGGGGCCGTGAGGTCGAGACGACGTTGACGCACCCATTCCTCACACCCTCGGGCTGGGAGCCGCTCGCGGCGCTCTCGCCGGGCACGCTAATCGCGGTGCCGCGGCGCCTGCCGGTGTTCGGGCAGGCAGACCTTCCGGAGCACGAGGTGAAGCTGCTGGCATACCTGTGCAGCGGGCGCCTGCCGGCCAGCCCCCAGGTGGCGGAGGACTTCGCCGCCGCCGCCGCGGCGGCCGAGGCCCTGATCGCCGCCGCGCGGCCGCGGCCCACCGAGCATGCCGCGATCAGGGGCGGCGCCGACGGGGGAACCGCGGTGGCGGACATGTTCTGGCGCTACCCCCAGCTGGGGCAGGCGCCCTCTTCGCGCTCGATACCGCCTGTCGTCTTCACCCTCCGCCGGGCGAAGCTGGCGCTCTTCCTCAACCGGCTCCTCGGGGCCCTCGCCGAGGTCGGCGAGCACCACGAGGGTGTAACCCTCTCGGCGGCGTTTCCGTCAAAGCGCATGGCCCGCGGCGTGCAGCACCTGCTCCTCAGGTTCGGGGTGCCGTCGGCGCTCGACGGGAACTGTCTCTCCCTGGGGCACGCGGGCTCGGTCTCTCTGCTCCGTGAGGTCGGCATCTTCGGGGAGGACCGGCTGAGGAGGTGGGCCCGGAACACGCAGCGCTCCCTGCTGGAGGAGATCGATGTCATGTGGGAGGAGATCACTTCGATAGAAGAGACCGGCCTCTTCCCGGTCTACGACCTCACGGTTCCGCAGACGCACAACTTCGTGGCCAACGACATCTGCGTCCACAACACGACGCTGGCGCTCAACATAGCGCAGAACGCGGCGATCGCCCACAAGATCCCCGTTGCGATCTTCAGCCTGGAGACCAACAAGGAGCAATTGGTGCAGAGGATGCTCAGCGCGGAGGCGCAGGTGGACTCATCGAAGCTCCGCAGCGGCCACCTCACCGACTCCGATTGGCCGAGGTTGGCGGAGGCGATGGGACGTCTGAGCGAGGCGCCGGTCTTCATCGACGACTCCGCCTCCATCACCCCTGTCGAGATGAGGGCGAAGACCAGGAAGCTGAAGACCGAGCACGGGCTGGGCCTGGTAGTGATCGACTACATGCAGATGATCCAATCGTACAAGCGGGCGGAGAACAGGACCCAGGAGGTCTCCGAGATCGCCCGCGCCATCAAGACGCTGGCCAAGGAGCTGGCCGTTCCCGTGCTCGCGATCTCGCAGCTCTCCCGGGTCGTCGAGTCGAGCGGCAGCCGCATGCCGCAGCTCTCGCACCTCAGGGAGAGCGGTGAACTCGAGCAGGTGGCGGACCTGGTGCTGTTCATCTACCGAGAGGAGTACTACGACGAGGCCAAGGCGCGCGCAGAGGGTAGGCAGCACACCGCCGACCTCAGAATAGCCAAGCACCGCAACGGACCGGTTGGGAACATCGAGATGTTCTTCCACAAGGAGTACGGCAGGTTCAGGGACGTCGATCGCCGGCACGCCGGCACGCCCGGATCGTGAATCCCGAGGCGCCCGACAGGCGCGCGCGGCCCGCGGGAACCGTGGTCTGCGACTCCTCTATCTGCCTCGTCGACGGCGAGCGCGGACGGCTCTCCTTCCGGGGCTATGACGTCGCCGACCTGGCGGGGCAGGCCGCCTACGAGGAGGTTGCCGGGCTGCTCTGGTCGGGTGAGCTGCCTTCACGCGGTGTCCTGGACTCCCTGCGGGCGGATCTCACGGAGGCCGCCACCCTGCCGGGGCCGGTAGAGGAGCTCCTGCGCAGGGTTCCCCCGGGCGCGTCCCCCATGGCGGTGCTTCGGACCGCGATCTCCGCCCTTGGGCTCTTCGACCCGGATGCCGCGGACAACTCGGAGCCGGCGAACGCCCGGAAGGCGGTTCGCCTCACGGCTCAGGCACCGGTCGTCGTGGCCGGGTTCCACCGCCTGCGTGAGGGCGAGGAGCCTCTGCGGGTGCTGCCCGACCTTGGGTTCGCGGCCAACTACATCTACATGATCACCGGATCCCAGGCCTCCGAAGGGGTAGTGAGGGCCCTCGACACCGCCCTGGTTCTCCACGCCGACCACGACCTGAACACCAGCACCTTCGCCGCGAGGGTCGCGGCCTCCACGCTCTCCGAGATGCACTCGGCGGTGGCCGCCGCGATTGGGACGCTGAAGGGGCCCCTCCACGGCGGTGCGGGCGAGGCGGTGATGAGGCTGCTGGAGCTGATAGGGAGCCCGGAGAGGGTGGAGCCGATGGTCAGGGCGGTGCTGGACGCCAAGGGCAGGGTTCCGGGATTCGGACACACGGTCTACCGCGTCGAGGATCCGCGAGTGCGGATCCTGCGCGAGATCTCTGTGCGCATGGGGGAGTTCACCGGAGAGCCGATGTGGCACCGGCTCGCGGCGATGGTCGAGGAGTTGATGACCTCGCTGCGCCCCCTCCACGCAAACGTGGACTTGTACTCGGCGACCCTCTACAGGGCGCTGGGGATCCCGCCCGACCTCTTCACGGCGACTTTCGCGGTGGCCAGGATGGCGGGGTGGACGGCCCACCTTCTCGAGCAGTACCGGGACAATCGGATGATCCGCCCCCTCTCCAACTACGTGGGACCTCCCCCCCGCGCCTTCGTCACCTTGGATGAGCGCCGCTAGAGATTCAGCAGGAACGCCCTGGCCGCGCCGTTGAACGCCTCCGCCGCCTCCATGTTCGCTAGGTGGCCCGCCCCCGGGATCTTGAAGAGCAGGGCACCGCGTATTCCCGCGGCGATCGCCTCCGCGCAGGACGGCGGCGTGAGCGTGTCCTCCTCTCCCACTACCACCAGAGCGGGCACCGTTATCGACGCGAGTAGCGGCGTGCTGTCGGGCCGGGCCCCCAGGGCGGAGAGCGCCGCGGTCAGGCTCTCCGCTGGAGGCGAGCCCACAACCTCGCGCACCGCCCGGACGACCTGGGGACGCTGCTCCCTGGTGGTGGGTCCCACCACCTGCGCCGTGAACTCCTCGAGGAAGCCGCCCGGCCCCTCGGAGTCTATCCTCGCGATCGCGGCGGAGCGGCGCTGTCTCCCCTCTTCGGAGTCGGCCTCGGCGCGGGTGTCTGCCAGCACCAGTGCCTTGACCCGCTTGGGCGCCTGGGCCGCGATCCTGAACGCGACATAGCCGCCCATGGAGCACCCTCCCAGGACGAACGAGTCGATGCCGAGTTGGTCCAGCAGCCCCAGGGTGTCTATGGCGTACTCCTCCACGGTCATTGGACCCCCGGGAAGGCCCGACTCCCCAAACCCCCTGAAGTCGGGCGTGACCACCTTGAACCGGTCGCGCAGGGCGTCCACCTGCGGCTTCCACATCGCCCTGTTCAGCGGAAAGGCGTGCAGCAGTACCAGCGCCGGTCCTTCTCCCGCCACCTCGTAACCCAGCGAGTTCGTTCCTACCTCGATCCGCATAGTATGATCCCTCCCTAGTCGCCACGTTTGCCGCGCGCTCACGCTATCCCTTCCCACGCCGGCATGCTGCCTCGGTTGACCCTCTTCCATCCCCTGATGCGGGGACTGCCGCGACGCCGTCGCCGCTCAGGAGCATCCTTGTTGCCGCTCGACGACATGCCAGGGGGTGCGTGATGCATGAGGCCCGCCGGGAGGAGGCGTCCACGATCTGCGCCGAGGGGTACCTGCCGCTTGTCGGCGCCATAGCCAGGGCGGTCAGCCGAGGCCTTCCCCCGACCGTCGAGATAGACGAGCTGGTGAGCGACGGCGTGATCGGCCTGATGGACGCCCTGAGGCGGTTCAACCCGGACAGGGGGGTGGGCTTCACCGCCTACGCGGGCCACCGCATTCGAGGCGCGATGCTGGACGGCCTTCGGGAGCGCGATCCGCTGCCGCGCTCCTACCGTCGCGCTCAGCGCGAGGCCGAGGCCTCTTCCCGCAGGTTCGCGGGCGAGGTCCAGTTCCTCGAAATCGACGATGCCCTAGGGATCGCCGACGACGAGGCGATAGGGCCGGAGTCCCGTGCGGTCGAAGCGGACCTGCTCCATCGGCTGCGCCTTGGGCTGGCGGCTCTGCCCGCGCGGGACCGCGAGGTCCTCGTCATGCGAATGGCTCGTGGTATGCCCCTCCGCGTAGTTGCGGTCCAGATGGCCCTGTCGATAACGCGCATTGCCGAGATCCAGGCAAGGGCACTGGTCCGGCTCAGGCGCTTCCTCGAGGGGGAGCCGATGACGCGGGCCCGGCGCCCGGCTTCTTCGCCCAGGGGCAGGAACGGTTCCGTGACATCGCGAAACGGACCCCTGCTCCTGCCCTCACCCATCCGGGGCGACTGCCGGCAGCGGCCGGGTCCGGACGGAGGATGAGGCAGAGAGCCCCTTCCCGGACCGTCATCCGACGGTGGGGTGCCCTTCTGGGGCGCCCGCCTCCGCGGCGTCATTGCTGGAGGTATGAGGTCGGATGAGAGCGCCCCTCCATGATCGATCCCCTAAGACGCCCATTCGCCTGCTGCCCGCCGCGCAGTCCGGGGCATCGGCGCACCAGGTCGCGAACGCGCTCTGCCTGGTGGCAGGGATGCTGCGGCGAAGGCCGGAGACAGCAGAGGAGCTGCTCGCCCACGTGGCAGACCAGGCGCGCCGTGGCGCCGCCGGCCAGAGGCCGCTCGAGACGCTCTCGGCGGAGCTCTCGCGCATCATGGCTCACGTCGCGATCGAGAGGGCCCGCCTGGGAGGCCGCCTCAGGCTCGAGGTGCGGTGCGACCCCGACACGATGGATCTGCTCCTTCCGCCGCTCGTGCTGCAGCCGCTCGTCGAGAACGCCATCGCCCACGGTGTCTCGCTCAGACCGAAAGGCGGGAGCGTGCGCCTGTCTGCCAGGCGCAGAGGGCCGATGCTTCACATGGCCGTGTGCGATGACGGCCCCGGCCTCCGCAGGGAGGAAGATCAGACCCCGAGGGAGCCGGTCCGATGGGGTCACGGCATTCCCGGCATCAGGATTCGCATCGCGGCGCTGTGCGGCCCCCGCGCCCGCCTCCGCGTGCTGAGCAGGCCTGGGCGAGGCACGCTGGCGGCGCTGACCCTGCCGGTTGTTCGCATGGAGGAGCGATAGCGGTGAGGCGCCCGCCCGAGCCCGAACCCGGCAATGCCTCCCGCCGCCTGCGCAGGCAGGGCGCGCTTCGCGCGGTGATAGCGGACGACGAGGCCGCCTCCCGCCGCCACCTCAAGGAGCTCCTCGAGGCGTGCGGGGTCCGCACCGTGGCCGAGTGCGCCGTCGGCGAGGAGGTACTGCCCGCCGTGCTCAGGGAGCGGCCTGACCTCCTCTGCCTGGATGTCCGGATGCCGGGGGAAGGCGGGCTGGCGGCCGCGGCAGAGGTAGCGGCCATCCCCCCCGCGCGCAGGCCCCAGGTGCTGTTCGTGACGGGCTACATCGAGCACGCCGCGGCCGCGTTCGATCTCGAGGCGCTGGACTACCTGGTCAAGCCCCTCTCGGCCGGTCGCGTGGAGCAGGCGGTGCGCCGGGCGCGCGACAGGAGTGGGCGCGGCGAGGCCCGGGCGAACGGCAGGGTTCCGCTGCTCTTCCTCCCCTCCTCCGACCACAGCCGGGCAATCCCGCCAGGAGCGATCAGGCATGTGGAGGCGAGGGACGGCGCATGCCTGGTCCACTCCGACGAGGGGACTCACTCGTTCCGTATCGCCCTGGCAAGGCTCGAGGCGATGCTGGAGCCCTTCGGATTCCTCCGCGTGCACAAGGCCTACCTCGTTAACCTCAGGCGGGTGAGGTCGTTCGTGAGGTGGTCGCGCCACGTCCACACCCTTCTCCACCTGGTCGCCGTCGGGCAGCCTCTGAAATCGTCCAGCACGAAAAGTCAGATTGGGCACGAACCGCAGAGCGTTGAAAAACCTTTGCTGGCTGCGGCATCGCTCGTCCTTGGCTGCGAAATCGGGATCGGCCCGGCTGGGGCGGATCAGGGGCGTATTGTAGTAATAGGTCTGCACATGCGTGCGGCCCGATCCCGTCAACTCCGTCGCCAGCTCGCCGAAATCCACCGAGACCGGCAGACCCGCATCCTTCAGAGCGTGATAGAAGTTGCTGCCGTCGATGAAGATGCAGACTCGGT
>JBBIJB010000037.1:0-13669 GCA_037446215.1 Armatimonadota bacterium
TCTACTTAGCCTGGGCGGCCAGGCACCACGGCGTCTCGACGTGGAGCCTGGCCGACGTCTACGGGTGGGTGATCCCCATCGGGAACATCTTCATCCGCTTCGGCAACTTCGTAAACGGCGAGCTCTACGGTGACCCGACCGCGCTGCCGTGGGGCATCAGGTTCCCTTCGTCGCCCGAGGTAGCGCGACACCCCCTGCAGATCTACGAGATGGCGCTCGCCTTCGTGGTCATCGCCGCGGCCGCCCGGGTGGCTTCGCGACGCCGGTTTCCGGGCCAGGTCTTCTGGACCATAGTGGCTGCCACCTCGGCGGGCCGGCTGGTCTTCGACCTCATGAGGAGCGAGGTGCGGATCGCCGGCTGGCTCACGATGGGGCAGATCCCTGCCCTACTCCTGGTGGCCTGGGCGGCGGCGGCGCTGTGGCAGGGCCTCCGCAGGGCCGAGGCGCGCCGCTAGCCCGGTCCCCCCGCTTCGCCACGCCTCCTAGCGGAACAGCTCGACTACCCTGCCGGAGAAGCTGGTCACGGTCGCGGGGAGGACCCCGACCTGGATCACTGCCGCGACCGCCACCGCCAGCGCGACGCCGAGCATGCGGCACGGCAGGACCCTCACGCCCTGGGGGGGATCGCCCTCCCCAACCGAGTAGATGACGTAGACTACCCGCAGGTAGTAGTAGACCGAGATCACGCTCGTCAACACGCCGAGCAGCGCGAGCGCCAGGCCGCCGGGTCCTCCCCCCTCCACCGCGGCCGCGAACACCCCGAACTTGGCCACGAAGCCCCCTGTCGGCGGCAGCCCTGCCAGCGACACCATGAAGAGCGCGGTGGCCGCGGCAAGCAGCGGGGCGCGGGCGGCCAGCCCGGCGTAGTCCTCTATCCGGTCGGCCTCGTCACCCTCCCGCTCGACCGCCACGGCGACGGCGAAGGCCCCGGTTCCCATCGCCACGTAGACGGCAAGATAGGTGAGCACCGCGGAGGTCGCCTGGGCGGTCCCGGTGGCTACGCCGACCAGGAGGTAGCCGGCGTGGGCGATGCTGGAGTAGGCCAACATCCGCTTGTAGCTCGACTGGAGCAGGGCCGCGAGGTTGCCCACCACCATGGTCATCGACGCGACCACGCCCAGCGCCACCGTCCACTCCCCGGCCGTGGACCCGAGCGTCAGCGGGAAGATCCTCACCAGCGCCAGGAAGGCGCCGACCTTCGCGATCACGGCCATGAACGCGACCGATGGGATGGGGGCGCCGTCGTAGACGTCCGGGGCCCACGCGTGGAACGGAACCAGCGCGGCCTTGAACCCGACCCCTATCGTGACGAGGGCCGCTCCCGCCGATCCGGAGGCGCTCCAGGGAAGCTCGGCCAGCCGCGCGCCCAGTTCCGGCATCCGCGTCGTGCCGGTCGTCCCATACAGGAGCGCTATGCCGTAGAGCAGGAAGGCGCTCGCGAACGTGCTGAGCAGGAAGTACTTCATCCCCGCTTCCTGCGACCGCGCGAAGCCGCGGCGAAACGCCGCGAGCACGTAGAGCGGGATCGAGAGCGTCTCTATGGAGAGGAACAGCATCAGGAGGTCGCGGCTCGCCGCCATCAGCATCGCGCCGGTGCCGGCGATCATCACGAGGAAGTAGTACTCTCCCCGGTCGAGGCCGTGGCGCTTCAGGTAGCCGGGCGCCACCAGCAGCCCGAGCGCCGTGGCGCCCAGCGCAAGGAGGTCGCCGGCGCAGGTGAGGGCGTCGCGGACGTACATCCCGGCAAACCCGACGCCGGGGGAGGCGGAGAGCGCGGCCCACGCGGCCCACGCCAGGCCTGCCAGGCTCAACCCGACAAGCCATCCTCTGCGGCGGGGACCGACCCACAGGTCGGCGACGAGCACCACCAGCGCGGTGGCCAGCACGATGACCTCCGGGAGGATCAGGCCGATCTCCACCGGCGGCGTCGTGATCGGCGGAAGCCCGCCAGGCGCCCTCACGGCTGGCACCTCTTGGGGAGCGCCGTCAGGCCGGACCCGGCCTGCGGCGGGGTGCACGCGGCCGCCACAGATGGCCGCTGCAGCCGGGCCAGGGTCACGCCCACCGCCGCCTCCGAGCGATCCAGCAGGGGCCTCGGGTAGAGGCCGATCAGGAAGATCGCCGTTACCAGCGGCGCGAAGACCAGCAGCTCGCGCCTGGAGAGATCCACCAGCCGCTCCGGGTGCTTGGCACGGGGCGGCCCGTGCATCACCTGCTGGTACGCCCACAAGAGGTAGGCCGCCGATCCTATCACGCCGAGCACTCCAAGCGCTCCCCACCAGGCCGACACCCTGAACGCGCCGAGCAGCACCAGGAACTCGCCGACGAAGCCGTTGGTTCCCGGCAGCGCCGCGGAGGAGAGGAGCACGATGGTGAAGACCACCGCGAACCGGGGCATCAGCGCCGCCACTCCACCGTAGTCCGAGATCTGGCGGGAGTGGGTACGATCGTAGAGCACACCGACCACCAGGAAGAGCGCGCCGGTGCTTATGCCGTGGCTGACCATCTGGATCAGGCCACCCTGCATCCCCTGCAGGTTGAGCGAGGCTATACCCAGCATCACGAAACCCAGGTGGCTGACGCTGCTGAACGCGATCAGCCGCTTGAGGTCGGTCTGCGCCCAGGAGACCGCCGCTCCGTAGACGATGCCCACGATGGCAAGACCGGCGATGAGGGGGGCAGCGGCCACGAGGGCTTCGGGCGTCAGCACCGGCGCGAACCTGACGAAGCCGTAGGTGCCCATCTTCAGCAGGATCGCCGCCAGGACCACGCTGCCCGCTGTGGGCGCCTCGGTATGGGCGTCCGGCAGCCACGTGTGGAGAGGCCAGACCGGGACCTTCACGGCGAAGGCCACCGCGAACGCGGCGAAGATCCACCACTGGGAGGCCGGAGGCAGGGAGACGTCGGCCAGGCGTTCCAGCGCGAAGGTACGCTCGCCCAGCTGCGCGGCCGCGACGATGTGGACCGAGACTATCGCAACCAGCATCAGCACGCTCGCGGCCATCGTGTACAGGAAGAACTTGATGGCGGCGTAGCGTCGGTTGGGCCCTCCCCAGAGGGCTATCAGGAAGGCCATCGGGATCAGGACCGCCTCCCAGAAGACGTAGAAGAGGATGAGGTCGAGGCTCAGGAAGGTCCCGAGCACCGCGCACTCCAGCGCCAGCACCGCGGCGGTGAACGCCTTGACCCCTTGAGTGATCGATCCCCAGGAGCCCACCAGCGCTATTGGAAAGATCACGACGGTGAGCAGCACCAGCAGCAGCGAGATGCCGTCAATGCCTACGCTGTAGCCAACCCCAAGCGCCGGCAGCCAGGCCGCCGACTCGGTGAACTGCATCCCTCCGAAGGAGGGGTCGAAGGCGGCGAAGAGCGCGGCGCCCAGCAGCAGCGTTAGCCCGCTCGAGGCGAGCCCGACCCAGCGGATCGCTTCCTCGCGCTCCCTGGGCAGCAGCAGGACGCACGCGGCCCCGGCCAGCGGCAGGAATATCAACGCCGAGAGCATCCCTCGCCTACCTCAGGATCCAGTAGCCCATGAGTATCACTCCGCCGATCAGCAGCCCCAGAGCGTAGTGCCGGGCGTAGCCCGTCTGCAGGCGGCGAGCCTGGCCGCCCAGGGCCGCGACTATCCTCCCGGTGCCGTTCACGGCACCGTCGATCACTCCCAGATCGAAAGTCCCGGCCAGCCACCGGGCCGCGGCCCTTCCCGGGCGCAGGAGGAGCCCCTCGTAGGCCGCGTCGACGTACCACCTCTGCTCCAGGAACGTTCCGAGGACGCCGAGCGCGGGCTCGCGCCGCCCGCGGTGCAGCCTCCATCCCGTGGCGACGCCCAGGAGCGCGACCGCCACCGAGATGCCGATCAGCAGCGACGCGGGCGGATGGGGAGCGTCTGCCTGGGCCCCGGCCGCGGCCAGTGACTCCAGGAAGCGCAGAAGCGGCTCTCCCGCCAAGTGGGCGCCGAGCAGGCCGCCCGCGACCGACAGCAGGGCGAGCACGGCCATCGGCCACAGCATCAGCGGCGGCGACTCGTGTGGGTGGGCACCCGGGTCGGCCGGTGTCCCGCAGAACGTGAGTGAGACGGCGCGCGTGATGTAGACGGCGGTCACAAACGCGGTCAGCAGGCCCAGCGCGTACGGGACGTAGTTGCCGCTGGAGAGGCCGAGCGCGAACGCCGCCTCGAGCACCAGGTCCTTGCTGAAGAACCCCGCAAACGGCGGCACTCCCGCGAGCGCCAGCGCGCCCACGATGAAACCCCCGGCGGTCCACCTCAGCTGCCGCCCCAAACCGCCAAGCCTGCGGACGTCTATCACCTCGTGCATCGCGTGCATCACGCTGCCCGCGGCCAGGAAGAGCAGGGCCTTGAAGAAGGCGTGGGTGACGAGGTGGAAGATGCCGAGCGCCGCGGCCATCGCACCCATCGCGACGAACATGTACCCCAGCTGGCTTATCGTTGAGTAGGCGAGGACCCGCTTCAGGTCGTCCTGGCGCAGCGCCACCGTCGCCGCGTAGAAGGCGGTCAGCGCGCCCACCGTGGCGATCACGGTCAGCGCCACGGGTGAGCCGAGAAACAGCGTGTCGAGGCGGGCTATCAGGAAGACGCCCGCGGTCACCATCGTTGCCGCGTGAATCAGCGCCGAGACAGGCGTGGGCCCCTCCATCGCGTCGGGAAGCCAGACGTGCAGCGGTATCTGAGCCGACTTACCGGTGGCCCCGGCGAACAGGAGCAGGGCGATCGCGGTTCGAAGCCCGTCCGGCAGACCGCCTGCCCCCTCGCGCACCGCCGGGATGTCGAGCGTGCCAAGCGCGGTGAAGATCGCGAACAGACCCAGCAGGAAGGCGGCGTCGCCTATCCGGTTGACGACGAACGCCTTGCGGCCGGCGGAGGCCGCGGCCGGCCGGGCGAACCAGAACCCGATCAGCAGGTAGGAGCAGAGCCCCACCATCTCCCAGCCGACGAACAGGACCAGCAGGTTGCCCGCCATCACCAGGACGAGCATCGAGAAGATGAAGAGGTTCAGGTAGGCGAAGTAGCGCGACCTGTTGGGGTCTTCGGCCATGTAGCCGATGGAGTAGACATGGATCAGGAACCCGACGCCGGTGACGACCAGCGCCATCACCAGGGAGAGAGGGTCCACGAGCAGGCTCGCCTCAACCCAGAGATCGCCGGCCCCCAGCCACGAGAACAGCGGCACCAGCAGCCCGGGCGCCGGGTCGAGCCCTCCGGCTGCGCCCTGTGCCGGAGCGGTGCCGATGTGTCCCAGCAGGAGGAGGAGAGCCGTGAGGAAGCTTGCTCCCACCGCGGACGAAGCCACCATGCCGGCGGCGCGCCCGGCGAGCCGGCCGCCGGCCAGCCCGCAGATCAGCCATCCGGCGAGCGGCCATAGCAGCATGTACGGCGCCAACCCCATCGCTATCCCCGCAGCAGGTCCACGTCGTCTATGTTGACCGTCTCGCGCCAGCGGAAGATCTCGACCACGAGGGCCAGCCCCACGACGACCTCCACCGCCGCGACCACGAGCACGAAGAAGACCACCACCTGGCCCTCGATCGAGCCATGCTGCCTGGCGAACGTCACGAACGCCAGGTTGACCGAGTTGAGCATCAGCTCTATCGACATGAAGATGATCAGCGCGTTGCGCCTTATCAGCACCCCGATCACGCCCAGGGTGAAGAGGAGGGCGCTGAGGAACAGGTAGGCGGAGGCCGGCACCACCGCTAGCGCCCCTCCTTCCGCCTGCCGGGCGCCTCGCGGCTTGCGAGGACGACGGCTGCCACGATCCCCACGAGCAGGATCACGGAGGCAAGCTCGAACGGAAGCAGGAACTCCACGAAGAGCGCGGCTCCGACCTGTTGAGCGGTCCCGAACTCCTCGGGGGGGGCCGCGAACGGGCGGGCGGCCCCGAGCCCCCCGAACAGCAACGCGGCCAGGAACGCCCCGCCGAAGACGAGGGCCAGCGGCTGCTGGCGGGGGAGCTTCTGGTGCAGCGGCTCGCCGGAGCGGGCGTGCAGGAGCATTATCACGAAGAGGAACAGGACCACTATGGCGCCCGCGTAGATTATCACCTGCAGCATGGCGACGAACTGCGCTATCAGCAGAAGGTAGGTAACCGCCAGCGAGAGCAGCACCGCCAGCAGGGAGAGGGCGCTGTGTACAGGCCGAGCCGACGTGATCACGCCGACCCCGCCGCCGATTGCGACCACGGCGGCGATCAGGAAGACCCCCCACTCCAAGGCCCTACACCTCCCGCCCGGGATCCCGGCCCGACGCCCCCGGGTAGGGCTCGGTCAGCATCCCCTTCGTGTAGATGAGGGTCTCCCGCACATAGGAGGAGAGCTCGTAGTCGCGGCCCAGCACTATCGCGCCCGTGGGACACGCCTCCTCGCAGAAGCCGCAGTAGATGCACCGCAGCATGTTGATCTGGAACTGCTCCGAGCATCGCTCGCCCTTGCTCAGGCGACGCTCGGGCGTGTTCTCCCCTGCCTCGACGAATATCGCCTGCGCGGGGCAGACTATCACGCACAGCTCACACCCCACGCATCGCTCGACCCCGTCGCCGTAGAGGGTGAGCCAGTGCCGTCCCTTGAACCTGGGGGCCACCTTTGCCCGCACCTCGGGATAACCGATGGTGACCGGGGGACGGAACAGGTACCGCCCCACGATCAGCAGCCCGCGCAGCATCGCCATCGTCTGCCCGAGGACGCCCGGCACCGGCTACCCCCCTGCCAGGGTCACGATCAGCGCCGTGACCACGATGTTCACGAGCCCCACCGGCACAAGGATCTTCCAGCCGAGCGCCATCAGCTGATCGTACCTGACGCGGGGCAGCGTCGCCCGGACCCACACGAAGAAGCACGCGATCAGGAAGGTCTTCAGCAGCACCCAGTGCGGACCCGGCAGCAGCGGTCCGTGCCAGCCCCCAAGGAACAGCGTCGTGATCAGCAGGCTCATCGTGACCACGCCGATGTACTCGGCGACGTAGAACATGGCGAACTTGAACCCGCCGTACCCGGTGTGGAAGCCGGCGATCAACTCCTGCTCCGCCTCGGGAAGGTCGAACGGGGCGCGGTTGGTCTCGGCGATCGCCCCGATTACGAACAGCAGGAAGCCTACGGGCTGCAGGAACACGAACCAGACGCGCTGCTGGGCGTTGACGATGTCCACCAGACTGAGCGATCCGGTGGCGAGCACGATCGGCACCACGGCCAGCCCGATCGTCAACTCGTAGCTGATCACCTGGGCGCCTGAGCGGAGGCTTCCCAGCAGGCCGTACCTGCTCACCGACGACCACCCTCCGAGGATGATCCCGTAGACGCCTATCGACGACGCCCCGAGCACCAGCAATATCGCCACGTTGACGTCGGCGATGTAGAGGGGGACCGTGATCCCAAACAGGCGTAGTTCCGGACCCAGGGGGATCACGGCGTAGACGAACAGCGCAGCCACCATCGATATGGCCGGCGCGAGCCTGTACACGACCGGGTCGGCGCCGGAGGGCATGAAGTCCTCCTTGAAGATCAGCTTGATCGCGTCGGCGATCGGCTGCAGCAGCCCCTGCGGTCCCACGCGGTCGGGGCCGCGGCGGATCTGGAGCCTCGCGATCAGCCGCCGCTCCAACAGGGTCATGTAGGCGCACACGCCCATCACCATCAGTATCAGGACGACGCTCTTCGCGGCGGCGACGGCGAGCAGGGAGTTCACGGCGAGCCCTCCGCCCGGGGAGCGGTGCGTGGGCGCAGCGGCCTCAGGGCAACCCGAGTCCACCCGTCGGCCCCCGCCGGGAGGCCGTTGACGGGAAGGGCGTCGTAGCCGCGGGGCAGGAGAACCTGTCCCGGAAGGGTGGCATCACCCACCCGCGCCACGACCGCCAGGAGGGCATCTCCGGCGGCCAGCTCGACGAGTGCGCCGTCCTCCACACCGAGCCGCGCCGCGTCGCTCGGGTGAACGACGCAGTGCGGCGGACCCGCGACACCGGCCAGCCCGCGGCAGCGGCCGCTCATGCTCCCCGCCGCGAATAGACGGTCGACCCGCAGCAGCACCAGTCCCTGCTCCTGGGCAGGCGGCTCCTGGGCAGGCGGCTCCCCTCCCCCGATAGGAGCCGGGGCCGGTGGGGGCGGCAGCACCTCGCCCACGGCCAGCTCCGGCACTGCCGCGCGCATGCCGTCCAGCAGCTCATCCGAGGTGCCGTAGGTGATGGTGGCGCCCATCCTGGAGGCGACGAGAGCGAATATCTCGGCGTCGCCGCGGGCCCTGCCCGGGCCCTTCACTGCCGGCTGAAGCGGCAGCACCCTGCCCTCGATGTTGGTCACGGTGCCTCCCTTCTCGGGAAGCACCAACGTGGGCAGCACCACGTCCGCCGCCTGCGCGGTGGCGGACATGAACGACTCGTGCACGACCAGCAGCCCGACCCCTCTGCGCGCGGCCTCCCAGGCCTCGCGATCCGAGACCGCGGTCGCGGGATCGCACCCGGCGACGTAGAGGAGGTCGATCTCACCCGCGGCAGCGGCGCGCAGGATGCCGCCCGCGTCCAGCCCTCCGTCCCCAGGAAGCAGGCCGAACCGCTGGGCACCGAAGTCGTTCCCCCTGCCCCTGGCCACGTGGACGACTCCCCCGCAAGCCGCGGAGAGGCGGGCGCAGGCCTCGAGCGTGGCCCGGCCGTCGGGCGCGTCCAGCGCCAGGCGCCCCACAATGAAGTGCGGCCGCCGAGAGGAGGAGAGGAGGCCGGCGGCACCGGCGATCCCGTCTCTCCAGGTACCTCCCCCAACGCCGGGCCCGGCCGCTCCGTGCTGCGGCGGTAGGGTCGGGGTGCGGGCGGCCTCGACGGCCCCCGCCATCAGCGAGACGGCCTCGCCCAACCGTCCGTGCTCGACCACCAGCTCGCTGACGGCGTGCCTGCGCACCTCGACGCGACCGGGATGAAGGACAAGTAGAGAGGCGCCCCGGTCCAGCGCCGCCTTGATTCGCAGCCACACCACCGGGTACTCCTCGGTGATGTCGCACCCGACGAGCACCAAGGCGTCGGCCTGCCCGAGCTCCTCCAGCGTCGTGCAGAGCCCCCAGCGCACATCCAGCCCTACCGATCCCGAGGGCGCGTCCACGCGGTGGTCCAGATGGGGCGTCCCGACCACCTCCCCAAACAGCCTAGCGGCGACGAAGGCGTCCTCGTTGGTGAGGCGCCGGCCGCCCAAGAACGCCACCCGGCCGGGTCCGCCCTCGGTCGCGTACCGCAGCCAGGCCGACAGCAGGCCCAGCGCCTCGTCCCAGGTGGCCTCGCCCAGGTCGCCGTTGCGGCGCACGAGCGGCGTGCGCAGGCGCTCCTCAGAGCCGACGTAGTCGTGCCCGAAGAATCCCAGGTCGCACAGCCATACGTCGTTGATCCCGACCGCCTCGCGGGCCCTTGCCCGGACTATCTTCCCGCCCCTCACGTCGAGCCAGGTAGCGCATCCCACCCCGCAGTAGGTGCAAGTCGAAGGGATGGGCCTGTTGTCCCAGGGCCTGGCGCGGAACCTGTAGCTCCTGCTGGTGAGCGCGCCCACCGGGCAGATCGCCATCGTGTTGCCGATGAACTTGGACTCCACCGGGGCGGCGTGCGGCGTGCCGACCTCGCTCGCGAAGCCGCGCTCGAATCCTTTGAGGGCGTCGTCGCCTGCGACGATCTCGCCGAACCGTACGCACCGCCAGCACGCGATGCAGCGCTCCCGGTCGAGGGCGAGCAGGGGGCCCAGCGGAATCGGCTTCGCGAAGTCGCGCTTCGTCTCGACGAAGCGGCTGCGCGCCGGCCCGTACCGAAAGGTCTGGTCCTGCAGCGGGCACTCTCCGCCCTTGTCGCAGATGGGGCAGTCCAGGGGATGGTTGGCCAGGAGCAGCTCCAGCACGGCCCTCTGCGCCGCCACCACCTCCGCGCCCTTCGTATCGACGACCATCCCGTCCGCCGCCTCGAGCGTGCACGAGGCTGCCAGCTTTGGCATCTTCTCGACCCGCACCAGGCACATGCGGCAGGCGCCGAGCGGAGGCATCCGATCGTGATAGCAGAAGATCGGGATGTCGATCCCCGCCGCGCGGGCGGCCTGGTAGACGGTCGTGCCCGCCGGCACGGCGACCTCGAGCCCGTCTATCTCAAGCTTGATCATCCTGCGGGATGCCTCAACAGCCATGGCGCGCCTCCCCGGACAGGCGGCGGCCGTACTCCTCGCGGAACCTTCGCAGCGAGAGCACCAGGTTCGGAGGCACGCTCTCGCCCAGGGGACAGAAACAGGTGCCCGTCATCCCGGCGGCGATGCTCTCCAGCAGCCCGAGGTCCTCTTCCCGCCCGCCGCCGTGGAGGATCCGCTCCAGGATCTGGCCGATCCAGACGGTCCCCTCGCGGCACGGCGTGCACTTGCCGCACGACTCGTCACGGTAGAACTCGACGGCCCGGGCGATCACCTCGACCATGTCGGAGGCGTCGTCCAGCACTATCACCGCGGCCGAGCCCATCATCGAGCCGGCCCCGCGGAGGCTGTCGTAGTCCAGGCGCACGTCCAGGTCGGACTCACAGAGCAGGGTCGACGAAGACCCGCCCGGGAAGGCGGCCTTGAAGCGCCTTCCAGGGGCCAGGCCTCCGGCGTGGTCGAAGATGAGCGTGCGCAGCGTCACGCCCAGCGGCAGCTCGTAGACGCCCGGGCGCCGTACGGCCCCGCTGACGGAGAACAGCGTGGGCGGCCCGAGCTCCTTGTAGCGCTGGGGCCCGAGCCCGACTATCGCGGGCACGTGGCAGAGGGTCTCGACGTTGTTGACCAGCGTCGGCTTCCCATAGAGGCCCGACTGCGCGGGGAACGGCGGTCGGAGCCGGGGCAGGGCCCTGCGTCCTTCCAGGGACTCGAGCAGCGCCGACTCCTCGCCCGCTATGTAGGCCCCGGCGCCCGAGTGGACCACTATCTCGACGCTGTGCTCCGTGCCGAGGAGTCGGTCGCCGATCAGGCCGGCTCGCCGCGCCTCCGCGATCGCCTCCTCGAGCAGGTGCCGGCACCTGTGGAACTCCCTCCTGAGGTAGATGTAGGCCCTGCGCGCGCCGATCGTCGCGGCCGCGATCACGATCCCCTCTAGCAGCAGGTGGGGGCACCCTTCCATCAGGGTGCGGTCCTTGAAGGTCCCCGGCTCGCCCTCGTCCGCGTTGACGACCACGTACTTGACCGGGGCCTCCCTCGGGATGAACTTCCACTTCTGCCCCGTGGGGAATCCGGCGCCGCCCTTGCCCCTTAGGCCCGAGTCGGCGAGCATCGCGATTACCTGGTCCGGGGTCAGCTCGGTGAGGGCCCGGCGCGCGGCCTGGTAGCCGCCCGCGGCGCGGTAGCCCTCGAGGCCCTGGGTCGCCTCGGATGTCCACCGGAGGAGGATGGAGTCCGACACTACGGGTATCGCTCCAGGAGCCCTGGCAGCGCCTCGGGGCGCAGGCGCGGCCAGCGATCCTCGTCGACGAGCATCACCGGCGCCTCCTCACACGCCCCCAGGCACTCGACGGCGCGCAGGGTGAACCTGCCGTCAGGGGTGGTCTCGCCGGGGCCGACCCCGAGGATCTCCTGCATCCTCCGCGCCACGTCCCCGCAGCCGCAGATCATGCACGACAGGTTGGTGCAGAGCTGGATCACGTGACGCCCGACCGGCTCCAGGTAGAACAGCGTGTAGAAGGAGGCGACCGAGGTCACCTCTGAGAGGGGCAGATCCAGCGTCTCTGCCACCGCCTCCAGCGCCTCGGGCGAGAGGTAGCCGGCCTCCTCCTGCGCTACGAACAGCGCGGGGATGAGGGCGGACTGGCGGCGGTCGTATAGGCGCGACAGGCCGCGGATCCTCTCTCGGGCGGCGGCCGAGAGCCCTGCCGCCCGGGCGGACTCGTCTTCCCCAACCCAGCCACCGCGCTCACCGGAGCTCACCGGTCCACGTCTCCCAGGATGATGTCCAGGCTGGCGATTGCGACCACCACGTCCGCGATGTATCCGTGGAAGATCATCACCGGCAGCGCCTGGAGGTTGTTGAACGTCGCCGACCGCACGCGCACGCGGGCCGGCCGGTTGCCGCCGTCGCTCACGATGTAGTAGCCCTTCTCACCGCGGGGCGACTCGACCGCCGCGTAGACCTCGCCGGCGGGCGGACGCAGCCCCTCGCTCACCAGCTTGAACTGGTGGATGACCGCCTCCATGCTCGTGACCAGCTCCGATCGCGGAGGCAGCGCTGCCTTGCGGTCGTCCACCAGGACAGGCCCTCCCGGCAGGCCCCCGAGCGCCTGCAGTATGATCCGCCTGCTCTGGCGCATCTCCTCGAGCCGGATGAGGTAGCGGTCGAAGGCATCTCCGTTCTTGCCCAGCGGCACGTCGAACTCGTAGCGGTCGTAGCCGCTGTAGGGGAAAGCCTTGCGCACGTCGTAGTTGACGCCCGATCCGCGGAGGATCGGCCCGGTGCAGCCGTAGCCCAACGCATCCCTCGCCGAGAGCACCGCAACCCCCTCGGTGCGGCCCCGCCAGAGGAGGTTGTCGGTCAGCAGGGCTTCGTACTCGTCCAGACGCCCTGGAAGCCTCTCCATCAGGCGGCGAACCCGCTCCTCGAAGCCGTCGGGGAGGTCGCTCGCGAGGCCGCCGATCCTGTAGTAGCTGTGCATCATCCGCTGGCCGGAGACCATCTCGAAGACGTCCAGGATCTCCTCACGGTCCTGGAAGGCGTAGATGAAGACACTGGTCACCTGCACGTCGAGCGCGCCGGAGCCGAGCCACACCAGGTGGCTCGCGATGCGCGAGAGCTCGGCGAGGATCACCCTGACCACCTGCGCCCTCTCCGGAGCGGTGATGCCCACGAGCTTCTCCACCGCCTGGACGTAGGCCATCTCCTCGATGAAGGTGGCCAGGTACTCGATGCGCGCCGGGAAGACGATGTTCTGGTGGTAGGTCCGGGTCTCCATCTGCTTCTCGAACCCGGTGTGCAGGTAACCGACCACGGGCTTGGTCCCTACGATCACCTCGCCCTCGAGGTCGAGTATCAGGCGCAGCACCCCATGCGTTGCCGGGTGCTGAGGGCCCATGTTGATCGTGAGGACCTCGGTCCCCTGGTGGCCCGGGCGCGGGGGCTCCTCGAGATGGCGGTGCATGCTCCTGCGCGTCCCCTAGCCCGAGGCGTCGCCGCCGCGCATCGGCCGGGGCGTCACCTGGGGAATGATCTCGCTAGGCACCTTGGGGGTGTGGCCCACGAACTCGACCGGCTCCTCGGTCAGAGGGTAGTCCTTGCGCAGCGGGTGGCCCTCCCAGTCGTCCGGCAGGAGAATGCGGCCGGGATCGGGGTGGCCGACGAACCGCACGCCGAACATGTCGAACACCTCTCGCTCCAGCCAGTTGGCGCCGGACCAGAGCGGGGTGACGCTGGCCACCGAGGGCAGCTCCCCGGGCAGCCTAACCTTCATCCGGATGCGCACAGGCGCACCGAGCGCGGTCAGGAGGTAGACCACCTCGAACCTGGGCTCGGCCGGGTGGCGATCCACCGCGGTCAGATCCGTCAGGAGGAGCTCTCCCTCGACCGCCTCGCGCAACGCGCCCAGGGCCTCCAGGATCAGCTCGGCCGGCACGAACACGGTCGTCTCGCCGCGGAACTCGACGGCCTCGACCGCGGCGTCCCCGAACCGCTCCCGCAGACGATCCAGCAACGCCGCCGCAC
>JBBIJB010000037.1:13679-14251 GCA_037446215.1 Armatimonadota bacterium
ATCGGCGTCCTCCCAGCCGGCCTATCTTCTCCTGCAGCATGATGAAGCCGTGGAGCAGCGCCTCGGGCCTGGGCGGGCAGCCCGCCACGTAGACATCGACGGGGATTATCGTGTCTATGCCCTGGATCAGAGCGTAGTTGTTGAACACGCCTCCACAGGATGCGCAGTCGCCCATGGCGATTACCCACTTGGG
The DNA here is from genome assembly GCA_037446215.1 of Armatimonadota bacterium. GTDB lineage: Bacteria > Sysuimicrobiota > Sysuimicrobiia > Sysuimicrobiales > Humicultoraceae > VGFA01. The sequence continues at coordinate 13,873 of JBBIJB010000037.1, forward strand.
CTCGAGCATCTGGTCGTAGATGTGGCGGGCCACCGGCGCCATCTTCTGCGAAACCCTGCCTGAGACGATCATCAGGTCGGCCTGTCGCGGCGAGGCGCGGAACAGCTCGCTTCCGAATCGCGCTATGTCGTACCGTGCCGCGGCGGTGCTCATCATCTCGATCGCGCAGCAAGCCAGCCCGAACTGGGCAGGCCAGATGCTGCCCCTCCTGGCCCAGGCAACCATGCGATCCACCGTCGTCGTCAGGATCCGCTTGGCCATGCTCTCGGTCTCTGGGCCGAGGAGCGCCTCCTCCGAACCGCCGGGATCCTGGCGCCTCATCACTGCCACTCCAGCCCTCCGCGCCTCCAGGCGTACAGGAGCCCGATCCCCAGGACCC
>JBBIJB010000037.1:14261-20076 GCA_037446215.1 Armatimonadota bacterium
TCCGTTCATCTCTCGCGGCTGTGGACGACGCCGCGGCTCGCGCCCGGCGACGGCCCGTACCGCGCTCACGCGTCAGCCCAGATAGATCGCGGCGACCACCGCCGCGACCCACAGGCCGAGGGTGGCGATGAAGAGCAGCATCTCGATCAGCCCGAAGAGGCCCAGCCTGCGGTACACGACCGCCCAGGGGAACATCAGCACGGTCTCGATGTCGAAGAGTATGAACAGCATCGCTATGACGTAGTACCGTATCGGGACACGCTCGCGCGCCGAGCCGATCGGCCAGACTCCCGACTCGTAGGGCTCTTGTTTCGGAGGGGTGGGCTTGCTGCCGCCGAGCAGGGCGTGCATGACCAGCAGCGCCGCCGTGAAGGTGACGACCAACGCAAGATGCACAAGAACCGGCAAGAAGTCGGTCACCGAGTCCCCCCACGCGGTGCCCAAGGCCCAAGCCGCCCGCCTCGGGACGACCGGCTCACGACGAAATGTTCGCAGAGGAGCGCCGAGGTGTCAACCGCAACTGCCGCGGCGCGGCGCACCGGGCGGCCGCTACCGGGTCCCGCGGAGAGCCGCGCGCACGCGGGCGAGGAGCGGCGGCAGGAGTCCAAGCACTCGGTCGATCTCGTCTTCGGTGGTCCACCGCCCCAGCGAGAACCGGAGAGTGCCCCCGGCCAGTCTCGCTTCCACGCCGATCGCTGCGATCACGTGGGAAGGCTCGACGGTGCCCGCCGTGCACGCGGAGCCGCTTGACGCGGCCACCCCCTCCAGGTCCAGGGCCAGCAGGAGAGACTCGCTGTCTATGCCCTCGAACGAGACGCTGACGATGCCCGGCAGTCGGTCCGTGGGGTGGCCGTTCAGGTGGACGCCGCCGGCCGACTCCAGGCCCGCCCACAGGCGGTCACGAAGGCGGGCGGTCCGCAACGCCTCCTCCTCCATCCCCTCCATGGCGATCCGCGCCGCCTCCCCGAGCCCGACTATGCCCGGGGTGTTCTCAGTGCCGCCCCTGACTCCGCGCTCCTGGCTGCCCCCGTGCACGAGCGGGTCGATCCGCACCCCCGTGCGCAGGTAGAGCGCGCCGGCCCCCTTGGGGCCGTAGCGCTTGTGCGCGGAGAGCGAGAGCATGTCCGCCCGGAGCACCCCCACGTCCAGGGGCAGTATCCCGGCGCTCTGGGTGGCGTCGGTGTGGAGGAGCACGCCGCGCTCGCGTGTGATGGCGCCTATCTCCGCGAGCGGAGCCACCGTGCCGATCTCGTTGTTGGAGTGCATTATCGAGACGAGAACGGTCTCGCCGCGGATGGCGCCGCGCACCGCGTCCGGGTCCACGATGCCGTGGCGGTCCACCGGCAGAACCGTCACATCCACACCCAGCCCGGCGAGCCAGTGGCAGGGCTCCAGGACCGCGTGGTGCTCGGTGGAGGCCGTGACGATATGGCGGCCTGGGCCCGGCCTGCCTCCCACGGATCCCAGGATCGCCAGGTTATTGGCCTCGGAGGCACCGGAGGTGAAAACGATCTCCCTCGGCTCCGCCCCGATCAGAGACGCCAGCGCCTCCCTCGCGCCGGAGACCGCGGCGCGCGCCTCCTGCCCGAACTGGTGCGCGCTGCTCGGGTTGCCGAACCGCTCGGCGAAGTAGGGGCGCATCGCCGCGACCACGCGCGGATCTACCGGCGTGGTCGCGGCGTAGTCGAGGTAGATCCGCCCGTGGCCCCCGGCCGGCCCGCCGCGGTCCTTCCCGATGCTCACGGCGGCCCCTCGGCCCGGTCCGCGATCAGGGCCGTCAGGCCCCTCACTATCCTCGCGGTGGCGCCCCACACGACGTGGTCGGAGCACGTGTAGAAGAGCACTTCCATCTCTCGCCCCTCGCGCACGATCCGCTCGATCCTGAGGTTGGCCGGGTCCATGAACGCGGCCAGGGGAAGCTCGATCATCTCCTCGATCTCACCGCGGTTGGGCCGTAGCCCGGCCGGATTCGGCACCAACCCCACGAAAGGGGTCACGGCAAACCCGGAGCCCACGGTCTCTATCTCGTCCAGGCGCCCCAGCACCTCGACCGCCTGCGGGAGCAGACCTATCTCCTCGTAGGTCTCACGGAGGGCGGTCGCGAGCAGATCGGCATCCCCCTCCTCGTGGCGCCCGCCGGGGAAGGAGATCTGGCCCTTGTGGTACTCCACGGTGTCGGTTCGCTTCGTCAGCAGCAGGTGGAGCTCTCCCCCCAAGCAGAAGAGCGGCACCAGCACCGCGGCCCTGCGGCGCTCGTGCGGAGGCAGGTCACGGAAGGCGTGACCCGCGAGGCGGGCCCTCAGAATCCCCAGCGCTCCGGCCTTGGTCATCCCTGGTGGGTGCAGTTTGCCGCGCTGGTGCGACTATCCTCCAGGCCTCCACGCGCACCAAGATGTGGTAGGTATCGGACTCCTGCACCACAATATCAGGTGGGGCATGCAGGAGTTGCGCTGGCGGCGGGGAATAGGCCAATGACCCCGGGGGGAAGGCCGTGCATCCTCAGTTCGCTTCTGCAGATGGATCGCCATCCCACCGCGTTCGCGACATATACCTCCTCAGCCCCAGGCTCCTTCCCCCCGAGGTCATTGCCGTAGCCTTCGCCAAGACTTCCCGCAGCCCGCTGCCGTTCCGGGAGATAGCCGCCGAGCTGAGCGAGGAGCGGTCGGGGGAGTTCCACGAGAGATGGGTCGTGGGCTACGGGCACGCCTCGGTCGCGGAGCACGCAGTCCTCCATCTGGCGTTCGAGAACCTTTCCCGGCTGGCCGTGGAGTGCCTCGAGAGCAACCGGCTCTGCTCCTACACGGAGAAGTCGACGCGCTACCAGCTCTTCGATTCGTTCTACGTGCCGGAGGCGATCGCCGCCTCCCGCCACGTTGACCTCTATCTGGAGACGTGCCGGCGGCTCTTCTCCCTCTACCAGGAGAGCCTGGGCCCCATCCGCGGGGTAATAGAAGGCCAGAACCCGCGGAGGGCAGACGAGCCCGAGGCCGCCTATGCGGCGCGCCTGCGCTCCAGGTATATCGACGTCTGCCGCTTCCTCCTGCCGTGCTGCACGCTGGCGAACGTGGGGATGACCGCGAACGCGCGGGCCCTCGAGCACGGCATAGCGAAGATGCTCTCCCACCCGCTGGGGGAGGTGCGCGCGATAGGGGAGGAAGCGAGGAGGGCCGCCGCAGCCGAGGTGCCAACGCTCCTCAAGTACGCGGAGCCCAGCCCGTACATGGTGGAGAGCGAGGCCGCGCTGCGAGAGCTGGCGGCCGGCCGGAGCTGGCCGGATCTGCCCGCGGAGGGATCGGGGGCAGGGCCGGGGCGAGGAGTCCGCCTCGTTCACTACGACCGCGACGCCGAGGCCAGGATTGTCGCGGCGTTCCTGTACAGGTACGGGGCGCTCTCCTACGACCAGGCGTGGAGCGGCGCCTCCGCCATGACGCGGCCGGAGCGCGACCGTGTGATCGGGGAGGCGTTGGGGCGCCTTCGCCCCCGCGGCGTCCCCCTGCGCGAGGTCGAGCACACGAACTACACCTTCGACATAGTCTGCGACCAGGGCGCCTTCTTCGACCTCAAGCGGCACAGGATGGCAACCCTGACACCGCAGCCCCCGACGGTGGAGCTGGGCTACGCGGTGCCGTCGGCCTTCGAGGAGGCGGGGCTGGGCCCGCGCTACCGTGAGGCGGTGGATAGCGCCACCGCGGCCTCGATCACCATTGGCCGCGACCTGCCGCACGAGGCAGGGTACCTGGTAACCAACGCCCACAACCGTCGGTTCCTCCTGACCCTGAACCTACGTGAGCTGTTCCACCTGATACCGCTGCGCGCGCGGGAGGCAGGCCACTTCTCCTACCGGAGGATCGCGCTGATGCTGTTGGAGGCCGTCAGGGAGGTGCATCCGGGACTCGCGGCGCGCATCCCGTTTGCGGACCCACCGCCCGCGTCGGCGGAGATAGGGCGCCGGCATCTAGCCGAGCTCTTCGCGGCCGCGCGGCGGTGAGAGCGGGAGGAGGCCTTCGATGAGGTTCGTGACCGTGGAGGTGGAGGGACGGGGACGCCTGGGGCTGCTGGACGGGGAGCAGATCTACCTGTACGCGCCGCTGGCCCGGATCACCGATCGTGAGCGCAGGCGGGGAGCGCCGCCGAGCGGGAAGGGCGCTCCGGCTACGGGCAGGAGCCCGGCAAAGATCGACGACCTGCTCTCCTTCATCGAGCGGGGCTCTGTCGCGAGGGCGCGCGAGGCCCTCAGGCTCGGCAGGCGCCTCCACGCCCAGGGCAGGGGCGGGCGGGTAAGCGTGCCGTTGGGGAGCGCGCGCCTGCTCGCGCCGCTGCCGAGGCCGCGCAAGAACCTATTCTGCATCGGCCGCAACTACGCCGAGCACGCCAGGGAGGGCGGCAACCCTGTGCCCGAGGCCCCGGTCTTCTTCACCAAGCCCCCAACCTGCGTCGTGGGACCGGGCGCCGCAGTTGTCCACCACGCCGTCACCCAGGCGCTGGACTACGAGGTGGAGCTGGCCGTGATAGTGGGCACCGGTGGCCGCGACATCCCGGCCGGACGTGCGCTCAACCATGTCTTCGGCTACACGATCTTGAACGACATCACCGCGCGTGATCTGCAGCGGCGCCACAACCAGTGGTTCAAGGGCAAGTCGCTCGACGGCTTCGCGCCTATGGGCCCGGCGGTGGTGCACAGGTCGCTGGTCCGGGATCCTCAGTCGCTGGGGATACGGCTGCGCGTCAACGGCGACCTTCGCCAGGACTCCTCGACTCGCGAGATGCTACTCTCGGTGGCCCAGGTGATCGAGGCGCTCTCCGCCGCGATGACGCTCGAACCCGGCGACATCATCGGCACGGGCACGCCAGAGGGAACAGCCATGGGCAGGACGCCGCCTGGGTGGCTGCGCCCAGGCGACGTCGTCGAGGCGGAGATCGATGGCGTGGGTAGGTTAGAGAACCGGATCGTGGCCCCGTAGCGAGGGCTAGGACCGGGTGCCTGGGGCCAGCGGGGCCAGCAGCTCGGCCACCGCCTCGAGGAAGCGCTGGTCGTCCTGGGAGAACGCCCCTAGCTGGTCGCTGTCTATGTCGATCTCGCCGACGACCCTCCCCCCCCAGAAGAGCGGCACGACGATCTCGGAGCGGGTCTGCGCGAAGCAGGCCAGGTAGCGGGGATCCTGGCTCACGTCCGCCACCACCTCTGTCCGGCCGGACTGCGCGGCGGCACCGCATACCCCTGTTCCCACCGGGATCCGGGTGTGCTCGGTTGCCTGGGGGCCCTTCCAGGGACCCAGCACCAGGTCGTCGCCCTCGACCCAGTAGATACCTACCCAGGAGTAGTGGGGGAAGCCGTCGTGAAGCAGCCGCACAACGGCGCCGGCGTCCCCGCCGTCGAGCAGTGTTCGGATCTCTGCGAGAGCGCCCTCGTAGTCCATGGGATGACCTCCGTAGGATGGTGCGGGCCGGTGGGCCCGCCTTCTGGACATTATAGCGGAGCGGGCGCCCGGGGCCGAGGAGGGAAGCCGTGGGGTGTGATAAAGTATTCAGGCACTGCCGCTGGAAGAGGATGCCGCCCCTTGGTGCAGCCTGGTGAACGAGCGCGCCGCTGACCGGAGCCGGACCGCGGTCCCCCTCTCCTCCATGCTGGAGTCGCTGCTGGAGGAGGCTGGGGCGCGCCCGGTCCACATGGGAGAGCTCGTGGACCAGGCCGCGGAGAGGGGCTTCGGGATGATCATGGTGATCCTGGGGCTGCCGATGCTGATACCGGTCCTGCCTCCCGGCTCCTCGACCGTCGTGGGCTCGATCTACGCCCTGTTTGCACTTCAGATGCTCT
>JBBIJB010000037.1:20150-21740 GCA_037446215.1 Armatimonadota bacterium
GCTCTCGGGGGCGACGGTTCCCTGGGTTCCGGCCAGGGTCAGGAAGATAGTCCTCTCGGAGGGCGCCGTCGCGATACTGAGGAGACGCGGCATACCCCTGCTGCGCTCGGCTGAACGGATGTCCAGACCGCGCGGTGCGTGGACGGGCAGCAGACTGGTCTACAGGGTGGCGGCGGTGATGGTCCTGCTGATGGGCCTCGTGCTGCTGAGCCCCTTGCCGTTCATGAACGTGCTGCCGACGGTTGTCGTCATGCTCATAGGCCTGGGCATGCTCAACAGGGACGCGGTGTTCATGCTGGCAGGCCTGGCGGTGGGCACGGTCGCGATGGGACTGGTAGTGCTCTCGGCAGGCACGATCCTCATCCTGATAGAGAGGATCAGGAGGGCATGACTCCGGCGCGGAGGCGGCTGGAGGCCCGCTGCCTGCCTATGCGTGCAGTTCCAGGACGTCTCCATCCTCGAGGGCGTGATCGCGCCCTACCATCTGACCGTCGAACTGGCCGCCCCTCCAGAGGCGCGCGTACCTGAGTCCCTCCACGAAATCCTTGTGGACCGCGGAGGCCGCCTCGATCACGGTGGTCCCCCGCCGCAGTATGTAGGGCACCTCCATGTCCGGCTTCTTGCCCGGCTTCTTGCTGTAGACGCGGACGATGTTCAGCATCTTGAACACCGTGCTGCGCAGCTCGCCCAGGTTGACGTCCTGATCGGTAGAGACGGGAAGCACCGGCAGCCGGCCCCCGTAGAACTCCCGGAAGATCTCCAGCACCTCGGCGGCGCCGGTCACGTCGAGCTTGGTTGCCACGAAGACCGCGGGGACCTGGTTGGGGCCGCGACGCTCCCCGGGCGGGACCAGCTCTATGTTCGCGCCGGCCAACAGCGAGAGCATCTCCTCCGTTGAGGCGAGCAGGTCGCCGTCCGACAGGTCTGCAACCGCCAGAGCGCCATCGGATCCTCGGATGATCCCGAAGAGCCAGCCCTCCGCGGACTCCTGGCTGACCGGGGGGAGATCCACGAGCTGGATCTGGACGTCCTCGAAAGCCGCCATTCCCGCGAGCGGCACCCGCGTAGTGAAGGGGTAGTCCGCGACCTCGGGCTCCGCGTTGGTGAGCGCTGCCAGGATCGAGGACTTCCCTGAGTTGGGCGGCCCCACGAGCACGATCTGCCCTGCCCCTTCGCGGTCGATCTGATAGAAGGGGCGGGCGCGCACGGCGCCCTTCTTCCGTGACATCTCGGAGCGCACCTTGGCGATGCGGCGCTTCAGATCGGCCTGCATCTTCTCGGTGCCCTTGTGCTTGGGTATCGCGGTAAGCATCTCCTCGAGGGCGGCGAGCTTCGCCTGGGGGGTCGCGGCCTCCTTGAACTTGCGGTCGGCCGCCAGGTAGTCGGGTGTCAGGTTTGCCGGCATCAGGCCCTCTCTGCCAGCAGATCGCCCACGAGGGCGTCGGCCGCCCGGCCCATGTAGGCGCCGATCTCCTCCGGCGTCTGGGGATCGGGCCGCTCGGGGTCCGGCGTGTAGACGCGCGTGGCATAGAACTCGAGGAACGGAGAGATGCTCTTGAAGGGATAGAGGATGCGGACCTCCTTGCCGGT
>JBBIJB010000038.1:0-21468 GCA_037446215.1 Armatimonadota bacterium
AGATCCGCGCCCCGGCCAGGCACGGAGAGCGGCTTGTCTGCACGACGCACATCGTCGGCGCCCGGAGAGTCATGGTGCGCAGGCACAGCTCGGTAGCACGCGAGGACGACGGGGCACGGATCGCCGCCGCAGAGGTGGACTGGATCCTGACCGCGGAGGGCACGACGCCAATCCGCATACCCGAGCAGGTGGCATCCACCTTCCCCGGTATGGAGAGGCCTGTCGCCCCGACCCCCCTCGCGCAGCGCCGCCCTCCAACGGATGCCCCCCACACATCCCTGTGGATCAGGATGAGCGACACCGACGCGATGGGCCACGCCAACAACCCGGTCTACGTAGACCTCCTCGACGATGCGGTGGCCCGAGCCGGGGGCGGTGACGCCCTGGCGGCCTACCCCAGAACCTACGGCCTGGAGTTCCACGCGGCCGCAGCCGCCGGCGCAGCGGTCCGGGAAGCCGCGTGGAGCGAGGCGGGCCTCTGGCACTACCGCCTGGAGAGGCAGGACGGCGGGTTGATAGCACATGCGGTCCTGGATGCCTCGGCGGGATCGAAGGGGGCCGGTCCCTCCGGATAGACCCCATGGGGAGCGCGGGCGTCTCCTCATCTGGCGCTCCTGGTACAGGCTGCCCTGAGCCCCCTGGGTGATCACCTCGGACCACGGCATGATCGCGGGAGAGCGGCTGATCGACCTCGGCGACGCCTACAGGTACCTTCTATCGACCGACTTGACGTGTCACCAAGCGACCGGGCGGCGGGCAGGTAGCAGGTAGAGGTCTAGCGCCTGAGGTAGGAGTCCGACCCTGTCAGCCAGTCCTGCCTGGGTGGGCTGAAGAGATCCAGCGTCGCGACGTCCTCCAACATCTCCGCGCCGTGTGGGACGCCGCCTGGGATCAACAGCAGCTCGCCTGCGCGCAGCACTACCTCGCGGTCGGGGAACGTGAGGCGCATCGACCCCGAGAGGCAGTAGCTGAGTTGCTCGCTGTCGTGTTGATGCGTGGGTACCACGGTGCCGGCCCTCAGCTCTATCAGGCCGACCATGAGGTGTTCTCCCCACATCATCCTGCGCGTGACGTTCGGGCTCAGTGCCTCGGGCTCGAGTGCCGAGAGGGCCGCGTGCTGGATCTCCTTCATCTGTCACCTCCGGGCGTACTAGGGAGAGGGATAGCGCCTGAGGTCCGAGAGAAGGCTCTGGGCCGGCTGATCCGACCGGTGGGTGGTGCTGGGAGTGGTGGGCCCTGGTGGACTCGAACCACCGACCTCGCCCTTATCAGGGGCGCGCTCTCACCACCTGAGCTAAGGGCCCTTTCGCAGACGTGAGGCAAGCTAGAGTATACCGGTACCGCCTCGGCCAGGCAACATGGCGCTATCAGCCCTGTTGACCCGCCTCCCCTCGGAACTCGCGCCGCGCGGCCTCGAGCAGAGCGTCCTCCATCAGCAGGTCAACGGCGGTCAGGGCCATTGCCTTGGAGGCCGCGATCATCGCCTCCAGCCCTCGCTGGGAGATGGACGCCTCCCTGAACTCCACGCTGTGGCCCGGTACCTCCTTCGGCGCGATGGCTATGTAGGGGTGGATTGAGGGAATGGACTGGCTGACATCGCCCATGTCGGTGGAGCCCATGCGCGGCCGGTCAGGGGGAGAGTCCGGCGCGTATCCCAGCGACTCGAGGTGGCTGCTGAACGCCGCACCCATCGCGCGGTTCGGCCTTATCGCGTCGTACCCCTTGCGGACGGTGTACTCCAGGGTGGCGCCCGTCGCCGCGGCCGCTCCCTGGGCGCAGCCGACTACCTTGTTCAGTGCGATCTGGGCGTAGTCGTTGTCTATCGCCCGGACGGCGAAGCTGGCCTCGGTGCGGTCCGGAATTATGTTGGGGGCCGCGCCGCCGTAGGTGATTATTCCGTGGACGCGGGCGTCGTCGCGAAGCTGCTGGCGGAGCAGTCCTATCGCCACGAACGTCTGGATCATCGCGTCCAGCGCGTTGACTCCCTCGTCCGGGATGGAGGCCGCGTGGGCCGCCTTGCCGGTGAACTTGATCAGGAGGCGGTACGAAGCAAGCGAGGGCCGCCCGGACAGGGTGTATCCGGCCGGGTGGAACATGATCGCGGCGTCGGCCCCGCTGAAGGCGCCCTTCTCCAGGAGGATCACCTTGCCGCCCCCGCCCTCCTCCGCCGGGGTCCCGATCACCATTGCGCGTCCCCTCAACTGCTTGCGAACGGCCGCGAGTCCCACGCCCGCCCCAACGGCGGAGGCGCCGATGAGGTTGTGGCCGCATGCGTGGCCGAGGACGGGAAGGGCATCGTACTCAGCCAGGATCGCGACCCCGGGGCCGGGGGCGGCGCCGGAGACCTCGGCGCGGAACGCGGTCTCGAGCCCGCCGACTCCCCTCTCGACCGCGAAGCCGTGGCGCTCGAGGGCGGAGCAGAGCCAGGCGGCTGCCTGGTGCTCCTGGAAGGCGATCTCCGGGGCTGCGTGGATCCTCCGCGCCAGTTCTACCAGTTCCTCTGATGCCGCGTCGATGGCTGAGACTACCTGCGTGTGGATCGCCTGTCGGAGCTCCATCTTGGCATTGTCCCTCCGTGAGTGGGCTTCTCTCGCGCTTCGCCGGGACCGGCCCGGTGTCCTCTGCGCGGGGCTACGAGAGCCTGATGCGGGAGAACCTGCGGCGGCCGACCTTGACGACGGTGCCTTCCCTCACTTCCACCACCGCCTCCCGATCGTGATGCCTTACGCCGTCGACAGCAACCCCTCCCTGGCTGATGAGCCTGCGCGCGTCGCTGTTGCTCTCAGCGAGCCCCGTGACGACAAGGAGGCGCAACAGGCGGATCGTGCCGCCGGGCGCCTCTTCCTCTGAGAGGAAGGCCTCAGGTATCTCGTCGGGAAGGTCCCTCCCTACGAACAAGCGCTCAAACGCCTCCTCGGCAGCCGCACCGGCCTCTGCGCCATGCCACATCGCCACTATCTCGCGCGCCAGCCGGCGCTTGGCGTCCCGTGGGTGAACCTTCCCGGACTCCAGCCCGGCGACGGTCGCCGCCACCTCATCGGCGGGCAGGTCGGTGGCCATCTCGTAGAACGAAGGCATAAGCCCGTCGGGGATCGACATGACCTTGCCGAACATCTCGTCCGGCCGATCCGTTATCCCGATCGCGTTCCCCAGCGACTTGCTCATCTTCTCGACGCCGTCGGTGCCGGCGAGCACCTGCGTCAGCACGACCACCTGTGGCTCCTGTCCTACCTCCCGCTGAAGATCGCGTCCCATCAGGTTGTTGAACTTCTGGTCGGTGGCGCCGAGCTCCACGTCCGCCTCGATGGCGACGGAGTCGTAGGCCTGGCAGAGCGGGTACAGGAGCTCGTGCAGGTGTACCGGGGTACCCTTGCGCAGCCTGTTGGTGAAGTCGTCACGCTCCAGGATCCTTGCCACGGTCGCACGAGAGGCCAATCGGATGACGTCCGCGAAGGACATCGAGCCCAGCCACTGGTTGTTGAAGACCACCTTCGTTCGATCGGGATCGAGGATCACCCCGTACTGCTCCCTGTAGGTCCTGGCGTTGGCCTCTATGTCCTCCGCGGAGAGCATAGGCCGCGCCTGCTTCTTGCCGCTCGGGTCGCCGATCATCGCGGTGAAGTCGCCTATCACTATCACGGCCTCGTGCCCCAGGTCCTGGAACTGGCGCAGCTTGCGCAGGACGATGGCGTGGCCGATGTGCAGGTCCGGTGCGGACGGGTCGAGCCCGAGCTTGACCTTGAGGGGCCGGCCCTGGCGCAGCTTCGCCAGGAGATCCTCCTCGGAGATGATCTCCGCGCATCCTCGGCGCAGCCGTTCGAGTTGCTCTTCAGCAGGAAGAGGTGTCATGGTCGCCTCCTAGAGTGCCAGCGTGATCACAGTGGCTCCGGTGTCGCCCTCGCCCCTCTCCCCGAGGCGAAACTGCCTGACGTGTGGATGGCCCCTGAGGAACTGGTGGAGAGCGCGGCGAAGCGCGCCGGTTCCTTTGCCGTGGATGACCACTACCTGAGGCAGCCTCGCGCGCACGGCCTCGTCCAGGTACCTGTCGACCTGCACCAGCGCCTCGTCGACGGTCTGGCCGCGGACGCTTATCGAGACCGAGACCAGCGGGCGCTCCGGAAGGTCAACGCCGCCCGCATCCTGCGCACGCCCTGCCCGCGCCTGACGCGAAGGGCTCCTGGGCGCGGCCTCCCCTGCCCCTGGCCTCGCAGGGCCCCCGGTTGGGGGAGGCTCACGCAGCGCGTCGGCAGGGACTCGCGCCCTGAGCCCTCCCACCTCCACCTCCACCTGGCCCCCGGGATCCGGGGCTGAGGCGGCCTTCCCCACCAGCCCAAGCGGCACCACGAAGACCTCCTGGCCCGGCTCGATGACCTCGGGGGTGGGGCCCGGCGGTGCAGCGGGGGGCTCGTCGGCCGGGAGGCTCTCCACGACCTCCCGCAGGCGCTCCCTGGCCTGGCGCACGGCGGCCTCGCTCCTAGCCGCTCGGACTTCGGACATCAGGGCGTCCAGCCGCCGGCGGGTCTGCTCTACGATAGCCTCGCTGGCGCGCCGGGCATCGGCCAGCAGGTGCCTTCGCTCCCCCCTGAGGCGCTCGGCCTCCGCGCTCAGCCTCTGTTCTGCCTCTTCCGCCGCGGCGCGGGCCGTGGCAGCCTCCCGCCTGTCACGCTCCGCCACCTGGCGGTCTCGCGTGAGGTCGGCCAGCACCTGCTCGATCGCCGCCTGCTCCGGGGTGAGGTAGTCCCGCGCGCGCGTGACGATGTCGCCGTCCAGACCGAGGCGCTGGGCGATGAGCAGCGCGTTGCTGCGCCCTGGAAGCCCTATCCGCAGCCGGAACGTGGGACGCAGCGTCTCGGCGTCGAACTCGACCGAGGCGTTCTCGATCCCGGGCGTTGTCGAGGCCAGCATCTTCAGCTCGTTGTAGTGCGTGGTGACTATCGTCCGAAGGCCGCGGCCGTGCAGCGCCTCTATGACCGCCCTCGCCAGGGCTACGCCTTCGGTGGGATCGGTGCCGGCCCCAACCTCGTCGAGAAGGACCAGGGCCTGAGGCCTGGCCCGCCTGAGCACCTGGACGATCGCTCCCATGTGGGAAGAGAAGGTGGAGAGGCTCTGCTCGATGGACTGCTCGTCCCCGATGTCGGCGTGGATCTGATCGAACACCGCTACGGCACTGCCCTCCGCGGCCGTGATGTGAAGCCCGGACTGCGTCATCAGGGTGAGGAGGCCCACGGTCTTGAGCGCGACGGTCTTGCCGCCGGTATTGGGACCCGTTACCACTAGCGTGCTGAACGTCCGGCCGAGCTCCACGTCGATCGGGACGACCTCGCCCTCGCCCCCGGTGAGCAACAGGAGAGGATGGCGGGCGCCGAGGAGCCGCACCAGGCCGTCGGTGCGCACCTCCGGCGCCGAGCAGCGGAGGCGCGCCGAGAGAGCCGCCTTCGCGGAGGCGAGGTCCAACTCGCCCAGGACGCGACCGTTGGAGCGAAGCGCCTCCCCGGCATCGCCGACCATCGCGGAAAGGCTCCTGAGGATACGCAGCACCTCCTCGCGCTCCGCCGAGGCAAGCTCCCTGCGCCTGTTGCCCAGCGGCACCACGGACGAGGGCTCGACGAACAGCGTGGCGCCGCTCGCGCTCGTGTCATGGACTATGCCGGGGACCTGCGCGCGGTGCTCCGCCTTCACAGGGACGACGAACCGGTCGCTGCGGACGGTCACCAGCGGCTCCTGCATGTACTTGGCGCTCGCCGACTCCCTGACGAGCACCTCCAGCGCCTCCCGCAGTCGCCGCTCCGCCGCGCGCATCTCCTCCCTGATTCGCCGGAGATCCTGTGATGCCGTATCCCTGACACGCCCCTGGGCGTCCAGCGACCGCTCGATCGCCGCCTCTATCGGGACGAGAACCGCCAGCCGCTCGGCGATCTCTGCAAGGCCGGGGGCCCGCTGGCGTCGCTCGCGAAGGAAGGCCTGAACCCTGCGCGCCACGGCCAGGGTCTCGGCAACATCGAGGAGGTCAGCGGGATCGAGCACGCCGCCGGCCGCCGCGTGAGAGGCGGCGGCCTCCAGGTCGCGCGCGCCCCTCAGCGGGATCTCGGCCTCCGCCGAGACCGCCGCGGCCTCGCCGGTCAGCGCGACCGCCTCCGCCACGGCGGTCGCATCCAGGGAGGGAAGCAGCGAGAGGGCCGACGACCTTCCCATTGAGGTGACGGTCCCCTCCGCCAGCGCCGAGAGCACCTTTGGGTACTCGAGAACTCTCAGGGTTCGGTCATCCGCGGGAGGCTTCAATGACGGCTACCTCGGAGCAGCGAGAGGATCGCGGGGGCGACGTCGAGCAGCGATCGCACGGAGCCGAAGGTGCCGCTGCCGGGTCCGACGGCCAGCACAGGGACGTGGTTGGATGTGTGCCCCGTGGTGCGGTCGTCCTCCAGGTTGCCGTGATCGCTGGTTAGGAGCACGGTCAGCGATCGGTCCGCGGCCCCAAGCGCCCCGGCCAGCAGCCCGTCCACCATCGAGGCCGCCTGGTCTGGCAGCAGGGCGGTCCTGCCGTGCGCCGCGAGGTCGGATAGGAAGAACTCGAAGACCGTGAGGTCTGCGCCGAGTGCGATCTCCGCGAGCCGGGCTCCTGACTCGCGGGGTGTGGTCTCGGGCAGGCCGTACCCCCACAGGCGCAGCCTCGAGTTGGTCAGGTCGTGGAAAACCGACAGACCCTCTCGCAGATCTTCTATGGAGCGCAGCGCCAGCCCGGCGCTGGCGGCCGCGTAGGTTATAGCCGCCATCCTGAGCCGCCGGCCGGACAGCGCGGTGAAGTACTCCTGGCTGAAGGCGTTGGCCAGCACCGCGCGGCAGCCCGCGGCACGCACCCTGGCGAAGAGGCTCTGCCTCTCCAGCAACGCCCGGAGCTCGGCGGTGGGGTAGGCGGTTACGTGACGTCCAACCACTCTCGCGGCGTTGATTCCCGTTAGCAGTGATGTCTGGTTGGTGGCGCTCTGGGGGAGGCCGGCCACTCCCAGCGTCGCATCGGCGGCCACGAGCGTCACCCCCGGCCGCCTGACCGTGAGGCCGCCTGTCAGCGGGGCGCCCAGCAGAGAGCGGAATGTCGGCATCTCTGCTCTGACCAGGGGGTTCGACGCGGGGTCGACCTCTCCGAGTCCGACTCCGTCTACGAAGAGAACCAGGAGCGGCACCCTCTCATTATAGGGCACCCAGGTGCGGGCGCTAGCCGCGCCGACGGCGGCCCCTCTCGGAGCGCAGCAACTCGCGGAGCCGCTTCAGGGGGCGGGTGTTCAGGACGTCGGCGGCCTCCAGCCAGCCGCGCCGGGCGACGCTCACGCCGAAGCCCATGTTGCCAAGCTGCCCGATCGTGTGTGCATCGGTCCCGATGGCGACCAGCACCCCGTGCTCTTTCGCCAGCCTGGCATGGGAGTCCCGCAGATCCAGACGCTCGGGCGCCGCGTTGATCTCCAGGGCCGTGCCGGTGCGCGCCGCCGCCCTCACAACCTCCTCGATCTCCAGTTCGTAGGGATCTCGGGCGCCCAGCAGCCTGCCCGTAGGGTGCCCCAGCACGTGAACCCTCTCGCTCTCGAGGGCCTTGACTATCCTGGCCGTCATCTGGCCGCGGTCCATCCTGAATCGCGTGTGGACGGAGGCGATCACCAGATCGAGCTCGGCCAGGAGATCGTCGGGGTAGTCAAGCGACCCGTCGGCCAGGATGTCGCACTCCGTCCCGATCAGCACCTCGATCCCTCCACGCTCGCCCAGCCCTCGGACGTGGGCTATGTTGTCGCGCAGGTCTCCCTCAGAAACCCCTCGCGCAATCTTGAGCGACTGCGAGTGGTCGGTGATGCAGATGTAGTCGTAGCCACGGCGCGTCGCCGCCCCTACCATCGCCTCGACGGGCTCGCTGCCATCGCTCCAATCGGTGTGGACGTGGAGGTCCCCGCGGATCTCCTCGGCCCGAACCAGGCGGGGCAGCCGACCCTCCTCGGCCGCGGCGAACTCCCCCTGGTCCTCGCGCATCTCCGGCGGAATCCAGGGCAGGCCGACCGCCGCGTACACCTTCTCCTCGTCGCGGGCCGCGACGCGCCGATCGTCCCTGACCCTCCAGACACCGTACTCGTTCACCTTGAGCCCCAGCCGGACCGCGCGCTCCCTCAGGACTACGTTGTGCTCCTTGCTGCCCGTGAAGTACTGCAGCGCCGCGCCGTATGCGGCGGGCTTCACCACACGGAGATCGGCCCTGAGCCCGCCCTGGAGTACCACGCTGGATTTGGTGGGGCCTGTCGCGACGACCTCTTCGACCTGGCCCGCCCCCGTGAACGCCTCCATCACCTTCCGCGGTGAGCGGCTGGTAGCGAGGATGTCTATGTCTCCGACCGTCTCCTTCCCACGCCGCAGGCTGCCGGCCAGATCGGCCCTCTCCACTCCGGGGGTCTCCCGGACCACCCGTAGGAGTTCCTCTGCTATGGGAAGGACCATCCCGAGCAGCTGCCGGCCAGCGCTTCGCCGCAGCATCGCGATCCCCTTGAGGATGTTCGCCTCGGTCTTCTCCCCCATGCGCGGCAGATCCCTGACCCGCCCGGCCGATGCCGCGGCCTCGAGCTCGTCTATGGTGGAGACCCCCAGGTGCTCGTGAAGCAGCAGCGCGGTCTTGGGTCCGACGTCCGGGACCGCCATCAGGTCCGCCAGCCCGGGCGGCAGCGAGGAGGCGAGCTCCTCGTAGGCCTGCATCGTCCCCGTGGCGATGAACTCCTCTATCTTCTCGGCGGTGGACTTCCCGATGCCCTGGATCTCGGTCAGGGCGCCGCGCGCGGCAACCCCGGCGACGTCCTCGGTGAGCCCCTCGATGGCGCGCGCGGCACGACGGTAGGCGTTGACCCGGAAGACCGACTCCCCCTTGATCTCAAGGAGGTCGGCTATCAGTGAGAGCCGCTCCGCGATCGCCCTATTCCGGGGCACGGCAGCGCCCGCTAGAATCTCGCGTCCGGGCCGATCGGCTCGAACGTGACCGGGCTGATCTTCCTCAGCTGCTGGATGCCGCTCTGCTGCATCGTGCCCAGGTGCTGCACGATGACCGACCTGTCTACATCCTTGCGGAACGGTTCGGTCAGCGGAGAGGCCAGCAGTATGCCCACACCGGCCATGGCGACGGCGGCCGCCTTGAGCAGGCCGGCGAAGATACCCAGGGTCTGGGCATGGGATCCTGGGCGCTTCGCCCCCGGCATGATGCTGATCAGGACGGCGAGCAGCAGGTAGAACAGGCTGAAGGAGAGGAGGAACCCGATCAGGCGCGCCCACTCGGCAGGGAGGGGCGTTCCCACAACCAGGTACCCCCCCACGTGGGGAAGCACGATCGCCGCGCCGACGTAGGCCACGACGACCGCCACAGCTCCGAGCAGTGCGGCCACCACGCCCTTGAGCATCCCCTGCAGGGCGAACCCGAGCGCCATAGCCAGGGCGATCCAGTCAAGCCAGGTCATGTGCCACCCCCCCTGCTGCACTCCTCCTGCCGGGCCGCTAGCCCCTGATCGAAACCGGGAGGCGCGCCGGCAGCGACGCGTAGATCGCCGCCATCAACCGGTCGACCTCGTCTCCGGTCAGGGTTCGGTCCTGAGCCCGGAAGCTGAGGGCATAGGCCAGGTTGCGCGAGCCCGGCTCCAGCGGGGGCCCGCTGTAGGCATCGAACAGCTCGGCCGACTCGAGCAGCGGGCCTGCCGCCTCGCGCAGCGCCTCTCGAACCACCGCGTGGGGCAGCGTCCGGGGCGCCACTATCGCCACGTCCCTGTGGACCGCCGGGTACCGCGGGAGGCCGGAGAACTGCGGCTGCAGGAGTGCCCTCTCGAGGAGCAGATCGAGGTCGAGCTCGGCCACGTAGGCGCGGCCGGGAATCTCGAACCGCGCGGCCACCGCAGGGTGCAGCTCTCCCATGGCGCCCATCTCTGCCTCGCCGACGCGGACTGTGCCCGACCTTGCCGGATGGAGCCAGGCCGGCCCGCCCGGCTCCACGACTACCGCGCCGGCCTTCATCTCATCTACCAGTCCCTCGAGCACCCCTGTCAGGTTGGCCAGCGCCGACTCCCGGGGCACACCTCCCTGCCAGAATCCAATGAGGTAGTCGCCCCACATCACGACGGCCAGCGAACGGCGTTCGGCGATTCGCGTCCCCTCGTGACGGAAGATCCGGCCGATCTCAAAGAAGTGTACGGCCTTCCGCCTGCGGGCGATGTTCAGGCGAACTGCCTCCAGCAGCCCGGGCAGCAGCGCCGGGCGGAGGTGGGTGTGCTCGGCTGCGAGCGGATTGGCTATGGGCACAACGCTTCGCCACGGGTCTTCGGCCGTGAGCCCGAGACGCTCGAGCAACTGGCCCCCGGTGAGAGAGACGGTCACGGCCTCCACGAGGCCGAGCCTGATGAGCGCGTCCCTGGCCGCCGACTCCGCCTCGAGCCGCGGCGGCCGCCTGCCCTGGTTGGTGAGCTCGTGGGGCATCGCTTCGGGGATCCTCTCGTACCCGAAGTGGCGCGCCACCTCCTCGATCAGGTCCTCCTCGCGCTCCAGGTCCCTCCTGCCGACCGGGGGCGTGGCGTAGATCCTACCGTCCTCCATCCGGGAGTCGACTCCGAGCCGCGAGAGGATCTCCACCGCCTCGCCGGCGGGGATCTCGACTCCGAGCAGCCGTCTCGCGCGGTCCGGGCGCATCGCTATAGGCTGCCTGGAGGTCGGATGTGGATAGGCGTCGGTCCTGGGCCCGACGGTCTGGGCCCCGCACAGCTCTGCGATCAGCGAGACGGCGCGGTGGGCCGCCCGGGCCACTCCCTCCGGGTCCATTCCCCGCTCGAAGCGGGCGCTCGCGTCGGTCCGCAGGCCGAGCTTCCTGCTGGTCCGCCGCACGCTCGCCGGCGAGAACGCCGCGGCCTCGAGCAGCACCGCGCGCGTGTCGGGCCTGATCTCGGTCCGCAGTCCGCCCATGATCCCTGCAAGCGCCACCGGGCGGTCGGCGTCGGCGATTACCAGCATCGAGGGCTCGAGCAGACGCTCCACTCCGTCCAGGGTGACGAGGCTCTCCCCGACCCCGGCCCTACGAACCACTACCCGGCCTCCTGCCAGGGTGTCGTAGTCGAAGGCATGGAGCGGCTGCCCCCACTCCAGCATCACGTAGTTGGTGGCGTCCACCACCGAGTTGATCGGGCGGACGCCCGCAGCCTCGAGGCGCGAGGCGATCGCAGG
Organism: Armatimonadota bacterium; assembly: GCA_037446215.1. Taxonomy (GTDB): domain Bacteria; phylum Sysuimicrobiota; class Sysuimicrobiia; order Sysuimicrobiales; family Humicultoraceae; genus VGFA01. The sequence continues at coordinate 11,215 of JBBIJB010000038.1, forward strand.
CGGCGAGGCCCCGACCGTCACCCCTGTGAGGAGACAGGCGATGTAGCGCGGACAGAGGGCGGGGTCTTCTATCTCCACCGGGATCGGCGGCAGGCCAGCGGCCTCGCTCCAGCGGGGCTCCCCGTCGGGGATCCTGATCCCTCGCCGGCCCCAGGCCGCGATCTCGTGGGCTATCCCGATCAGGCCCAGCAGGTCGGGCCGGTTGTAGGCTATCTCGAGGTCGAGCACGGCATCGTCGCCGTGTCCCGAGATCCCTTCCACACCCAATCCCAGCATGGGCAGCCGCTCCGCGAGCTCCTCGGCGCCCTCGGGCAGGTCAACGTAGTCCCGCAGCCACCTTATCGGCACACCCATCAGAACTGCTCCAGCAGCCGGAGGTCGTTCTCCCAGAGCAGGCGGATGTCGGGGATGCCGTAGCGCACCATCGCCGGCCGGTCGATGCCGAGCCCGAACGCGAAGGCCGTGTACCGCTCGGGGTCTATCCCCGCCATCTCCAGGACGCGCGGATGGAACATGCCGCACCCTCCGAGCTCCAGCCAGCGCCCCATGAAGGAGACCGATAGCTCGGCGCTCGGCTCCGTGAACGGGAAGTAGCCGGGTTGGAAGCGGGTCCGCGCGTCCTGACCGAACATCTCCCGCGCGAAGGCGGCCAGCACACCCTTCAGGTCCGCAAACGAGATCGCCTCACCCACCATGAACCCGTCCACCTGGTGGAAGACGGGCATGTGGGTCGCGTCGACGGCGTCCCGCCGGTAGCAGCGGCCGCTGGTGAGGATCCGCATCGGGGGCTTCCTCGCCGCCATCACGTGGGTGTCGACGACCGTGGCGTGGGTTCGCAGCAGCAGGTCGTCGGTGAGGTAGAAGGTGTCCTGTGTGTCGCGGGCAGGGTGATCGCGAGGCATGTTCAGCCTGCCGAAGTTGTACTCGTCGGCCTGGACCTCGTCGCCCTCGACCACCTCGAAGCCGAGTCCGACGAAGATGCGCTCGATCTCGTCGAGGGTTCGGCGCAGGACGTGGCGCCGCCCCAAGGGACCCCTCCGGCCCGGCAGCGTGACGTCGAGGCGCTCCGATTCGAGCCGCCGTTGCTCCTCGATAGCCGCGAGATCACGCGCCCTCTCATCAAAGGCGGCCTCGATCGAAGCGCGGGCCTCGTTGAGCCTGGCGCCCCGCGCGGCACGCTCGAACGGCGGCAGCGACGGCAGGCCGCTGAGCATCGCGGCGAGCCGGCCCTTGCGTCCGAGCACCCTCCGTCGCAGCGACTCCACGGCATCCAGCGTGCCGGCTGTCGGCAGCTCGGCCCGGGTCTCGATCAGGAGGAGGTCGATGTCGTCGGTCAACCCGCACACCTCCGCGGTGTCTGAAAGCCGCACTCTGACGGCGTTACAGCCGATGGGCCCGGCTGGCGAGAGTATAGCACGCGCCCGAACGGAATGACAACCGAAGCGGCCGCCCTACCGACGCTGCCCGGAAGCGGGCACTACACCTCTCGGCGCACCAGCGCCGATCCTGCGCGTCCTCGCTACCGGCTGATAGGTGCTCACCGCGACGGTCTCGATCGACGGATCACCCCCTACCCCCTCGACGATCCGCAGCGTTCGGACACGCAGGCCGCTCTTGGGCGGCTCGACCACTATCTCTCCCTCGGGCATCAGGGGGTCTCTCTTTGTGACGGTTCCGGGGGGGGGAGGCAGAACCACGGGGTCCACCGCCGTCACGCGCACCTTCCTGCCCTCCTGCCTGGGGCCGTAGAGGGTCACGGTGATCGTCCGCCTCCCAACCTCGGTCCAGAGGAACAGGTGGCTGCCCGTGGTGTTGCGCAGGACCAGATCGATCAGCCCGTACTCGACCGCCGCGTCCCGGCCGGCGGGCAGGTAGGGCACCGGCCGCGAGTGGTTGGTGCGGCTCTCTGTCGCCATGCCGGCCAGCACGGCGGCGTTAAACAGGGTGGAGGAGACCTGGCATACCCCGCCGCCGTCGCCGGGAACCAGATCGTTGTCGATCAACACCGGCGCCTTCAGGTAGCCCCTTGCCGCGTCCCTCGGCCCGACGCGCTTATTGAACGACAGGGTCGACCCCGGCGGGATCAAGGCACCCCTCAAGGCGGCCGCGGCCAGCCTGATGTTGTGAATCCTGTCGGGGTTCGCGCCGAACCGGGTGGTGAACTGAGCCACCGGCTCCGCCATGCCGTCGGCGGCCTCGGTTGTGAAGTCGGGCCTGCGAAGCTCGACGGCCAGGACTACCTCGGGCAGGCGTTGTTCGATCGCCTCGACCACACGTACCAGCGACGCGGCCTCATCCACGGCCACCCCGTCCTGGCTCGGGCCGACTACCACGAGCCGGCCCTCCGCCACCTCCACCCTGGCGTCCCTGGCCTCAACGGCGACGACTCCGGCGATCCTGGCCACGGAGGCCGCGGCCGCCTCTGAGCGGTGGAGATACCGGACGCGCACCGCCACCGGGCGGCGCAGGAGCGCCATCCGTGCCAGGAGCCGCGCACCCGGGCCTCCGCGCCGGCCCACGGAGAGCGCCTCGCCGGCGGTTCCCTCGACGTCGGCCTCCAAACCGAGCTCCCGGGCGGTGACGACGAACTCCAGCCCTGCGCCGCGCACCACCACCGGGCGGGACAGCTCAGGCTCGGAGAGGCCGGCGACGGCACGGCGCAGCCCCGCAGCGTCCATGCCTCCCACCGCCGCCGTCCCAATCGTCACGCCGGGAAGGGCCCGGCCGCGGTAGCCCAACTCCGTGGCACCCACCCAGGCAAAGGTCCCGATGGAAAGGGCTGCCAGCAGGCCCGCCCCGATGAGGAGCAGGAGCCGGCTCAGGATGGTCCACCCCGCGTGCGCCTGATCTGCCTGCGGACCTCGAACAGCAGGATGCCGGCGGCGACCGAGACGTTCAGCGATCCGACCGCCCCGTGCATCGGGATCCTGAGCAACCTGTCGCATCGCTCGCGCACCAGGCGCGAGAGGCCCGCTCCCTCTCCGCCCAGCACGAGCGCCAGCGGCGGCAGCAACTCCGCCTCGAACAGCTCCTCGGCCGCTCCTGGATCGGCTCCGACTACCCAGACGCCCTCGCGCTTGAGCAGCTCCACGGCCGACGCCATGTTGGCCACCTGCGCAACCGGCATGTGCTCGACCGCCCCTGCCGAGGACGCCGCCGCCGCCGCGGTCAGGCCGGCACTGCGGTGGCGGGGGATCACGACGCCATGGGCCCCGGCCGCATCTGCGGAGCGCACGATCGCTCCGAGGTTGCCCGGATCCTGAACGCCGTCCAGCAGGATCAGGAAAGGCGGTTCAGAGCGGGCACGCCCCGCCTCGAGCACCTCCTCCAGCTCGACCGTCCGGTGGGCCGCGGCGATCGCCACCACGCCCTGGGGCGCCCGGGTCTGGGCGATGCGCTCGAGAACCCCGGGCTCGACCTCCTGGACCGGGATCCCCCTCTGGCGGGCCGCGGCGATCAACTCGTGGACCGAGCGGTCCCCCGACGCGGCCCTGGAGACCACCAGCCTGCGCAGCGGCCGTCCGGCGCGGAGGGCCTCCCGCACGGGATGTCGGCCCTCGATCTGGGCGTCGCCGCCTAGGGCGTCCCTTCGCGTCTGGGCGCGGCGCGCCATCGCGAGCCTCCGGGAAGGTCCTCCACGGTGATTCCGAGCCGGGCGAGGCTACTCCGGATCGAGTCGGCAACGTCGAAGCGCCTGGCCTGGCGGGCCCGGTCCCGGGCCGCGAGGATGGCCGCCAGGGCTTGCTCGGCACTCGAGGCGCCACCAGTGCCTCCCTCTACCTCCCTTGCGCCCGAAAAGAGGGAGGGTTCACGCAGGCGCCACTCCTCGAGAAGCACCGCGAGCTCCGCCCCGGCTTGCGGCAGCGCCGAGGGAGGGGCCACCTGCAGACCGAGGACGCCCGCGAGCCGGCGCAGCGACCGCGCGGCCTCGCCAAGCCCCCCTGCCTGGGAGAGCTCACCTTGAAGGGTGGATGCCGCGGAGCGGTTGATCTCCGAGGCCAGATCGAACAGCGAGGCGACCGCCTGCGGCGTGCCGATGTCGTCGTCCATGGCCCGCTCGAACGCCTCCCTCGCCTGGGTCGCCACGGTCGAGAGGGGGCCCTCGGCTGCGATGCCTGGGGCCCGCGCAAGCGCGTCGTCCGCGTTGGCCAGCGCGGTCCGGAGGCGTTCCAACCCCCTGCCGGCCGCCTCGACCGCGTCATCGGTCCACCGCAGCGGGGTCCTGTAGTGCGCGGAGAGTATGAACAACCGGATCACGTCCGGCTCGTAGCGATCGAGCGCCTCCCTGATAGAGACGAAGTTGCCGAGATGGCGGTGCATCTCGTCGCCCACCGGCGGCTTCATCAGGGCGTTGTGCAGCCAGAAGCGCGAGAACGGCGCCTTCCCGGTGTAAGCTTCGGACTGGGCGATCTCGTTCTCGTGATGGGGAAACCTCACGTCGTCGCCGCCGCCGTGCAGATCTATCTGCTCGCCCAGGAACTGCATCGACATCGCGGAGCACTCGATGTGCCACCCGGGCCGACCCGGTCCCCAGGGACTCTCCCACGACGGCTCGCCGGGCCTGGCCGCCTTCCAGAGGGCGAAGTCCATCGGGTGCTCCTTGCGCTCGTCCACCTCGATCCTGGCCCCTGCCTGCATCTGCTCGAGCGAGCGCCCCGACAGCCGACCGTAGCCCGGGAACGAGGTCACGCGGAAGTACGCGTCGCCGTCAACAACGTAGGCGTGGCCCCGCTCGATCAGCCCGAGAACGATCTCGATCATCTTCGGGATGACGCCGGTGGCGCGTGGGTAGTGGTGCGCGCGTTGTATGCCGAGCGCGTCCATCTCCTCCAGGAACCTGGAGATGTACTCGTCGGCGATCTCGAGGATGCTGCGGCCCTCCCCCCTGGCGCGCTCGACTATCCTGTCCTCGATATCAGTGAAGTTCTGGACGTGGAGAACCCGGAACCCCCTGTACTCGAGATAGCGGCGAAGCACGTCGAAGAAGGTGTAGGAGAGGGCATGGCCGACGTGGGCCGGTCCATAGAGGTTTGGCCCGCACACGTACATCCGCACCTCACCGTGCGCAAGCGTCACGAACCTCTCCTTGCGTCGCGTCAGCGAGTTGTACAGCTCCAGGTTCATTGCCGTGCTCCTCCTCTGGGTCGTTCCCAGGATCTACCGGAGTCGCGTCACCACGACCGCGTCGAGCTCTGCGCACACCTCCCAGTCGTGGCGGGCTCTCATCGTGAGGGGGTCGAAGCGGCGCAGGCGGTGCAGGTCGTATGCCCCCCGGTCCGTGAGCACCCTGTGATAGGCAACACCGTGCTCCCTGCGGGTCGCGAAGACCCGCTCGATCAAGAAGAACTCCGGCCCGCGCCAGAACCCGACCAGCCGGGGGCGGAAGGCGAGGGGTCTGTCCACCTCTACCGTAATCGGCTCGCTGAGCTCCCGGCGGTGTATGAGCAGAAGGTCGGTGTCCGGTCTGCCGCTCGCGGCCAAACGGCCTCCGCCGCCCCCGCCCTTCCCTGGAGCGCGGCCGGCCGGCGCCCTGCCGGCGCGCCGAGATCGAGATTGGGCTCCCATGCTAGGAGCGGCGCCTCAACATGGCGACGGCCTGCGCGCCTATCCCCTCGCGGCGGCCGATCGCGCCCATTCCCTCAGTGGTCGTCGCCTTTACTCCTATGCGGGAGGGATCGACGCCGACCGCACCGGAGATCCTCCGGCGCATCTCGTCGATGTACGGAGCCATCCGGGGCGCCTCCGCCACGATGACCGCGTCCACGTTGGAGACCCTCCACCCCTGGCGTCCCAGCCTCCCAGAGATCGCGGAAAGCAGGGCGATGCTGTCGGCTCCTCGATAGTTGGGATCCCCGGGGGGAAATTGGTGGCCGATATCCTGCTCTCCCGCGGCCCCGAGCAGCGCATCCCCGATCGCGTGCGCGAGCACGTCGGCATCGGAGTGACCTGACAGCCCCCTGGGGTGAGGGATCGTAGCGCCGCCGACGGTGAGCGTCCTGCCCGGCTCGAGCCGGTGGAAGTCATGGCCGATTCCGACGCGGACTTCCTCCTCGCCCGGGCCGCCCGCTATGCGCTCCGCCAGAACCAGGTCCTCCGGCGTGGTGATCTTGATGTTCGAGGGATCTCCGGGCACAACCGCCACGCTCTTGCCCAACCTCTCCACCAACTCGGCATCGTCCGTCGCCGGCGGTCCTCCCATGGCGGACCTGTAGGCCGCGCGCAGCAACCCCGCCTCGAAGCCCTGCGGCGTCTGAACCGCGTAGAGCCCGGCTCGTGGAGTGGTCCGTACGACGACCCGCCCGTCCGACTCCTTGAGGGTGTCTGCAACCGGAAGTGCCGGAACCGCCGCTCCCCACCGCCGGGTGGCTTCCAGCACCCGGCGCACGAGGTCGGGAGAGACGAACGGCCTCACCCCGTCGTGCACCAGGATCCACTCGACGGCCGGCAGGGCCTCGAGGCCTGATGCCACGGATGCCTGCCTGTTGGGTCCTCCCCCGACCACTTCGATGGCCCGACCGTTCATCCTCGCGGCCACCTCGTCCCTTCGGAGCGGGTCTACCACTAGGGCGATGTGGTCGATGAGCCCGGAACGCTCTAGTGCGGCCAGGGTCAGATCCAGGATGGTCTGCCCAGAGACCCTGAGGTAGGGCTTGGGAACCCCGGAGGGCAACCGCTCGCCCCTGCCGGCGGCGGCGACGACCGCGCCGACCCCGCCCCGCAAGGGCACGGGGCCCGCCTCGCCCCCGACCATCCTACTGCCGGTCGGCGGGCGCGGCATCGTCGCCCCCGCCCGCCGCGATCCGGGAGAAGACCATCCTCCCGGCCGATGTCTGCAGCACGCTCGAGACCACCACCCCGACTACCTCGCCGATGTACCGCCTTGCCCCCTCCACCACTACCATCGTCCCGTCCTCGAGGTAGCCCACCCCCTGGCCGACCTCCTTGCCATCGCGGACGATGTGTACCGACAACTCCTCACCGGGCAGGACCGCGGAGCGGAGCGCCTGAGCGAGCATGTTCACGTTCAGCGACCTGACTCCCTGGAGCTCGGCTATCTTGCCCAGGTTCAGATCGGTCGTTACGATCCAGGCCCGCCTCGACCTTGCAAGCGCCACCAGCTGGGCGTCCACGTCAGTCCCGACCGGCGAATCCTCCAGGATCTGCACGGAGGCCAGCTCCCGCTGGATCCTGCCCAGCACATCAAGCCCCCTGCGCCCCCTGCCGCGCCTGATGGGATCCCCGGAGTCGGCGATACGCTGCAGCTCGCTCAGCACCGTTCTCGGCACGAGCAGCGGCCCCTCCAGGAATCCGCAGAGCCCTATCTCGGCTATCCGGCCGTCGATGATGGCGCTGGTGTCCAGTACCTTTGGAGTGGCGCCCGTGGCCCTCGCGCCCGCTCTGGCCCCGGTGCCCGGTCCCGGCACCATCGCGACCGCTTCGTCGCGACGTTGGAGCGCCACGTTGAGCCCCAGGTATCCAAAGACCAGCGCGAGCACAGGCCGCACGTACGGACCGACCAGGGGCAGGCCTTCGAGGAGGTAGCCAACGACGAATGCAAACAGGAGGCCGGCCCCCAGCCCCAGCAGCGCCAAGACGAGGTCGCGGAGCGAGATCGAGGAGAGACCGTGCAGGACCCACGCCATCGCCCTGACGAACCCGCTCCCGATCGCGGGCGCGATGATGAGCCCGAGCAGGCCGCCGACGACGATGCCTATGATCTGGGCACGGAAGTCGCCCCCGCCCAGGGAGGGTGCCCACTCGGAGGCGAGATCCGCAACCTGATAGCCGAGGAGCCCTCCCAGCAGGACCCCGAAACCCCTGAGTACGCTGTTTCGCATCCCTCGAGTCCGAGTGGAGCCGTGTCCTGCCACCTTCGCGCCGAGTATACCACAACCCTTGCTGGGACCGGCGCGGCCCGAATTGACAGGGTGTCGTACCGGTCCATATAATCGCGGTGCAGTGCACGCGATCCGCGGGTGCACGGCGAGGTGAGCGCGGCGTGGCTGAGCTTCGCAACGAGACCTTCCAGCGCACGGTGAGCGAGTATCTGATCCGGCACCGCAGCATCCTCGACGTCCAGAGCAAGCTCGGAGAGGCGGCGGCCCGTGTCAACCGTGCGATAAGCAAGTCCGTGACGGCCTGCGGCTGCATCTCGATCAATGCGGAGAAGCAGCGGTTCCCCTCCGACATCAGCATGACGGAGGTCCGCACGCTGATGCAGACCCACCTCACCGGGGATCTCTGCGAGAGGTGTCGCGAGGTCGTGGAGAGCGAGATCGGGATGCTGCTGTTCTACCTGGCAGCCACCTGCGGCCTGCTTGGACTCGACCTGGAGGCCACGCAGCGCAAGGAGCATGACAGGGTGGCCACGCTGGGGGTCTTCCACCTCACCTGAGACGCCTACAGGCGGCTCTAGCCCTGCCCTTGGCCGCGCCGATCGAGCAGCGCCCGAACCGCCGCGGCCACGTCCTCGACGGGAACGTACTCGATCACCCCTGATCGCCCCACGGCCTCGGCCCGGGGCCCTACGGCCCGTGAGAACCCCATCCGCGAGGCTTCCAAGAGGCGCCGCTCCATCTGCGACACCGTGCGAACCTCACCCGCCAGCCCAACCTCTCCTACCGCGACGGCGCGCGGGTCGACCGGGCGATCGCGCAGGCTACTGGCCACGGCGACCGCGATCCCTAGGTCGGCCGCCGGCTCGCTCACGCCCATCCCGCCGGCAACGCTGACGTAGACGTCTTGAGAGGCGAGTTGCAGCCCTGCGCGGCGCTCGAGCACTGCGAGCAGCAAAAGGAGTCGGTTGTAGTCCACGCCGGCTGCCGTGCGCCGCGGCATCCCGAAGTGCGATGGGCTGACGAGCGCCTGGATCTCCACGAGGAGCGGACGGGTGCCCTCGACCGTGCACACGACCGCCGAGCCAGGCGCAGCCTCCGGCCTCCCCGAGAGGAAGGCCGCGGAGGGATTCGGTACCTCCACCAGGCCGGAGGACCCCATCTCGAAGACCCCGATCTCGTTCGTGGAGCCGAATCTGTTCTTCGTGGCCCGCAGCACCCGGTACGCGTGGTGTCTGTCGCCCTCGAAGTAGAGAACAGTGTCCACCAGGTGTTCGAGCACCCGAGGCCCGGCGATCGCGCCCTCTTTCGTGACGTGGCCGACCAGGAATGCGGCGGCGCCGCTCTCCTTGGCATGGCGGACCAGCGCGGCCGTGCACTCCCTTACCTGGCCGACGCTCCCGGGCGCGGAGGGAACATCTGAGCGGAAGACCGTCTGGATCGAGTCCACGATCAGGAGGTCCGGCTTCTGGCGGGCAGCCGCCTCTATCACCGCGTCCAGGTCGCTCTCGGCGAGCAGGTAGAGGGTGCGGGCACCCGCGCCCAGCCGGTCTGCCCGGAGCCTGGTCTGGCGGACCGACTCCTCGGCACTGACGTAGAGGACGCGGCGGCCAGCCCCTGCCACGGCCTCCGCCATCTGGAGGAGCAGCGTAGACTTGCCGATGCCCGGGTCGCCGCCCACGAGCACAGCCGATCCGGCGACCACGCCTCCTCCCAGAACACGGTCGAGCTCCGCGAGCCCGGTGGTCAGCCGTTCCTCGACCGCGACCTCAGCCTCGACCAGCGGCACCGGCTCTGCCGGCTTTCGTCCACGGGAGGCGCGGTGCGCGGTCTCGATCTCCTCGACGAGCGTACCCCAGGCGTCGCAACCAGGGCAGCGGCCGAGCCACTTGGCCGAGGCGTGCCCGCACTGCTGGCACATGTAGCGCACACGGCTGCGATCCAAGGTGACACCCCCCCGGTGGGGCCGGCCTGATCCCGCAGCCACGCGCCTACTCGGCCAGCGCGGGCTCCCGCTTCCGTTCGAAGACGATCGACCCTTCCCGGGCTTCGGCCACCACGACGTCACCCGTGGCGAACCTCCCCCGCAGTAGCTCGTCGCTCAGCGGATCCTCGACCATCCTCTGTATCGCCCGTCGCAGCGGCCTCGCCCCGAATGCGGGGTCGAAGCCGGCGCGGGCCAGCAGCGAGACCGCCGCATCGGTCAGCGAGAGGTCCATTCCCTGCCCCCGCAGCTCCCGCCTCACACGCTCCACCAGGATCCTGGCGATCTGCTCGATCTGCTCTCCGGTCAGCGGCCTGAAGACCGTTATCTCGTCCAGCCTGTTGAGGAACTCGGGGCGGAAGGTCCGGCGCAGCTCCTCCATGACGTGGTCGCGCATCCGCTGGAAGATGTGCTCCCGGTCGGCCGCCTCGTCGC
>JBBIJB010000039.1:0-20569 GCA_037446215.1 Armatimonadota bacterium
GCTCTTCCGATCTCGACTCATACGATTCACCCCGATGCGTGCGCAGAGTAGGAGCGGGCGACGGGAGAGGGGATATCCTCCCGCCACCCGCAGTGCAACCTAGGGCGCGACCGAGACCTCGTTGAGGGTGAAGATCTCGCTGGACGGCGCCTTGAATCCCTGGACCCGGGTGCGGTACGCGTAGCTCTCAAGCGACTCGAACAGGAAGATGGCCGGTCCTTCCGTCCAGAGGAGCTCCTGCACCTGCTTGTACAGCTCGCAGCGTCTCGCCGTATCCACGGTGGATGCCGCCTGCTCGAGAAGACGGTCGACCTCAGGATTCGCATACCCGGTGCGCCGCGCCCGGGAGTGGTAGAGCCGACCCAGGGTGTAGTCCGCGTCGCCCGTGACGGCGCCGGTTCCCAGCAGGTTCAGGTCCCAGTTCAGCTTCACCAGGTCGTCCAGCCAGATCGCTCGCGGCTGGAGGGTGTTCTTGACTCGGACCCCTATGAGGGCCAGCTGGCCGACGATCGCGTCGGCCACCTCTCGCTCGCGCGGGAGGGCGTCATTCCACTTCAGCTCCACATCGAAGCCCTTTGGATACCCCGCCTCCGCCAGGATCTTGCGGGCGAGCGTGGTGTTGAACCCGTAGGGCTTGAACTCGACAGCGCAGAGCACGTTGCTGGCAATCGGCCCCCGGGCCGGCTTCGCGATACCGTTCACGAGGGCGGCGGTGATGGCCTCGATATTGAACGCGTGGTGCAACGCCTGGCGGACCTTGACATTGTCGAACGGCTTGCGACCCCCGTTCATCCACAGGAACCGTGTGTAGAACGTGGGTCCGATGTCCACCCTTGTGGTGGTGCTCCCCTTGAGCCGCCTTATCTCCTCCGGGGTGAGCTGGACCGTCATATCGATCTCACCGGTGTCCAGCGCCGTCATGCGGGCCGAGAGCTCTGGGATATCAAGGAACACGAGGCGCTGCAACTTCGGGATGCCCGGACGCCAGTAGGCGGTGTTGGCCTCGAGCACGACACGGGTGTCCCGCACAAACTCGACGAACTTGAAAGGGCCGGTGCCGATGGGCTTGTCACCAAAGGCCGGCGTCGAGGGAGTACCCGGCGGTACCATGGACAGCATGGTCAGGTTCGACAAGAGGGTACCCAGTGGGCCCGTGGTCTTGAGGACTGCCCGGTAGGGTTCTGGCGTCTCCACGGAGGTGATGGGCTGGAACAGGGGGCGCATCGGCCCGGGCATCGTCGCCATGCGTTCGATGGATGTGGCCACTGAAGCCGATGTGAACTCCTGTCCATCGTGGAAGCGTACGCCCCGGCGCAACTGGAACTCCCACGTCGTGGGATCGATACTCCGCCAGCGCTCGGCCAAGGCCGGCTGGAACCTCTTGGCCTGTGGGTCCCATACGACGAGCGTGTCGAACAGGTGGCCTCTGAGGATGATGTTTATCCGCTCGGCAGCAGCCGAGCCGTGCGGATCGAGGGAGACAACGCGCTGCGGATAGGAAACGCGCAAGGTGCCGGGCGGAGCCGCCGGCCCAGCTCCAACAAGGCCTGCGGCCAGCAGGACTGCGGCCGCTGCGGCCAGCGTCACGGTTGCCTTTCTTGGCATGACTGACACCTCCCAGTGGTGGCTTGCCCCTGCCTCCGACCATGGAACCGTGCTGTGTCACCTAATGATATCGCGCGGCCGATCTCTTTGCCACGCTACCCTCGCAGGAATTCGCACGGGGCAGAACTAAGCGAACCGGGAGAGGGGTGACCGCCGATGCAGGAGATCAAGATCCCGGCACAGCCCGGGCCTGGCCGGTTCGATCCGCTGCCGCGCATTCTCTGCCACGACGACTTCGACACGGGCCTCTGCGGGTGGGGGGCCCTGATCGGCAACTACGAGGGCTCGCTGGACACGCTGCTGCCGGGGTACCGAGACCTGCGCCCGCCCATGCTCAGCAACCTGACCGCCTGGGATACCGGCACTGCCGGGGCGCTTTCCGGTACCTACGCCATGAAGCTCGCCACGCGGGCCCAACCCGGCAGCCTCGCGGTAGGAATCAAGAGGCTGACGTTCAGGCAGCCAAGCAGGATTCGGGCGGAGTACTACTTCACGTTCAAGCCGGAGGCCGTGGAGCTAAGGTTGTCGGACACCGATGTCCGGGCCGTGGGCTTCGGGTTTGACCTGCAGGACGGCGACCGCAAGGGCGAGGGTGCCCGGCGCGTGATGCCTCACCTTCGCTATCTCAACTCAGTGGAGGGTCAGCCGGTCCAGCGCTGGCAGTTCAAGCGCGCGCTCGAGCCGATGCGGCATATCGGTGGTAGCGGCCAGACCCGCTCGCACTTTCACCTTGCGCCCACCGGTTGGGAAGACGTGCCCGACGGCGACCAGCGGCTCTGCTACAACGAGATCGCGACCAAGCAGAACTGGCACTATCTGAGGGTAGGGATTGACCTGGACGCCATGTGCTTCACGGAGTTCAGGTGCAATGATCGCCTCTTCGACCACACCGCTATCGCGCCGATGGTTCTGAGCGCCATGCCCAACCTCTGGTGCATGCTGAACCTCTTCGTTTGGGTCGAAGCCGACTGCGGCAAGCGCGCGTTCCTGTACGTCGACACCGCAATGCTGTCTGCGGAGGTGGAGGGCTGATGCGCCGGAGCCACACTGCAGTGATCGAGCGGAACACCACATGGTCGGGCGCATTCTCCACCGAGCCCTATGAGGCGGGCTGGGCTTCCGAGGCGGTCTTCTTCGTGCGTGCCCTGGAGAGATCAGGACTCACCGCCGAGGCGGCAGCCCGGGTCCAGATCTCTCCGGACGGCATTCACTGGTGTGATGAGGGGACGATACTGCGGCTGCCGGCTGCTCCGGGCGTGGTTTGTGCGAGGTTCTCCCAGTTCGGGGGGTGGCTGCGCCTGGATGGCGAGTTGCCTCCCGGCTGTACCATGAAGGTGATCGTCTACTGCGCGCTCAAGGAGTAGACGTGGAGCCTGTGGGTCCCCGGTGGCTCAACCCGCGGCGCGCCAGCCCGAGCTGCTCATCAGAGGATATGACACCGGCTGGTTGAACTAGGTAACATACCTTCGCAGGATTCCCGCCGTACTCGACCCGACACTCGATGGGGTGTATATGACGGGTATCAGCATCAACGAGCTGTTCATCACCCTGCATCGGAAGCATTGATGCCGCGCGCGAGAAGCCGCAGGAGATGACCCGGTGGGCGCTGTCAACGGTCTGGCACGAGTCGCGCGTCTCGGAGCCCTCTGAGCTCCTAGGTCTTCCGGGTCGGATCGGGTTTGGCGGCATCGAGCTCAGCTCGGTGGACGCGCGCTGCGTCGAGGCGCTGGTGGCGTTGGGGCGAGACGGGCTGCCTCCGGTGGTCAGCCTGCACGCGCCGTGCCCTGTTCCCTATCCCGGGGGTGCAAGGGCCGATTACCTGGCGTCGGCGGAGGAGGCCCAGCGGGTTGCCGCGGTTGACCACACGCGCCGCACGATCGACGCCGCCGAGGCGCTGGGCGCCGGGGCGGTCGTCGTGCACCTCGGCACGATCGATCTGCCCGTCCCCCAGTCCGCGATCTTGGGGGCGATGGAGGACGGCGACCCGGGGTGGAGTGGGATGCTGGAGGAGGGGTTGCGGGACCGCCGCGGCCTGAGCGCGCGCCACCTCGACCGCTGCATGCGAAGCCTGGAGGCGCTCGCGGAGCACGCGGCCGGATCGGGTGTGCGGATCGCCCCGGAGACCCGCTACGAGTACAACGACATCCCGGACCTGGAGGAGTTCAGGACGGTCCTCGACGCCTTCGGTCCCCGCGGGGTCGGCTACTGGCACGATGTCGGCCACGCCCATGCGCAGAGTGTCCTTGGCCTGGCTCCCCCCGGCGCCTACCTGGAGTGTTTCCGGGACCACCTGGTGGGGTTCCACGTCCACGACGCGGTCGGGGCTCGCGACCACTACCCTCCGGGCGAGGGCGAGATAGGGCTCGCGGAGCTGCGCTCCTACATCGAGCCGCACCACATCTGCGTAGTCGAGGTCGCGGCGCGACACACGAGCGACCGGGTGGCCGCGTCGCTGGGGTATCTCGAAGGGTTGGGGCTCTGAGCTAGCGCCCGGCCATCGCAGTGAGGGCGCTTGCCCCTATGCCGGCTCCACGTCGTGCGGCAGCGACTCCCTCCATCCCGCGGGTGTGATCTGGATGAACTCCGCGCGCTCCTGCAGCTCGGCGATCGTCCGGGCACCGCAGTAGCTCATCCCGGAGCGTAGTCCCCCGGACATCTGGGCGAGGACATCTCCCGCCTTGCCCCTGTAGGGCACCGTGGCCTCGATCCCCTCGGCGACGATCTGGCTGAGATCCTCGTCCTCGACAGGGGCATCGAGGGCTTGTCTGCGGGCGGCCGCCCACAGGCTGGCCATGCCGCGGTAGGTCTTATACTGCCGGCCGTTGCGGATTATCAATCCCCCGGGGCTCTCGGCCGTTCCGGCCAGCAGGTTGCCCAGCATCACGGTGCTGGCGCCGGCGGCGAGGGCCTTGGTCATGTCGCCCGAACTCCTGATGCCCCCGTCTGCGATGACCGGGACCCCGCTTCCAGCGGCGGCGGCCGCGCAGTCCATGATCGCCGTGAGCTGCGGTACGCCCGCACCGGTCACTATCCGGGTAGTGCAGGTCGACCCCGGGCCGACGCCGACCTTGACCGCGTCGGCGCCGCGCTCGATCAGGTCGCGCGTCCCCTCCGGGGTGGCGACGTTGCCGGCGACGAGATCGGTGTCGGGGAACCGCCCCCGCAGCTCCTCCAGGGCCGCCAGCGCGGGCTCCGTGTGCCCGTGGGCCACGTCGAGCACCAGGAGATCAACCCCCTCCTCGACGAGCGCTCCGGCGCGCTCTATGTAGTCGCCCCTGATCCCGACCGCCGCTCCCACGCGTAGCCGGCCCTTGGCGTCCTTGGTCGCCAGCGGGTGCCTGAGCCGGCTCTGTATGTCTCGGCTCGTGATGAGGCCGCACAGCTTTCCCTCGTCGTCGACCAATGGGAGCTTCTCGATCCTGTGCCTGTGTATCATCGCCCGCGCCTCTTCCAGCCCGACGGAGGGAGGAGCGGTTACCAGGCGCTCGCGCGGCGTCATGACCGTGGAGATCGGCTTGTCGAGCCCGTCGGCGAAGAGGAGGTCGCGCGCCGTCACCAAGCCGAGGAGCTGCTCGTCCTCTCCGATCACCAGCAGGCCTGCCGAGCCGTGCTCGTCCATGAACAGGACCGCGTCGCGCACGGTCCGGTCGGGCGTGAAGCGGTAGGGCTGCTCGATCACGATGCTCTCGGCCCGCTTGACCTTGCGCGCCTCGGCCACCTGCTGCTCGACCGAGAGGAAGCGGTGGATCACTCCGATCCCGCCGGCCCGCGCCATCGTGACCGCCATCTCGCTCTCCGTCACCGAGTCCATGTTGGCGCTGACAATCGGGACGGCTACGTCGATGTGGCGCGTGAGGCGTGAGAGCGTGTCCACCTGCGACCGGCTGGTCACGGCCGATCGCCGCGGCACCAGCAGCACGTCGTCGAACGTCAATCCGGTTCGAAACTGCCGTTCGGGCATCTCCCGGCCCCTCCTGGGAACGTCAGCTGCGAGGTGCGCAGCCACCCCGTATTATCCACAAAATCGGGTCGGGGATATAGGGTGTCGACCGGTAAGGGCCTCATGGCGCTGTCAGGCAACGGGAGGACGGCACTCATGAGTAGGAGTGCCGTCCCCGTCCGGTTCTGGGTCAACTACCTTCGCGAGAACTCCTTCCAGGTGGCCTCTATCCGCTCAGGCCAGGGCCTCGCCAGCTCCCCGCGCTTGTGCGGCGGCCACTTCATCGCCTCGACCCTCTTGATGCCGAAGATAGTGGGGCTCTTGACCGCCACCTTGGCCTCGAAGAGGGGCCAGCTCCGGGCCGCCTCAACCCTGGCCATCATCTTGTCCGACTCGACGCCAAACAGCGGGTCGAGGAACATGGCACGCTCCAGGCCTCCCCTGACGAATCGCTCCTGGCGGACCGCGTGGATGAACGCGTCGGTGAGCCGGACCAGTACATCCTCCGGAGTCTTTCGGCTCGCGTACATGCCGAAGTAGGGGTTGATGGGGATGTGCGCCGCGAGCTTGGGATTCGTAGCCGTGACCGGCGGGAACGAGACGCCTTCCCAGGTCATCGGTTTGTCTGTCAGGTTGGCCAGCGGCCTCAACTCGCCGACCTTCGCCCAATCGGAGACGTCGCCGAGGCTCACCGAGATGAAGTGGACGTCGCCGGCCAGGAGGAACCTGCCCGCGTCACGTCCGCCAGGGTAGGGGATGGCCACAGCGGCCTTCTGGTCCAGCCCGGCATCCTTCAGCAGCAGCATCGCGAAGATCTCGCCGTTGCTGCCCGCCCCGGGATGGCCGTAGCGCATCGTGCCGGGCCGCGCCTTGATGTCGTTCAGCAGGGCACGCACGTCACGCCAGGGCGCGTCCTTGCGGACGTAGATAGTTGTCGGCGTCGTGAACGCCAACCAGGAGTAGTAGTCGGCCCAGGTCAGCGGTGAGTGGCCCAGAACCTGCCACGTCCCGTGGACGGCCGCGCCCCCGAACAGGGTGTAGCCGTCGGGCGGTGCCTGGTCCACGGCGGTGGCCCCTATGGCGCCGAGGGCCCCGGTTATGTTGGTCACCGAGAGCTTCACGCCGAGAGGGCGCTCGAGCTCGATGGAGAGCAGGCGCGCGGTCACGTCCGACGTACCCCCGGCCGCCCACCCGCAGATTATCGAGATGGGCCTCGTTGGCCATGCCGCGGCAGACGCCGAGAGCACCGACGCGGAGATCACCAGCAACGCAGCCAAGCCGACCCGCAAGAACCTACGCATCACTACCACCACCTTCAGGGATCTGGCTTGCTCCCATACCGCCTGGTCCTTCGGTAGATCCGCGAGAGCCTCTGGAGCCGCCGCCCGATCGGGGCGATCGCTGCCAAACGCCGCTGGGACTTCTTCGGCGGCCGGGAGCACCATCCTGCGGAGAGCCATCACCGGCCCGGCCAGCCGAGCGCGCACGTCCTGGACACGGCTGCCGCTATGTGGCACGCTTGGTGCGGTTGGCCTTCCGAACCCCTGATGGAGGTGGAGCCGCTTGACTACGACCCTGTTTCGCGCCTGGAAGCTGCCCGAGCACGTCTTCGGTCCGGGCTCACTGGCGGCGGTCTCCGACCGCGTCAGGAGTATGCGTGCCGAGAGGCCCCTTCTCGTGTGCGACCGGGGCGTCTCCCGGCTCGGCTTCGTGGAGCGGGTCATCGAGGTCGGCAGGCTGCCTCGTCAGCTTACGACGGTCTTCGACCGGATCGAACCCGAGCTACCGGTTCCGTGCGCCGAGGAGGCACTGGAGGTTGCCCGCTCGGCCGAGCACGACATATGCATCGGCATTGGCGGCGGCAGCACCCTGGACGCCGCCAAGGTGTGCGCGGCGCTCGCGCGCAGGCCCGGAGGGCTGCGAGACTACTTCGGGGTGGGTACGATTCCCGGTCCCGGGCTGCCCTGCATCCTCATTCCAACCACGTCGGGCAGCGGGTCCGAGGCGACACCCAACTCGATCCTTCTGGACGAGGAGAAGGGCGAGAAGGCCGCCCTGGTCAGCCCCCACCTGATCCCCACGCTCGCGGTCCTGGATCCGGAGCTTGTGGTGGGGCTGCCTCCTTCGATGACGGCTCAGTCCGGGATAGACGCCCTCGCGCATGCCGTGGAGTCCTATCTCTCCACCAAGGCGGACTCATACTCCCTGATGTACAGCGGTCACGCCATCAGGCTTGCCTGGCGAAGCCTGGCCAGAGCCGTCCGCGATGGACGCGATCTGACGGCACGCGCCGAGATGCACCTGGCCAGCTTCCTGGCCGGGGTCGCGATAGGCCAGGCAGGAACCGCGGCCGCCCACGCGCTCTCCTACCCGCTGGGAAGTCGCCATCACATCCACCACGGGCTGTCGGTCGCGCTCCTTCTGCCTTCCGTGCTCGAGTTCAACCTGCCCGCCGCCGAGGCCCGGCTTACCGAGATAGCCGAGATCATCGGCGTGAGCACGCCGTCGTCGGTGGTGGAGTCGCTGAGGCGCCTCTACGGCGAGATCGGCATCCCCTCGGGTCTGCGGGAGGTAGGGGTAGGGCCGGATGCCGTCGCCGGGATGGCCGAGGAGGCCGTCGCGCTACGACGCCTGATGGACAACAACCCGCGCGAGATGAGCGCGGAGCAGGCGAGAGAGGTCTTCGTGCGGGCGCTCTAGCAAGGCGGGCGTGTGAAGCGCCGCTGCCTGCGAACTACGCCCACACAACAAGGCCCATCTCCACGGGATCCAACAGGTCGTCATGCTTGGGAAGCACCCGTACGGCGAGGCCGTGCCTGCCGCTGGTGTCTATCTCCATCTCTCCCGCGAACGTGTGCAGGTCGCCGTCTGAGCTCACGGCATGCATCCGGGCGATCGCCGGATCGGCAATCGCGCCTCCCGCATCCAGCCTTCCCACGCACAGCTGCACCAGCACGTCGTCAGGGCCGAGGCCGCCGAGGGAGACGCGCGTCCTAACCCCGATCTTGGAGCCCACGCTCAGCGCTCCATCGGGAGGCCCATCGACGCTCTCTATCCGTAGCGAGGCCCACTGGTCTCGCACGCGGCTCTTCCAGGCCGCGAGCTGCCTGGAGCGGGCCATGCCGTCGGCCGACATCCGTGCCGCGTGGTCGAACGAGGGCAGGTAGCACCTCTCGACGTACTCGGAGGCTACCCGCGTGGCGTTGAACATGGGGCAGAGGTTCCGCATCGCCGCCTTCATGCGGGCGATCCAGCCGCGGGGGAGGCGGTCCCTGCCCCGGTCGTAGAAGAGCGGCACGACCTCGTGCTCGAGGATGTCGTAGAGCACGCTCGACTCCACCGAGTCCTGAATCTGGCTGTCCTCGTACGCCTCGCCGCTGCCGATCGACCAGCCGAGCGCCGGGGCGTAGGCTTCGTCCCACCATCCGTCAGGGGTGCTGACGTTGAGCGCGCCGTTGGCCGCCGCCTTCATCCCGCTCGTGCCGCTTGCCTCCATCGGCCTTAGCGGCGTGTTGAGCCAGACGTCGCAACCCTGGACCAGGTAGCGCGCGACGTTCATGTCGTAGTCCTCCAGAAAGACGATCCGCTGGCTGAGCCTCTCATCGCGGCAGAGGTGGACTATCTGGCGGATCAGCTCCTTTCCTGCCTCGTCCTTCGGGTGGGCCTTGCCCGCGAAGATCACCTGCACCGGCTGGCCCGGGCGGTTCAGTATGCCTGCCAGGCGCTGGGTGTCCCGGAGGAGGAGCGTGGCGCGCTTGTAGGTCGCGAACCGCCGCGCGAATCCTATCGTGAGGGCCTCGGGGTCGAGTGCCTCCTCTGCCAGGGCGATCTCGGATGCGGGCGCTCCCCTTCGCCTGAGCTGAACCTGGAGGCGCTCCCGGGCGAAGGCCACCAGCCTCTCACGGCGCCGCTCGTGGGTCCTCCACAGCTCCTCGGTCGGGATCGCCTCGACCCGGCGCCACAGCTGTTCGTCCGCGGGCGACTCCCTCCAGCGCGGCCCCACGTAGCGGTCGTAGAGCTGGTTGAGGTCCTGGGAGATCCACGAGCGGAAGTGGACTCCGTTGGAGACGTGCTTTATCGGCACCTCCTCGGAGGGGATCCTCGGCCACAACCCCTGCCACATCCGCCTCGTGACCTCGCCGTGCAGCCTGCTTACCGCGTTGCGGTGTCCCGCCAGGCGCATCGCGAGTATCGTCATGCAGAACGGCTCCCGATCGTCGTTTGCGTCCCTGCGCCCAAGTGCCAGAAACTCCCGACGTGAGAGTCCCAACGCCTGGGAGTAGTCGCCGAGGTACCTCTCCACCAGCGCGGGCGGGAAGTAGTCATGCCCGGCCAGCACGGGCGTATGGGTAGTGAAGACGTGGCCCGCAAGGGCCGCCTCCGCGGCCTCGGCAAAGGTCAGGCCCTGTCCCGCGACCAGGAGCCTCGTGCGCTCGAGCGCCGCGAAGGCCGCGTGGCCCTCGTTTAGATGGAGCACGCTCGGGCTCCAGCCCACGGCCTGCAGCGCCCGGAGCCCACCAATGCCCAGCAACATCTCCTGCTGGATCCGCATCTCCTGGTCGCCGCCGTAGAGCTGGTCGGTTATCATGCGGTCTTCCGGGCTGTTCTGGGCGGTGTTGGCATCCAGCAGGTAGAGCGGGATCCTGCCCACCTGCGCCCTCCAGATCTGCGCCGTCACCGTTCGGCCCGGGAAGCCCACCGCCACCGTAACCGGCCCCCCGTCCGCGCCGCGCTCCAGAGAGACGGGGAGGGAGTAGAAGTCGTTGCTGACGTACCGCTCCTGTTGCCACCCGTCGACGTTCAGGTACTGGTGGAAGTAGCCCTGCTGGTAGAGCAGCCCTACGCCAGCTATCGGTACGCCGAGATCACTGGAGGCCTTGAGGTGGTCGCCCGCGAGCACGCCCATCCCGCCCGAGTAGATCGGCAGGCACTCCGTGAGCCCGAACTCGGCCGAGAAGTACGCCACCCGCATCTCCCTGCCCGCATGCGATGCCCCGTACCAGGAGGCCGCGCCCGACATGTACTCGTCGAGCGACTGGCAGATGCCCCTGTAGTGGGCAACGAATGCCTCGTCCGAGGCCGCGGCCCTGAGCCTATCCTGTTCGATCGAGCCCAGCATCAGCACCGGGTTGTGTCCGGTGGCCTCCCACAGATCGGCGTCCAGGCGGCGGAAGAGGGCGATCGTGCCGTGATCCCACGTCCAGCGGAGGTTGGCCACCAGGTCACCCAGCCGCTCTAGTCCCTCCGGCAGCGTGGGCGTGACCGTGAAGCTCCTTACCGGGCGCATTGGCGCTCCCTCCCTCTAGTCCGGGGCTCTCAATCTGGCCCGCACGTCCACGGCAACCGCGCCTCCGCCCGGCTCGAGCACGACCAGTGGGTTTATCTCGATCTCCGCGACGGCAGGATGCTGTGCGACGAGCCGGGCCATCGCCATGATCGCCGAGATCACGGAGCCGCGGTCCGCGGGCGGTAGGCCACGGTGGCCGCGCAGCCGGCGGCCTGCCCACGTGCCTTCCACCATCCGCTCGGCATCCTCCGGCGCCAGAGGGGCCAGCTCGAAGGCGACATCACGCAGTTGCTCGGCCTCGACCCCTCCTGATCCGAACATCACCAGGGGTCCGAACTGGGGGTCCTGCACGGCCCCCACTATTACCTCCTGCCCCGAACGCGCCATCCTCTGCACGTGCACGCCCGCTATCCTGGCTTCCGGCAGCGCGCGTCCGGCATTGGCGCAGATGCGCTCAAACCCCTTGCTGACCATTGTAGGGCTGTGCAGGCCCAGCGCCACCCCGCCGGCATCGGACTTGTGCGGTATGTCGGGCGAGGCCACCTTCAGGGCGACCGGATATCCCAGCCGCTCCGCGATCTCGACCGCCTCGTGCGCGCTCCCGGCAAGCTCTACGGGCAGCACCCGGATGCCGCACGTCGACAGGATCCGGCCGCACGCGGCCTGGTCCAGCGCGCCGCCCTGGCCGCCCGCCCAGGCCAGCAGGCGCGCGACCTCGCCTGGGAGGGCCCCTCCCTGTACGGGAGGGAACGGGTCTACGGGCGAGCGGGCGCGGATCTCGCCCCATCTGGCCAGCGCGGACATCGCGGAGGCCGCCGCTTCGGGCGAGCGGTAGGCCGGTATCCTCGAATCGCGAAGGAGCTCTGCGGCGCGGCGGACGGTGCGCTCCCCCATCAGCGCGACCGCCACGGGCTTGGCCGCCCCTCGCGCCACGCCGGCTATCGCCGCGGCCACCGACTCGGGCGAGAAGCGGGGAGGAGGGGGGAGCACCACGATAACGCCGTCCACCTGTGGGTCGTCCAGTAGGAGGCGAAGGCACGCGGCATAGAGCTCCGGCGACGCCGAGGCAAGGATGTCCACGGGGTTGCCGATGCCGGCCGCCCCGGGCAGCATCGCCCGCAGAGACGACTCGGTGGAGTCGCTGGGCCGCGCCAGCCGCAGGCCGCACGCCTCAACGGCGTCCGCCGCGAGGACCCCCGGGCCGCCCGCGTTGGTGAGCACGGCGAAGCCGCGGCCCGCCGGGGGTGGGCACCAGGAGAGAGCGCACGCCCACTCGAACAACTCCTCGCTGTCGGCGGCCCGCAGCACCCCGGCGCGCCGGAACGCGGCATCGTAGGCCTCTTCCTGGCCGGCCAGTGCTCCCGTGTGTGAGGAGGCGGCCTTCCTGCCGCCCGGAGACCTGCCGGCCTTGAGCGCGATCACGGGCTTCGATCTGGTGGCCGCCGCGGCCTCCCGCACGAACCGTCGCCCGTCGCCCACCCCTTCCAGATAGAGGGTCACCACCCGCGTATGCGTGTCCGCGGCCGTCTGCGAGAGCACGTCGGTCTCCGTGACATCGGCCTGGTTGCCCAGACTCACCAGGCGCGAGAGGCCAAACCCTTGCGCCTCCGCCCACTCGACCACCGCGGCGCAGATCGCGCCCGAGTGCGATACGAACGCCACCTCACCGGCTCGCAGGCCACCCCGCGCCAGGAAGGTCGTGTCCAGGGGAAGGTGGGTGTCCAGAACCCCAATGCAGTTGGGCCCGAGCAGCCGGAGCCCGCCCTCGCGGGCGATCCTCAGGCACTCCTGCTCCAGCTCCTCGCCCTCGGCTCCTGCCTCGCGGAAGCCTCCTGAGACGATGACCGCGGCCTTCACGCCCCTCTGGGCGCACTGGCGGAGCGCTTCGGGGACCACCGGGGCAGGTACTATCAGCACGGCCAGGTCCGCAGGCTCCGGAACGGACGCGACGTCAGGGTAGAGGGGCAGGCCGAACAGGGCGCCTCCGGAGGGGTTGACCAGGTGGATCCCTCCCTGGTATCCGCAGTCCAAGAGGTTGCGCGCCAGCCCGTATCCCAGCTTGGACGGGTCCTGCGAGGCCCCGACCACGACGACCCCGCGGGGGTGGAAGAAGGGCTCAAGCGTTGGATCCATGGTGGCTCCGCGCCCGCCGGTGCGGGCGGGCTAGCCCGACTCCCAACCGCGCAGTGAGGCGCCCCAGTCCGTTCGTCCGGGCAGCTTGATCGAGATGTGGCAGGCCGGCCCTGCGCCGCTCGACCCGTGCCAGTGCCAGGCGCCTCGCGGCACCTGGACGAAGTCGCCCGGACCCACCTCCCGTCTCTCCTCCTCGATGACCACCACGCAACTCCCCGACACCACCTGCAGGACCTGGTCCGTATCGTGGACGTGGGGCTTGGTGCGGGCGCCCGCATCGAAGAAGACCGCGACGAGCTCCGACTCACCGTCGTCTCGGTCGGGCCTGTAGAGCGGCTGCATCCTGACCTGTCCCTGGAACAGCTCCGGCTGCTCGACCGGATGCGAGAGCGCGCGGTCGACGCGCGTCACTATCATCTAGACCTCCCTGGGGCGGCTACATCCGCCCACGCTACGCAGTTGATGTCGTACGGACCGCGGGGATGGTGAAGGAGAACGCGCTTCCCTTCCCGAGCCCGCCGCTGGCGGCCCAGATCGCTCCCCCGTGGGCTTCGACCAGGTAGCGCGCGATGGTGAGACCCAGCCCGCTTCCTCCCACAGGTCGCGAGCGGGAGCGGTCCACCCGGTAGAAGCGCTCGAACAGGCGCGGTAGATGCTCCTCGGCAACTCCATGCCCCGTGTCCCGGACTTCTATCTGGATCCACCCGGGCTTGACCCTGGCCGAGATCGTGACGGCCCCAGGCGGGTCGGTGTATTGGATCGCGTTGCCGATCAGGTTGATCAGCACCTGCTGGATCCGGTTGGGATCGACCTCGGCCGAGGGCAGGCGTTCGGGGAGCTCCAAGCTCATGAGGAGCCCCTTGTCCTCGGCCTGCGGCCGCAGCCGTTCGGCCACAGCCGTTACGAGGTCCGCCACCGCCGTGGGCCGCCTGCTCATCGCCAGCAGGCCTGCGTCCAGCCGCGACAGCTCCTCAAGGTCGCCGACCAGCCGCTGCATCCTGTGCACGTCCGCGGATACCCTTGCGAGGACCTCGGGCTCCGGGGAGAGCACGCCGTCGGTGAGCCCTTCCACATAGCCCCCGATGCCGGCCAGCGGGGTCCGCAGTTCGTGCGCCACATCGGCCAGCAGGGCGCGGCGGCGGGCCTCGGTCTTCTGCAGTGCCTCGGCCATCGTGTTGAGGCTGTCGCCGAGCTCCGAGATCTCGTCGCCGCCACCCGCGGGGACCCGCTCTTCGTAGTGGCCTTCGGCTATCCGGCGGCTGACTCCGGCCATGATCTGCAGGGGATGGGCTACGCGCCGCGCGACCAGGAGGCTTACCGCGCCCGCTGCAAGGACCGCGGCGGCGCCACCTACAAGCAGGGCATCCACCAGACCGCTCCTGAAGAGATGCTCGACCGGCGTCGAAGGAGGTCCCCCCAGGCCCCGCCTGCCGCCCCCGGCTCCGCCTCCTCCTAGGCCGAGCCCCCCGTAGGAGTCGGACGCCTGTATCCTGCGGGCTATCTGGCTCGGGGCGAACAGGCTCGCGGACGCGGTCAGGACCGCGAGGCCGACAGCGATGACCGCCAGATAGGAGAGGAACAGCCTGGTTGCCAGGCGTCCCCCCGCCCTCGTCACAGTCCTACCCCACATCGCATCGTGCGGCTATCCTCCGTCGAACCTGTATCCGGCGCCCCTGACCGTGGTGATCACTTCCGGCTTGCTCGGGTCGTCTTCGAGCCTCTTCCGGAGCTCCTTCACATGGACGTCCACGACCCTCTCATCGCCGTAGAAGTCGCTTCCCCAGACCCTCTCGATGAGCTGGGCTCGGCTGAAGACCAGGCGGGGGTGGGTGGCCAGCGACAGCAGTATCTCGAACTGCAGGTTGGTCAGAGCCACGGGCTCGCCGTCCTTCCAGACCCGCCGCTCTCCCGGATCTATGCGCAGGCGCTGGAAGACCAGCGGCGCCGGCCTCCCGCCCCGGGTGCGCCCCCTTCGTAGGACGGCCTTCACCCTCGCGACCAGCTCGCGGGGGCTGAACGGCTTGGTCAGGTAGTCGTCGGCTCCGATGCCCAGTCCCAGGACCTTGTCGCTCTCGTCCGAGCGGGCGGTGAGGAGTATCACGTAGGCCTCCGACCACTCCCTGACGCTTCGCAACACCTCGATGCCGTCCAGGCCCGGGAGCATGACGTCCAGCACGATCAGGTCCGGGCGCAGGCGGCGCGCCGCCTCCAGAGCCGCGGTTCCGTCCTCCGCCGCCTCGACCGCAAACCCGTCGCGCTCCAGGTATCTCCTGACGAGGTCGCGCACGGACTCCTCGTCGTCTACCACCAGCACCGTAGGGGGTGTGGACATAGTCCCCGTGTCCTCTTGGGCCAGGCCGAGGGCAGGGCTACCCCGGCCGTGCCCTGTGCTCCTCTACTATCCGCGCCTCCACGCGCACGCGCCATCACCGGTCGGCATTCGGCGGGCGCGATCCCACATCTGGACTCTTACCCGCGCCGGCCGGAGTTCCTGCCGGGCGCGCCGCATCCGCGGCGCCCTGTGGGGATAATCCCCTCCGCGCCTCTCAAGGATACCCCGATTCCGGGCCAGGGCCAGGGTCTGTACGCTGAAAGTGGCTATGAGTGACAAGGCCCTAAGGGTTCTGGTCGCCGCGGGCGATGAGAGGTTCCGCGGGGCCCTCGGCGAGCTTGCCGAGGCCTCGCGCAGCCTGCTTCCCACGCAGATCGAAGTTGAACAGGTCTCTTCGCTCGGAGCGGTCCGCGAGCGCCTTGGCGCCTGGGCGCCCGACGTCCTGATCCTCGACTGGTACCTTGCTGC
Source organism: Armatimonadota bacterium (assembly GCA_037446215.1). Classification (GTDB taxonomy): domain Bacteria; phylum Sysuimicrobiota; class Sysuimicrobiia; order Sysuimicrobiales; family Humicultoraceae; genus VGFA01. Next base: position 15,766 of record JBBIJB010000039.1, read on the forward strand.
GGCCGACGTGCTCACCGCCATACAGGAGCTGGCCCTGGAATACCCCGGCCTCCGAACGCTGGTTCTACTGCCCGACTCCGGCCGTGAGTACCGCGAGGCGGCGTGGAACGCCGGGGCCTGCGCGTGTGTTCCGCGCGACCGCATAGACCCGGAGTGGCTGCAGGCGATCCTGTGCGTGATGAACCGAGCCAAGGAGCGCGAAGAGAAGATCCGGAGGCAGGTGGCGTGATGGCGCATTTGCGCGCGCCGATTCGCAGGGTCGGATCGCTCGTCTTCCTGACCGCCCTGGTGGCGATGCTGATTCTCCCGCTGGGAGTGGGCGCGCCGCCCGCGCCCTCGGGGCCGGCTCAGAGCGGCTGCGTGGCATGCCACACCAGCCGGACGATGCTGGAGCCGCTCGTGCCTCCACTGCCGCCTCCGCCTGCAGAGGGTGAGGGGTGAGCGGCCCCTCTGCCCCCGTCGGGGGCACCCTACGAGCGAAAGCTGGTTTCTCAGGCGTTCCTGAAGTCGACCCACGGCCGGCTCGGGTGCACGACGTGCCACGCCGGAGCGCCGCAGACGCTGGATCGGAACTTGGCGCACAAGGGGCTCGTGCGTAGGCCCTCCGCGGACCCGATCAAGGCATGCGGAACCTGCCACTCCGAGACCGCCTCGAAGTTCTCGCGGAGCCTGCACTTCACCGCCCGTGGGCTCGAGACAGGGCTGAAGGCGCTCACAGGCCAGGTGCGGTGGGCTCTGTCGAAACCGACCTACCAGCGCTCGTGCAAGAGCTGCCACGCCACCTGCGGGGATTGCCACGTCAGCCAGCCGCCCTACATACCGCAGCCCCCGACGGTACTGGGCGGCCTGCTACGCGGGCATGAGTTCGTGCGCACGCCGCCGGCGGATCGGACCTGCGGCGGCTGTCACAGCGGACGGGTCTACGCCGAGTTCACCGGCAGCTACGAGGGCTTCCCGGCGGACGTGCACTTCTCCAAGGCGAAGATGACCTGCACCTCGTGCCACACCGCTGCCCAGATGCACGGTGACGGCAGCACGCCTGCCTACAGGCGGGAGGTCAAGACCAAGCCCGCCTGTACCGACTGCCACCCGACGGCCGCCCCAGGCAAGAGCAGGCTGCAGGCGCACAACGTCCACGGCAACAAGCTCAACTGCGCTGTCTGCCACGGCGGCATCGTCAAGAGCTGCTTCGGCTGCCATGCCGGCGAGGGCTCGAGATCGCAGCCCACGTTCAAGATCGGCCGGAACACCGACCCAAACATACCCAACGCCTTCACGGTGCTCCGGCACATTCCGACGACCAAGGACATGATCGATCGGCCGACCGGCCTCTCTGGGGCGCTCGCGAACTTCGACCGAGTCCCCACGTGGAAGCCGGCGACGCCGCACAACATCCAGCGGGTGACGGCTCGCAGCCGCACCTGCGACGCCTGCCACAACAACCCAAACCTGTTCCTGCGGCTACAGGACCTTGATCCCAGGGGCTCGCAGGCAAACGGCAGGGTGGTTATGTCGCCACCCCCGCCGCTACCACCAAGACCAAGGTAGGAGGTATTCAGAATGTACAAGAGACTCTCGATAGTCGCCCTGCTGGCAGTAGCGCTGATCGTGGCGCCCGCTGCCGCGGCACCTTCTCCAACGCCTGGGGACGCCGCCCTTCAGTTCATTACCAACCTGCCCGACGGCTTCCGCAGCATCGCGCCCGCGGCCCTCAAGACCCGGCTGGACGCGGGTGAGAAGCCGTTCCTGCTCGACGTCCGCGAGCCCAACGAGACCGCGGCGGGCGTCATCGCAGGGGCGGTCGTGATCCCGATCCGCTCCCTCGCCGCGAACATGGGCAAGATCCCCACGGTCAAGGAGGCCGAGATCATCGCCATCTGCCAGTCGGGGCTGCGCTCTTCGTACGTGGCCATGGCGCTCGTGATGAACGGCTACACCAACGCCAGGACCATGTCGCTCGGGATGCGCGAGTGGTACGCTCAGAACTGGCCCGTCGTCAAGTAGGAGCCAGGCAGGCGCAGTAGCGAGCACCCCCGGGCCCATGCCCGGGGGTGCTTGTTCTTGCTGTTGGATGGGGTACCGGTCTTCTAGGGCTCCTCTTCCAGGAGCCCCCTGCGCAGCGCGTAGCTCACCAGATCTGCCCGCGTGTTGAGCTCCAGCTTCTCCATTATCCGGGAGCGGTAGGTCTCGACGCTCTTGGGGCTTAGGCCGAGCTGCTCCGCGATCTCGCGGGAGGTGAAGCCGGAGGCGACCAACTTCAGCACCTCGCGCTCCCGCTCGCTCAGCCGGTCGTAGCTGTCTCGCTCCTCGCCCCTGCTCACGCCCGCGATGACATCCTCGAGCAGCCTTCGCGTCATCGCCGGGTGGAGGAAGGCGCCCCCGCCGGCGACCGTGCGGATGGCGGCCACCAGCTCCATGTCGGCGGCGGTCTTGTTGACGTACCCTGCCGCCCCCGCCTTCAGCACCGGGAACAGGTAGCGCTCCTGAGCGTGCACCGTGAGGATGAGTACCTGTGAGGGGAGGTCAAGGGCCCGTATCTGCCGCGTCGCCTCCAGCCCGTCCAGCCCGGGCATGCTGATGTCCATGATCACGACGTCGGGGAGGAGCCGGCCGCTGAGCTCAACCGCCTTGTGGCCGTCCGATGCCTCGCCCACGACCACCATATCCGCCTCCTGCTCGATCAGCGTGCGCAGGCCGGTGCGCAGCACCGGGTGGTCGTCCGCCAGCAGCACACGAATCGGCTTAGCCATTGCCGCCTCCCTCCCTGGACGAAGATACCCGGTCCGGCGCGAGGGCGGCCACCGCGGTTCCGCCGCCCGGCGACGACCTGATCGTCAGTTCACCGCCTATCAGCGCCATCCTCTCGCGCATCCCCGAGATGCCGAGCCCACCCCGGCCGGGCCGCAGCACGCTGGGTGTGATGCCGACGCCGTCGTCCCTCACCTCCAACTCGATGCGATCCTCCCCGCGCCGCAGCCGTACCCAGGCGCGGCTCGCGCCGGCGTGGCGGCGCATGTTGGTGAGGGCCTCCTGGGCGACCCGGAACAGGGCCAACTCCACCTCGGGACGCATCCGACCCTCGCACCCCTCACACAGGAACTCGATCTGGGTGGGCCCCACGGCGTTCAGGTCGTCGACGTAGGCGTGGAGGGCGGCGGTCAGCCCCAGGTCGTCAAGCACCGCGGGGCGGAGCTCGACGGCGATCCTGCGGACGTCCTCCAGGGCACGCGCGGCAAGCTCGCGTAGCTCCGTCACCCTCTCCTGGGCCCTCTCCGGTGTCCGGGCCTGTTCGAGAAGGCGGAGCCGGACGAGCAGCGAGGTCATCGACTGCGCGGCCTCGTCGTGAAGCTCCCGCGCGATCCGGCGGCGCTCTTCCTCCTGCGCCCCCAGGATCCGGCCGGGCAGATGCTTCAGGTGCTCGGCCTGCTCCTCGATGGCGGTCACCATGCTGTTGAATGTGTCCGCGAGGCGGCCGAGCCGCTCGTCCGGCAGTCCTTCCGTAGCCACCCTGACACCGCTTCCGCCCGCACGGATGGCGTCCACCGCCCCCTGGAGGTTGTCCAGCGGCCGCAGGACCGCCCTCAGCACCAGGTAGTTCAGCACGAGGCTAACGGCCAGCCCCACCGCGGCGAAGCCCGACATCAGGCCGTAGTGCGGGTGTCCGGGGTGGAGCGCCCCGTGTCTGAGCGCCACCGTCATGCCCGTGATGGCGCCGCCGACGACCACAACGGCGTTCACCAGGAGTATCTTGTGGAGCAGGGGGATCCGGGCGATGCGGCTCAGGGCGCGGCCGGGCAGCAAAGGCAGGCGATCTGGCAGCGTCGGCGGGGCCTCTGGGTGGGTCACGCTCCCAGCCTACAACCGGCGAAACCCCACTCGCCATCGGTCGGCCGCAGTACCGCCGGCCTCGTGGGCGACGGGGGTGAAGGCGTCGAACTGGGGAGGCCTACTACGGCCTCCCCGCCAGAGGACGGTGATGCCTGGTCGTTAAGGCACCGGCTTGACGTTGGCGGCCTGGGGTCCTTTCTGTCCCGTGGTCACCTCGTACTCAACTTTCTGGCCCTCCGAAAGGCTCTTGTAGCCTTCCTGTATGATCGCGGAGTAGTGGACGAAGACATCCTTTCCACCCTCGTCCGGAGTTATGAAGCCGTAGCCCTTTTCAGCGCTGAACCACTTGACGGTTCCTATAGGCATCCTCTAGCCCACCTCTTTCGATCTTTGCCGCCCAACGATGCCGCCTGACGGCAGTGCAGTGTAGCCTTACAGCGCTATACTATTGGCACCCGATGTGGGGATTCCTTCTTTTCGGAACGCGATTTTCGCCCGTGGGGCGATGATTGGGGAGGCCTGGTGAGATTGAACACCCTACCGCTCCGCAGCCTCCTGGCTGCTGTACTCGGGGCAGCCCTGCTTGCCGTCCTGGGGGCGGGTGGTGCCAGCGGCCAGACCCGGCCGCCGTCTCGCCCCGTGCACGTCGTGCTCGAGAGCGGGCTCACGGTCATCGCAGAGGAGCAGCGCGCCACTGGAGTCGTAGCCCTGCACACGTGGGTCAGGGCAGGGTCGAGGGACGAGGAGGACGAGACCAGCGGCGCCGCGCACTTCCTGGAGCACATGCTGTTCAAGGGCACCTCCAGGCGGCGGGCCGAGGAGATCTCCCGCGAGGTCGAGGGAGCGGGAGGCATCCTCAACGCTGGTACCTCGATGGACTGGACCTACTACTACGTGGTCGCAACCGGCCGGCAGTTCGACCGGATGCTCGATCTCCAGTCAGACGCGGTGATGAACTCCCTGATAGATCCCGATG
>JBBIJB010000040.1:0-271 GCA_037446215.1 Armatimonadota bacterium
ATGAACACCTCGCCGTGGGCGAAGTTGATCATGCGCAGGATCCCGTAGACCATCGTGTAGCCCAGCGCGATCAACGCGTAGACGGCGCCCTGCGAGAGGCCGAAGACCACGAAATCCACCCAGATCTCGCCGGAGTAGCGGCGTGCGGCAATCGTCCCGAAGATGCCCCACAGCACTACGAGGATTACCGCCCCCCGAAACAGCCAGAGGTAGAGCTCTACGATTGAGATCTTCCGAAGCCAGACTCGCAGCACCGCTGCCTCCTCAAGTC
>JBBIJB010000040.1:281-1632 GCA_037446215.1 Armatimonadota bacterium
ATGGCACGGCTCGGGGAGGGGCCGGCAGTGCCGGCGCCCCCCCGAAGCCGCTGCAGTACCTGGTAGCCTACGGGTAGATCTTCTTGGGATCAACCCCTGCGTTCCACTTTGCCGGATCAGCGGAGATCACCTGGTAAACGGCGATCTTGGGATCGGCGCAGTCACCGTACTTGTCGCAGGTCAGGGTCCCGGTCAGACCCTTGAAGTTCCTGGTCGCGTACAGTGCATTCCGCAGAGCCATCCGCCCTATGTAGGTGTTGCCGGCGGAGTCCTTCTTCGCGACCCTCTCGACGGCGGAGAAGATCATCATAGTCGCGTCGTAGGCGTGCGCATGGAACGGCGCAAGGGGCCTCTCGCCGTACTTCTTCATGTGCTTTTCCTGGAACTTCACGTAGAGCGGGCCGAGTGCCTCCGGTGATAGGTCGGGGCTTGAGTGATACATCCCCTTGGCGCCATCGCCGGCCGCCTTCAGGAAGTCCGGGGAGAACATCCCGTCGGCGCCCATCAGCTTGACATTGGCCAGACCTGACACCTCTTTGGCCTGCCTGGTGATGTGTCCACCCGCCGCGATGAAGATCGGGTAGTAGATGAACTCCGGCTTGCCTACGGCGATCTTGGTAAGCACCGGCTTCATGTCGGTGTCGGTAGGCCCTATCGCCTCTTGGGCGACAATCGAGCCGCCGAGCTTCCTGAAGTTCTCTGAGAAGACCCTCTGCAGGCCTTCGGCATATGGGCTGCCGTCGTGGATCGTGGCGGCGCGCTTGACCTTCAGTTTCCGGTAGGCAAACTCCGCCGCAACCTTGCCCTGAACCTCATCGTTGTGCGCGGTGCGAAGGTAGCCGTCGTAGCCCGGCCCGCGCTGGGGATGCGTGAGCTTCGGCGCGGTATTCGACGGGGAGACGGTCGCGATCCCGGCCTTCCACAGGATCGGCGCCCCGGGCACCGCCTCGCTCGAGCAGTTGGAGCCGACCGCGGCGATGATCGCCTTGTTGGCCGCCAGCTTGGTGGCCGCCGTTTGGCCGCCCTCGGCGTTGCAGCCCGTGTCCTCACCGACCAGCTTGATCGAGTGCCCGAGCAGCTTTCCGCCCTTGTCGTCGATCGCAATCTCGACACCGCGCCTGGTGTCGACTCCCAGGCTGGCGTCCGGTCCGGCTACGACGAACCACCAAGCGATGACCATGGGGTTCGCCTTTGCCACCCTGACCACGCCGAGCGGATCCGTCACAGGAGCCGCAGCCCCTGCGAAGACCGCAGCAGAGTAGGAGGACGCGACCACGAGGGTCAGCGTCGCAAGAAGGGAAATCAGAGTCCTCACCCGTGTCATCCTATCCTCCCTCCTCGGTACTCCCGT
>JBBIJB010000040.1:1645-20475 GCA_037446215.1 Armatimonadota bacterium
AAACCGGCCCCTCAGAGCCTTCCGGTGCGGACTCCGGCTATCCCCCCTACCACCTCCTTCGCCCGGATCAGCAAGGGCACGCAGCGCACATGATCGCTGACCCGCCCCGTTGTATAACCTATGAACTTCGGCGCCACCGCGGGGTTTCCTCCTGTGGGCCTACCGGGCGCCCGCTGCCCCCTGCCTAGCGTCGGAACAGGTTGCGCATGATGAACAGCAGGTTGGCGGGACGCTCTGCCATCCTTCGCATGAGGTAGGGGTACCACTCCGTGCCGTAGGGTACGTAGACGCGCATAGTGTAGCCTTGGTCCCTCACCCAGGCCTGCAGGTCCCGCCGGATCCCGTATATCATCTGGAACTCAAACCGCTCGGGGGAGTCGCCGCCGGAGCGCGCCTGCTCCATCGCCGCCCTTACCAGCCTCTCGTCGTGGGTCGCGATCGCGTGGTACCCGCCGTCACGCAGCAACCGCTGGGTGAGCCGCATGAAGTTGGCGTCTACATCGCGCTTGCGCGGATAGGCGACTGTCGCCGGCTCTGCGTAGGCCCCCTTGCACAGCCGGATCCGTACGCCCTGCCCCACAAGGCGCTCCACGTCCTCCGCGCTGCGATAGAGGTAGGACTGTATTACCGCGCCCAGGTTGTCGTAGCCCTCTGCGCGGAGCCGCTCGATGACGGCGATCGTGTCGTCCACGTACTGCGAGTGCTCCATGTCGATCCGCACGAATCTGCCGTCTTCCCGGGCCGCCTCCACCGTCCGCCGCATATGGTTAAGCGCGACATCCGTGCCGAGATCGAGGCCGAGCTGCGTCAGCTTCACCGAGACGTAGCAGTCGTCGTTGCAGCCCCGCAGGCGAGCCAGGATGCCCTGGTAGGCCCCGGCCGCCCCTGCTGCCTCGGCCACGCTGGTGGTGGACTCACCCAGATGGTTCAGCGCCGTCTTGAATCCCTGCGAGTGGAGCCCTTCCAGGACCAGCAGCGCCTCGTCCAGGGTCTCCCCTGCGACGAAACGGCGTGAGGAGCGGCGTGCCAGGGGGTTGCCAAGGACGAAGGCCTTGGCACGCTGGCTCTCGGAGAGTGTGATAAGGAGCTGCTTCAGCATCTCGCCTCCCAGGCGCCTACGGGTATATCCCTCGAATGAAGATCGCCTCTGCCACGCGGCTGACCGCACGAACCATCGCGGCCGTCCGCATGTCGACCTTCTGCTCATCGGCTACCTGCGCCACCTGATCGAAGCTGCGCACCATGATCTGCTCCAAGCTCTCCTGCACCTCGCCCTCGGTCCAGAAGAACTGCTGGAGTCCCTGCACCCACTCGAAGTACGAGACGATCACCCCGCCCGCCCCTGCCAGGATGTCCGGTACTAGAGGAATCCCTCGCCCGGCGAGCACCTCATCCGCAGCCGGCGTAACCGGGCCGTTGGCCGCCTCAACCACCAGGCGCGCCCTCACCCCTTTCGCGACCTCGGCGTCGATCTGCCCCTCCATGGCACAGGGAACCAGGATGTCGCACTCCATGCCCAGCAGGTCGAGGTTGCTGATGACATCCGCGCCGTCGAACCCCACGACGGTGCCGGCCTGCCTCTTGTGGGCCAACAGCGCTTCGGGATCCAGCCCCGAGCTTCTCATCACGCCGCCCTTGGTATCGCTCACCGCGACTATGCGGCATCCCCGTTCGGCCAGCAGGCGTGCCACCACGCTCCCCACCTGCCCGAACCCCTGGACGGCAACGGCGGCGCCCGGAAGGTCGCCGCCGAGCCGGCGCATCGCCTCGCGTGCAACAATCGCCACCGACCGGCCTGGCGCCTCCATCCTTCCGAAGGAGCCTCCGATCTCGACGGGCTTCCCGGTGACCACGGCGGGCGTCGAGTAACCGCGCTGCATGCTGTATGTGTCCATGATCCAGGCCATGATCTGGGAGTCGGTTCCGACGTCAACCGCCGGGATGTCCGACTCGGGGCCCATGAGGATCGAGATCTCGGTTGCGTAGCGCCGGGTCAGCAGCTCTAGCTCCTTCCTGGAGAGCGAGGCAGGATCGACGACGACGCCACCCTTGGCACCGCCGTACGGCAGCCCCACCACCGCGCACTTCCACGTCATCAGCATCGCGAGCGCCCGGATCTGGTTGAGCGTCACGTCCTGGTGGTAGCGGATCCCTCCCTTCGTAGGCCCGAGGACGGTGCTGTGGTGGACGCGGTACCCGGTGAAGACGCGAACCGAACCGTCGCCCATCTTGACCGGGAAGTAGACGGTCAGCTCTCGCTTCGGATGGACCAAGAACTCCCGGATGCCCCGCTTGAGGGGCAGGCGGTCGGCGGCGCGGTCGAACTGCTGAAGGGCCGCGACCCATGGGTCTTCCCTTGGCGGTGCGGACATGGCCTGCGAGCTCATCGTCACCTCTCCTTGACCGGCCCGGCCCCGGCGGCGGCCGCCGCCTAGCGCACGAGCGCGGATGGCGGAACTATCACCACTCCCTCACGGTCGAACTCCTCCAGCATCGCAGCCAGCACTCTTGCGGTGCGGCGCTGGGCGTGGCCTATCCCAACGGCCTCTCCCCGCTCTCTAGCCGCAGCCAGAAGCGCCCTGATCTGCCTTCTGATCGCGTCCGGTTCATCGTCGTTGTCCAGGAATACCGTGCGAACGGCCGTCCTCACGCCCATCTCCCGCCCTACCTCAGGCACGAGCGAGGCCGGCGTCGTCACGCTGTCGAGGAAGTAGAGGCCGCGTTCGCGTGCAACCTCAAGGATGGCGCGCACTACTCGACGGTCGGCGGTGCCGCGGGATCCCATGTGGTTGTTCAGTCCGGCGGCCCCGGGGACCGACGCCAGGCCGTCCCTGACGGCCGAGCGAATCTGCGCATCGTCCATCGTCACGGTCACGCCACCGGGTCCAAGCGCCTTGGAGGAATCGACCGGCTCTACGGGCAGGTGCAGGAGGACCTCCATCCCTGCGGCCCGAGCCCTACGGGCGACCTCCGTTGAGTGGGCAAGCCCAGGGAGGACCGCCACCGCGACGGGCCGGCCTATTGAGATGATCTCTTCCACGTGGCTGAGGCTTCCGCCTGCATCGTCGAAGACTATGGCTACCCGCGCCTCTCCGCTCAGAGGGGGGCTGGCCTGGGGCGCCTGGGAAGGGGCGGGGCTGGGCCGAGCAGGGGGCTGGACGACGACCTCAACTGGAGAGGGGGGCGCGGGCCCCCGCGTTGGACCACGCCCCTGACTGCTTGCCCACCAGCCCGCCGCCAGGCCGAGCAGGACGGCGACCGCCAGGAGGAGCGCCCGGGGGCTCCCGCGCCGCCTCGTCGGAGTCACCCCGCCCTCCACGCCGGCTTCTCGGTGGCGACCGGCGTCACCTCGCCCTGTCCACGCGCTGTCTGAGCACCTCTAGCGCCCGCCTGAACTGCTCCTCCTGGATGCCGGCGACCTGTGAGTCGCTCTTGCCTTCGAGCCGCTCACCCGACACTACCCCGGGAGCCACGCCCACCCCATGGATGTCGCCGTTGGCCGGCGTCAGGTACTTGGCCGTCGTCAGCGCCGCCGCGCTGCCGCCCGGCAGGGTGTAGAGAGACTGGATCACACCCTTCCCGAAGGTCTGCCTGCCGACTATGACCGCGCCGGCCGAGTCCCTCAGCGCGCCCGCCAGGATCTCCGAGGCGCTGGCCGTGAACTCGTTGACGAGGACCACGACCGGGACCCTGAGCTTGGAGCCTCCGCCCGCGCGCTCCGTCTTCCGGCGCCCGTCTCGCGCCACGACATGAACGATCGGCTCGCCGGCCGGGACGAACCGGTCGGCCACCCTGATCGCCGCCTCGAGCAGGCCGCCGCCGTTGCTGCGTAGATCAAGGAGCAGTCCGCGGGCCCCCTGCTCCCTGAGGGCTTCGAGCGCAGACGCGACCTCCTTGGCGGTCTGCTCGTTGAATGTGAGCACCCTTATGTAGCCAAGCTTCTGGCTGCCCAGCTCTCTCCGGAGCGCCTCCTCCAGCGACCCGGCGCCCTGAACGGTGACGATCCGGATGCGGTCACGGGTGATCTCCACGTCGAAGGCGCGGTCGGCCCTGCCGATGCGTAGCTTCACCCTGGTGCCGACAGGCCCTCGGATCCTTGTCACAGCCTCCTGCAGCGCCATCCCTCCTGTGGAGGTCTGGTCGATCCTCAGGATGCGGTCGCCGGCGCGAAGACCAGCCCTGTGCGCCGGGGTGCCCTCGATAGGCTGCACGACTATCAGGCTACCCTCCCTGATGTCTATGAAGATCCCTATTCCGAAGAAGAACCCCTGTGCGTCCCGTGAGAACTCGCTGAAGGCACGGGCGTCCATGTACCTCGTATAGGGATCGCCCAGCGCCTCCAGCATCCCGCGCGCGGCGCCGTCGAAGAGCTTGGCTGAGTCCGGGGCCTGATGGAGGAACTCGCCGCGCACATGAGCGAGCAGATCTCGCAACAGGGAGAAGCCCTGCTCGTCGGATGGCCCGGCCACCACGACCCGCTGGCCGACCCCGTATCCCGCGGCGAAGATACCCGCGGCTACGACAACCACAAGAAGCGTGCTCAGCAGACGACTGCGCCCTGCCACCCTGGATCGCCTCCCAGGCCAGGCCGGTGCCTGACCGGATGTAGATTACCTCGCCGCGAGTGGGCGAACAAGCAGGCCTAGCGCTGCGGATTGACAGGGCGGCCGTTGATCCTGACCTCGTAGTGAAGGTGGGGGCCGGTGCTGTATCCCGTACTCCCCACCCGGCCGATCACCTGGCCTGCCGTGACCGCCTGCCCTACCGAGACCGAGATGGTCGAGAGGTGGCCGTAGAGGGAGCTCGTGCCGCCGCCGTGGTCGAGGATGACGAGCTTGCCGTAGCCGCCGTACCAGCCCGCGAAGATAACGCGGCCCCCCGCAGCGGCAGGCACCGGTGTCCCGCGTGGGGCGGCGATGTCCACCCCTGTGTGAAACATGACGCGCCGGAACAGGGGATGGCGCCGGTACCCGAAGCGCGAGGTGAGGTTGCCGCCGAGGGGCCATCTCATCGCCACGACCCCGCCTCCGGCAGAGGAGGGCCGCAGCGCCGACGAGGGCGTGGCGCTCCGGATGAGCGCCTCCAGCGCGGCCGAGTCCTCCTCCAACTCGCGCACGGCCTGCTCGCCGGCATGCCGCTCGAGGGCCACCCTGCGCAGTACCTCCCTCTTCGCCGCGACCTGCCTCTCCAGGGCCTGCTGGCGTTCCTCGGTCTCGCGGGCCACCGCCCGCAGGCGTGCCTGCTCGTTCTCCAAATCCACGCGCAGCCGGGCGACTCGATCACGGTCGGCCTGGTAGGCCCCGATTAACCTCGAATCCTCCCTCACGATCACGCCCACCAGGCGCGCCCGAGAGATGAACTCAGGGAAGGAGGTGGCTCCGAGGACGACGTCGAGGTACCCGGCGCGCCCGTACCTGTAGGCGTCCATCAGGCGGACGCCGAGCATAGTCCGGTGCCTGGCGAGCTCGGCCTCCGTCCGGGCGAGTTCGGCCGAGGCCACCTCGGCTCGTTTCCTGATCCGTGTCATATCCCGACCGAGCCGTCGCAGCTCGGACTCAGTCGCCTCGCGCTGCCGATCCAGGCGCTGGACGTCGTCCGCAATCCGCCGCTCCCGTCGCCGCGCCTGCTGCAGCCGCTCCTTCTCGTCCACGAGACGACGCTGGAGGCGGCGGAGCTCCTCCTGACTGGTGGGCTGCGGCGCGGGTTTCCCTGCCTCCGCCGGTGCGGCCGGCACGGGGCCCGCCACCGCGAGGAGGACCGCGATGCCAAGGGCGGCACCCCATCCGGCCCGGAGGCTGGGAGTCATGCGCCGAGGAACCTCCGGATCCCAAAGAGGCTGCCTGCGAACCCCACCGCGGCGCCGAGCAGCCAGATCGCCGCTACCGCCTGAGGCAGCACCGCACGAGGCTCTAGGATCGGTAGGAAGGGAAGCGAACGGGTGACTCCCCCGGCGACTGCTGAGTATCCGGCGACCATGATCGCCGTTGCCACCGCCGAGGCCGCCAGCCCCTGCAGCGCTCCCTCTATGAGGAACGGGCCGCGCACGAACCCCGGGGCCGCTCCCACGAGGGTCATTATCTCGATCTCCTGACGGCGGGCGACGACGGTCAGCCGGATCGTGTTGATGATGATCAGGAGGGCGGCGCCGGCGAGCAGCGCCGCAACCCCAGCACCGGCGAGTCTGACCGCGCGGGTGAGAGCGACCAGCCTGTCCACGACCGGCGCGCCGAACATCACCTCGTCGACGCCGGCCACCCCTCGAAGCGCGCCGGCCACCGCGCGCGCGTGCCTGGCATCCGACACCCTAACCTCTATGGAGTCGGGAAGAGGGTTGGCCGGCAACTGTTTGCTGACACGCGCCAGAGAGCCGAATGTGCGGCCCAGCCGCCGCATAGCTTCGTCCCTGTCGACAAGGACGGCGCTGCGCACCGAGGGTATCGCGCGTGCGGCCGCAAGCGCCCGCTTGCTCTCTGCCGCGCCAAGGTCGCGCCGAAGGAACCCCACCACCTCTACCTGGGACTCCAGCACCCCGGCTACGTGGACGAGGTTCGCCGAGACGATCATGCCCCAGCCCGCCACCGAGAGGGCGACGGCCATCGTGACCGTTGCCGCGGCCGCCATCAAGCTGTTCCGGCGAAGACCGTCCACCGCCTCGCCGAGGATCGACCGCCGGCCGGCGAGGCGGATCGCCCCTCCTGTACCCGTCGCCTCGGCCGCTTCCTCAGCCGAGCGGCTGGTATAGGCCTCGGGTTTCATCGCGCACGATCCGGCCGGCGTGCAGCGCTATCACGCGGCGCCTGAGCACGTCCACCAGGGTGGGGTTGTGGGTCGACATCACGACCGTTGTCCCGCGGAGGTTGATCGTTCCCAGCAGGTGCACGATCTGCCAAGCGGCATCCGGATCAAGGTTGCCTGTGGGCTCGTCTGCGAGCACTATCCTGGGGCGGGTGACGACGGCCCTGGCAAGGCAGACCCGCTGCTGCTCGCCGCCGGAGAGCCGCGCAGGGGGATCGTTCGCCCTATGGGCCATACCCACCGTCTCGAGCGCCCACCGGACCCGCGGGACTACCTCAGCGGGCTCCACGTCCGTGACGCGTAGGGCGAATGCGACGTTGTCGGCCACCGACCTGTCGGGAAGGAGCTTGAACTCCTGGAACACCACCCCGAGACGGCGTCTCAGGAGTGGCACCTGCGAAGGCGGCAGGGTGCCCACATCCGTGCCATCCACGGTCACGCAGCCCGCGGTGGGCCGTTCTATGCACTGGACCAGCCTCAGGATCGTGGACTTGCCGCTGCCGGTCGGCCCGACGAGGAAGACGAACTCGCCGGGCTCGATGTGCAGGCTAACGCCCTGCAAGGCGAGAACGCCGGAAGGGTAACGCTTCTCGACGCCGTCAAAGTGGATCATCGCTGCGTATCAAGGGTGTGTAGGCTGCCTCGACGTCTAACCGCGGGTTCTCCGCACCGCATCCCGACTCCTTCCCGCGGGGCTATCGGAGCGAGAGATCCCAACTCCCGAGCTCTCCGAACAGATGATCATCCGTCATGCTCAGATGAATCGGAGTTACCGAGACATACCCGGCTGCCACCGCCCACCCATCGGTACCAACCGCGTCGCTCCCCAGCGGCCCGGGCTCCCCGGCCAGCCAGTAGTAGGTCTGGCCCCGCGGGTCGGTTCGCCTCTCCATCCGAGACAGGTAGCGCCGCGAGCTCTGACGCGTGACCATGACGCCGCAGAGCTCCTCCTCCGGCAGGTTGGGGACGTTCACGTTGAGGAGGGCGTCGGGCGGAAGAGATCTCTCGACGAACTGGCTTGCCAGCCGCTCCGAGAACCGCGCCGCGACGTCGAACCTCACGTCGACGAAAGACGCCACGGAGACAGCAAGGCTGGGCATGCCGAGTATGGCCCCCTCCATCGCCCCGGAGACGGTTCCCGAGTAGGTGAGGTCCCTGCCCATGTTGGCGCCGACGTTGATGCCAGAGACCACGACGTCAGGGCGGCCATCGAGCAACTCAAGCACCCCTAGGATTACGCAGTCCGCGGGCGTGCCGTTCGTCGACCAGGCCTTCACGCCCTCCGGGTAGCTGAAGATGCGCCTCGCCCGGAGCGGCTTGTGCAGCGTGACCGCGTGTCCTGTCGCACTGCGCTCGTGCTCCGGGGCCACAACCGCCGTGTCGTGCCGGGAAGCGAATACCTCGGCGAGCGCCCGGAGCCCGGGTGATGCGATTCCGTCGTCGTTGGTCAGCAGGACGCGCATTAGATGGCCTTCCCTCGCGGATTGCTCGGCGGCTGTGCGCCGGCTTCACGCTCGATAATACCCTAGGCGGCCTCCAGTGCGACAGCGGCGTAGCCCACGACGGCGTCCGGACCGCCGCCGGTGTCGGCCGAGGTAGCGTAGCGGAGCACCTCAGTGCCGCCGCAGCCCAGCCGGTGCGCGACATCGATGGCCACGGCTGCGGGGCCTGCCCCGCACATCATCGCGCCCGTCCGCGTGACCTCCTCGATCAAGCGGGAGCCGCTGCCGCGGCCGATCGCCTCGAGGAGAGCCCTATCGATCCTCTCTGCCTCGCGTCGCGGGAGGTAGTGGCTCAGATCCGACGAGGCAAGGAGGAGGGCTTCCCGGTCCGCAGAAGCGCCCCCCTCACGAAGCGCGGTCACCAGCGCGCATGCTAGCCGCTCCACGCTCGCCAGGCTCTGGTCGGCCATGGCGATCGGGACCACGGGGCCTTGATATCCGATGAACTGCAGGAACGGCAGCTGCACCTCGATGGAGTGCTCGCCAAGATGCCCGCCGGCGGCTGTGGGCACGCCCAGCCCTGCCAGCACCTCTCTCAGGGAGTGCTCGGTGGCGACCTCGCCAAGGGGGGTCCTCCACCGAAGAGGCGGCGCCAGCGAGAGCGCCAGCCCAGCCGCGTGGTGGTCGGGGCCCACCGCTATGACGAGCGACGGTCGGGAGGAGCCCGCCAACCTGAGGTAGGCATGGGCCGCCACCGGGCCGGAGTAGGTGATGGCGGCGTGCGGCACGATCAGGCCGCGCAGGCGGCGCTCTCCCCACGGGGCCGGGAGCCTTCCCGGGCCGACCGGATGCATGAAGCACCGCTCCAGCTGCTCCCGGAGCCGCGCCGGATCGGAGTCGTAGAAGAGGCCGCCCACGGCAGGCAGCCTCACCCCTGCCTGCGGGCCGGTCATGGCCGCCGCGGCTGTGAAGGTGGTCCCGGCTGTGAGAGGCTCTCTCCTAGCCAGGATAGGTAGGCCGGGGCTCCTGCGGCGATCGGCAGAGCGATGACCTCGGGTACGGTGTACGAGTGCAGGACCAGCACGCGGGCCGTCAGTGCATCGACCAGGTGGAACGCCGTCTTGGCGATGAGGAGCCACTCCTCCGCGCGCTCCACGCCGCCCTGCCAGCGATAGATCGAGTTGACGCCCCCAACAACGTTGACGCAGGCGGCCAGGCGCTCCTCGACCAGTGCTTGTGCAAGGTCGTCGGCCTCCTGCGAGCTGCCCGCTGTTATCAGGACCACGCAGGGATTCATCTTCTTCGGGCCGCGGTACGACGGGCCCGCGGCCTCAGTCCTGCTCCCTCCACCAGTCGGGGGAGAGGTCGCGCAGCGTGCGGACCTTGCGCACGCTCGGCCTGGGTCCGGCCCGCTCCTTGGCCACACGCGCGCGCAGCTGCTCGAACTCCCGGAGATCGGTCAGCACCTTCAAGGTGTTCCAGACGGCCTCCTCGATGTGCTCTCCCCCCTCGCGCTGAACCAGCGCCACCAGGGGCTCGATCACGCGCTTGTTGCGGAGCTTGCCGAGGATGCGGATCACGAGCCGCTTCACCTCGATGTCCTCGTCCTCCAGCGAGGTGAGGAACTGGTCGAGGGCCCCCTCCCCAAAGATGGCGAACATGACCCTGAGCGCGAAGCGGCGAACCTTCGGCATCGGGTTCTCCAACCCGACGCGCAGGAGCTCGACCACCTCGGTGCGCGGGTGCTCTGCGAACGCGCTCAGCACCATCCTGGGAACGGCCACCTCGCGGTCGATGTGTCCGGTCTCGCCGAACTCGATCACGCCACGCTCCTCCAGCCGCGCGAGCGTGGCCACCACCGCCTCCTGCATTCCGGGATCCCGTAGGAAGAGCTCCACAAGGGGAGTGACTATCCGCTGGTCACCCACCTTGCCCAGCACATGGATGGCCGCGGCCTGGATCGCATGAGGCCCCGTCGTGAGGGCCTCCAGGAGCGAGTCCACCGAGCGCGCCCCGATCTCGCCGAGGATCTTCATCACCTGGGGCCCGATCTTGCGGCGGAGGTGCTTGTCCTCCAACGTCCCGAGCAGCGGGCCCACGGCGTCGGGGCCGATGCGCATGAGGGCCTCGGTCGCGGCGAGCTGCAGCGACCTCTCCCTCCGGGTCAGCACGCGGATCAGCGGCTCCACGGCACACCTGTCCCGCATGTCGCGGAGCCCGTTTACCGCCTGGAGGACGACCTGCTCGCTGCGGTCCGCAAGGGCTGCGCGAAGCGCCTCGCACACGGCGGGACCACCGATGCGCTTGAGCGCGGTCACCGCGCTCTTGCGCACGTACTCATCGGAGTCCTGGAGAGCGCGCGCCAGCGGCGCTATCGCTGCCTCATCGCCCAACTTGCCGAGCGCGTGAGCGGCATCGCTGCGCACGGTCACATCATGGCTCTCCAGCTGCTTGACAAAGCGCTGCAGATCGTCGGCCCTCTCGGCCTCCGCCATCAACGCTCCTCCTGCTTGTCGTGAGTGGGAACTGCCTACTACGATTATCCAACATTCTGCGACGCTCGGCGAGTGTCCTCCCGCCGAGACCCGGGGTGCCCGCGGCTTGCGCAGCCGTGTCGCGCTCCGTATACTTACCACAATGGAAGCGCTTGCCGCGGCTCGCTTCGCCCACGAGAGCGAGGCAGAGTTCGCGCGAATACTCGACTTCTACGGCATCCGCTGGGAGTACGAACCGCGATCGTTCCCCCTGGAGTGGGACGAGGGGGGTAGAGTCACCGAGAGCTTCAGCCCGGACTTCTACCTGCCCGACTTGGACCTCTACATCGAGCTGACGACGCTGAAGCAGAGTCTGGTCACGCGCAAGAACCGGAAGCTCCGGAGGATGCGAGAGCTCTACCCGGGGGTCCGCGTCAGGATCTTCTACGGCCGGGACTACCGGAGCCTCCTCGTCAAGTACGATATCGGGTCCGCCGGGACCCGCCGGTGATCGGCCCCGACCTCGACTCCGACAGGGTGCTGCTGACCGAGCAGCAGATCGGTCACCGCGTCCGCGAGCTGGCCGCCGAGATCAGCCGGGACTACGCCGGAGGGGACCTGATAATGGTCACCGTCCTCAAGGGCGGTCTCTACTTCCTGGCAGACCTCACCCGGGCCCTCGAGATACCGGTCGCGATCGACTTCATGGCAATCTCCTCCTACCGGGGGGGCAAAGGCCCCTCGGGGGCGGTCAGGCTGATAAAGGATCTCGACGAGGAACTGACCGGCAGGCGCGTACTCCTGGTCGAGGACATCATCGACACCGGCCTCACGGCCTCTTACCTCGTACGGACACTCCTGGCACGCGAGCCCGCCGAGCTGGCGATCTGCACCCTGCTGGACAAGACCGCAAGGAGGATTGTGGACACGCTCCCGATACGCTACCGAGGCTTCGAGGTCCCGGATGTCTACCTCGTGGGCTACGGACTCGACCACCGCCAGCTCTACAGGAACCTCCCCTACATACTGGCCCTCAGGACACCCATCTAGGCGGCCGGACCTCCGGGCTGCGACCGGTTCGCCGGCGCACCCTCCCTCATCGCGGGAGGGTGAAGCCGCCGCCTCATAGAAGAAGACCGCGCAACCATGGCTCTCGCAGATCCAGGCCGAGATCCGGCAGGGGCGGCGCCTGCCGGTGACTCCGGACTGCTGGCCCTTCGGAAAATCACCAAGGCGTTTCCCGGAGTCCTCGCCAACGACCGCGTTTCGCTGGAGATCAGATCCGGCGAGGTTCACGCCTTGCTTGGCGAGAACGGCGCAGGGAAGACGACCCTCGTCAACATCCTCTACGGCATCCACCAACCGGACGACGGCGAGATCCTGGTGGAGGGCCGGCCGGTCCGGATCCGGTCGCCCCGGGACGCGATCGCTCTTGGCGTGGGCATGGTCCCGCAGCACTTCCTGCTCATCAGGCGACACACCGTCGCGGAGAACGTCCTGCTGGGCCTCCCCGGCCAGAGGTTCTTCAACCCGGCAGGTGCCATCGAGAAGACCATCCGGGAGATGGGGGCGCGCTACGGGCTCGCGGTCGATCCCAGGGCGCGGATCAGGGAGCTCTCCGCGAGCGAGCAGCAGCGGGTAGAGATCGTGAAGGCGTTGGTCCGAGGCGCCCGGATCCTGGTGCTCGACGAGCCCACGAGCGTGTTGACGCCACAGGAGGCGCGCGGTCTCTTCCAGGTAATGAGGCGGATGAAGCAGCAGGGACAGGCCGTGGTCTTCATCTCGCACAAGCTCGACGAGGTCGTCGACATCGCCGACCGCATCACCGTCCTTCGGCGAGGACGAGTCGTCGGGACGGTACCGGCGTCCGGGACCGACAAGCGCTCCCTGGCCCGCATGATGGTGGGCCGGGACGTCGAGTTCCGACTGCGGAGGGAGACCGTCCCCCAGGGAGAAGAGGCGCTCCGGATGGAGCGCGTAAGCGCCGAGGGTGACAGGGGCGCGGCGGCGCTCAAAGGCATCTCCCTGACGGTCCACAGCGGGGAGATCGTCGGCGTGGCAGGGGTGGCAGGAAACGGCCAGCGCGAGCTGGTCGAGGTCCTGACAGGACTGCGCAGGCCGACCGGCGGCAGGATCGAGGCGCTCGGAAGCGAGATCACCGGCCTGAGTGCCGGCGCCATAGACCAGGCCGGGGTCGCGCACATACCCGAGGACCGGATACACATGGGCATAGTGGGCGGCATGACGGTCTCCGAGAACCTGGTGTTGAAGCACTACCGCAGGCCCCCCTTCAGCAACGGCCCGCTGCTCGACCCGAAGGCGATCGGGGAGTTCGCGCGGCGAACGATCGCGGAGTACGATATCGCGACACCGGGCCCGTCGGCACCGGCGCGGCAGCTCTCCGGCGGCAACATCCAGAAGCTGATACTCGGCCGGGAGCTCTCCGGCCGCCCGGGCCTCATAGTGGCGGCACACCCCACGTCCGGACTGGACGTCAGCGCCACCGAGCAGGTGCATAGGCGGCTGTTGCTGCGCCGTCGCGACGGTGCGGCGATCCTCCTCGTGTCTGAGGACCTCGACGAGATCCTGGCGCTCTCCGACAGGATCGCCGTGATCTACTCCGGTGAGATACTCGGCATCGTCCCCGCCGAGGAAGCCGACAGGGAGCGGATCGGCCTCCTGATGATGGGGCAGCGGCCGTGAAGCGGATCGGTCCCCTCCTGCTCGAGCCGGACCCGTCCCCATCGCTTCCCAGGGTACTGGGGGTATCCGCGCTTGCCATAGCCTGCGCGCTGATCGCCGCGGGGCTGGTCTTCGTGCCGTACGGCATCAGCCCGCTCCGCGCCTACGCTGAGGTCTACGCCGGCACCCTGGGAAGCAAGCAGGCCGCCCCAGAGATCCTCCGCCAGGCGACGCCCCTGTTGCTGGCAGGCGTCGGCCTGGTCCTGGCCTTCCGGGCCCAGTTCTGGAACATAGGCGCCGAGGGGCAACTGCTGGCCGGAGCCGTCGCGGCGACGGGCGTGGCCCTCTTCGTCCCGTTGCCGGGCCCCGTTCTGATACCTGCGATGTTCGCGGCGGGCTTCCTGAGCGGCGCGGCCTGGGGGCTGCTGCCGGCCCTCTTGCGGCTGCGCATGGAGGTCAACGAGGTCATCTCAACCCTCATGATGAACTACATAGCCCTCTTCTCGGTCGAGTGGCTGATACACGGGCCGTGGAAGGGCGCCACGGCCTACGGCTTCGCCTATACCGACGCCTTTCCCGAGGCCGCCCGCCTGGCGTTCATCCCGGGCACGCGCGTCCACTGGGCGACGCTGGCGATCGGTGTCGCCCTTGCCGCGGGGATCGCCTTCTTCCTCGCCCGCACCCGGCTTGGATTCGAGGTGAGGGTGCTGGGTCAGAACCCTCTGGCTGCGCGCTACGCAGGGATCCCGGCCCTGCGGACGACCGTCGCGGCGATGCTGCTCTCGGCCGGGGCGGCGGGTCTTGCCGGGGTGGGCGAGGTGGCGGGAATCCACCATAGGCTCCTCGCGCCCGGGCAGGTTTC
Organism: Armatimonadota bacterium; assembly: GCA_037446215.1. Lineage (GTDB taxonomy): Bacteria > Sysuimicrobiota > Sysuimicrobiia > Sysuimicrobiales > Humicultoraceae > VGFA01. Next base: position 15,901 of record JBBIJB010000040.1, read on the forward strand.
CATGGGCTACGGCTACGCGGCGATAATCGTGGCCTGGCTGGCGCGCGGCAGCCCCCTCGCCGTGGTGTTGACAGCCCTCTTCCTCGGCCTCGTCTTCACCAGCGGAGACGTGATGAAGGTCGCGCTGCAGATGCCCTTCAGCGTCACGCACGTCTTCAACGGGCTGATCCTGTTCTTCCTGATCGGAACGGAGCGTCTCCTCTACTACCGTGTTCGCTGGGCTCCGTTGCAACGACGGCAGGGGGCGGAGTGATGGTTGAGTGGGCCGTGATCACGGCGCTGAGGGCGGTGGCTGTGGGCACTCCGCTGCTCTGGGCGGCTCTCGGTGAGGTGATCGCGGAGCGCTCAGGGGTCGTGAACCTCGGCGTGGAGGGGATGATGATCCTCGGCGCGTTCTCCGCGTTCGCCGTGGCCCACACGACCGGCGCCCCGGCAATCGGCCTTTGTGCCGCCGCCGCAGTGGGCGGGCTCGCCGCGGCAATCCATGCATTCATGGCGGTGACGCTGCGCGCCAACCAATACGTCTCGGGCTTGGCCCTCACGATGTTCGGCCTTGGGCTGGCCGGCGTGCTCGGACGCGGCTGGGAGGGCATCCCCCTGCTGGAGTCGCTTCCCGAGATCTCGTTCCTTACCTATGGAGGGCTGCTGATCGCGGTCGCGCTGTGGGCCCTCCTCTTTCACACCCAGACCGGAATCGTCATACGATCGACGGGCGAGTCGCCCGCTGCGACCGAAGCGCTGGGGGTAGACGTGCACATGGTGCGCTACCTCTGCGTGATCTTCGGCGGAGTGCTGGCAGGAGTCGCCGGCGGTTTCCTCTCAGTGGCCTACCGACCATCCTGGACCGAGGGGATGACCGCCGGCATGGGGTGGATAGCCATCGCGATCGCGATATTCTCCGGCTGGGATCCTCTCAAGGCGGTAGCAGGCTCGATCCTCTTCGGCGGCCTGTTCCACCTGTCGTTCCGGCTGCAGGCGCACGTGCCTCCCGAGGCGCTCAGGATGATGCCGTTCGCATTCACGATACTGGTCCTGGTGGCGACGGCGCGGGGGCGCCGGGGCCAGGGCGCGCCAGATGCCCTGGGCCTGCCGTACGCCCGAGGGGAGAAGTAGGCACGAAGGTACCTGCGACGGGCAAGAGGCCCACCTGGGGGTGAGAGCCGGAGCGAGAGGGGATCGGGATACACCGGATCACGCCACAGGAGGGAGCGCACCGCATACCGCAGGCGAGGAGGGAGAGCATGCGCAGGCTATCAGTGTTGATCGCGTTTCTGCTGATCCTTGGATTGATCGTGCCGGTAGGCGCCCAGCAGAAGCTCAAGGCCGGCTGGGTATACGTCGGGCCGATAGGTGACTACGGCTGGACACATGCTCACGATGTGGGCAGGCGGATCGCCCAGCAGAAGCTCCCCTGGCTGGAGACGATCTACGTCGAGAAGGTTCCTGAAGGTCAGGTCGAGACGTTCATAGAGCGCATGATCCAGCAGCAGGCGCGGGTCATATTCACGACGAGCTTCGGGTTCATGGACGGGACGCTCGCCGCCGCGAAGCGCTACCCCAACCACGCCTTTGCCCACGCCTCGGGGTTCAAGCGCGCGCCCAACATGGCTACCTACATGGCCGATTTCTACCAGGTCTACTACCTCAACGGCCTCATGGCCGGCGCTATCACCAAGAGCGGCAAGATCGGCTACGTAGGGGCCTTCCCGATACCCGAGGTCAAGCGTCACATCGGCGCGTTCGCGCTGGGCGTCCGCGCCGTCAACCCAAGGGCCACGGTGCACGTCCGCTGGATCTTCGAGTGGTTCAACCCCGCGGCGGCCAAGGAGGCGACCGAGGCACTGATAGCGGAGGGAGCGGATGTCCTGGCCTTCACCGAGGACTCACCCACCGTCGTGCAGGTGGCGGCCAAACGCAACCTTCCCAGCTTCGGTCACTACTCGCCGATGCAGAAGTTCGCCCCGAAGCACGTCGTATCAGGGCAGCTGGTTCACTGGGACAGGATCTACATCGACTTCCTGTCCAAGATATACTCCGGCAGGTACACCCCGGACAACCTCAAGGACGTCGACTACTGGTGGCTGCTGGCCGAGCGCGCGGTCGAGCTCGGCGGCGAGCCCGGAGTGCCGATCAACCCCGAGTGGAAGGCCCGGCTTCAGGCGGTCCGGGTGAGGACACCTGACCTGGGGATGCTCTCGGTGCACGACCTCGTGGTGAAGCGCCTCGCGCAGATGTCGGATCCCAAGATGCTGTTCGATCCCTTCACCGGGCCCATCAGCGACCGGAAGGGAGTGCTGCGGGTTCCCGCGGGCAAGCGGATGACCGTGGGCGAGCTGAACTCCATGGAGTGGGCGGCGCCCGGGATCGTCGGCCCCTGGCCGAAAGAGCCGTAGAAGCGAGTCAGTGCACGACGGCGGGCCCGGCCTGCACGCGGCCCGGGCCCGCCTTGATTGCAGGCCGCCCCGTTGCTAGGATGTGTTTACTATGACTCAACAGACGAGAGAGCAGAGAGGTCGCCCTTCGAGTGGCTGGCCGGCCGGCTTCGGTCGCCGCCTCCTTCGCGCGCGGACCCGTGCGGGACTGACCCAGCAGGCGCTCGGCGCGCCCGATCTGAGCAAGAGCTTCGTCAGCCTGCTGGAGGCGGGCCGATCGCACCCGTCGATCGAGACGGCGATGGCGCTCGCCAGGCGCGTCGGGGGATCGATCGCAGCGCTCCTCCTCGAGCCCGACGACCTGGCCGCTGAGACCGCCTTCAACCTCCTGCAGATCGCGTCTGAACCAGGGCCCATAGCGCGGGCGGCCGATGCCACGCGCCTCGTGGAGGCAGCGGAGACGCTGCTCCCGGAGATGCCGGGTGAGATGCGCGCGATGGCGCAGATGGCGCGGGCACGGATCGCGCTGGCGTCGGGCGACCTGCGGGAGGCGGAGACCAGGGCCGAAGAGGCGGCCGGCAGCGCGAGGGCCGTTGGGGCGGGCGGTCTGTTGGGCATGGCGATCGCGGTCCGAGGAGAGGCCCTGCTGCAGAGGCAGGACTACTCGGGGGCCCTTCGAGTGCTGGATGAGGCGACGGTCACGATGCAGCGCGCCAAGGCGATCCGGACGGAGGAAGGTGTGAGCGCGCTCATCCTCCTGGGGAGGGCGGCGCAGGGTGCGGGCCGCCTAGACACGGCCAGGAAGGCCTACCGGCGCGCGGTCGAGCTGGCGGCCAGGATCGACGCCCGCGACCCGAGGGCCGAGGCCCTGGCAGGGCTGGCCTCGGTCGAGAGCGCCGCGGGCCGAACAGCCGTGGCAGGTTCGTTGCTCGCACAGGTCGCCGGACTACGGGAGAAGGCGAGTCCGGTCTCTGTGGCCGGCGGGACGACGGCACAGCTTCCCCCGAGTCCGCGGGAGGGGCCGTCCTAGTGGGCGGGGGTGCGGATGGTGGCGGCTTCGGCACGCAGCCCGGCAGGCGGCGGGTGGGGCCCAACTTCGTCACCGAGATAGTCGACCGCGACCTCGAGCAGGGAGTCTATGAGGGTGTGACGACCCGCTTCCCTCCGGAGCCCAACGGCTACCTTCACATCGGCCACGCCAAGTCGATCTGCCTCAACTTCGGGCTGGCGCTGGACTACGGGGGAGAGTGCAACCTCCGTTTCGACGACACGAATCCCGAGACCGAGAGCATTGAGTACGTCGAGGCGATAAAGCAGGATGTGCGGTGGCTGGGGTTCGAGTGGACCAGGGAGCTGTACGCCTCCGACTACTTCGAGAGGCTGTACCAGTTCGCCGTTCAACTGATCAGGGACGGCAAGGCCTACGTGGACAGCCTCTCCGACGAGGAGATCGGGGCATACCGCGGCACCGTGACCGAGCCCGGCAGGCCGAGCCCCTATCGGGACCGCAGCGTGGAAGAGAACCTGGAGCTGTTCGCGCGGATGCGGAGCGGGGAGTTCCCCGGCGGAGCTCACGTGCTGAGGGCGAGGATCGATCTCGCGAGCCGGAACATGAAGCTGCGAGATCCCGTGCTCTACCGAATCGTCCACGCCCCGCACTACAGGGCCGGTGAGGCGTGGTGCATATACCCCCTCTACGACTTCGCCCACCCCCTCTCCGACGCGATAGAGTCGATCTCTCACAGCATCTGCACGCTCGAGTTCGAGAACAACAGGGCGATCTACGACTGGCTGGTCGAGAACCTGCGCGGCAGGTGCGGCCTTCCGAAGTCGCCCCGGCCCCATCAGCATGAGTTCGCGAGGCTGAACCTGGACTACACGGTCCTCTCCAAGCGCAAGCTGATCCGGCTCGTGGACGAGGGCCGGGTGAAAGGATGGGACGACCCCCGGATGCCTACGCTGTCGGGGCTCAGGCGGCGCGGGGTCACGCCCGAGGCGATCCGGGAGTTCGCGGGCAGGATCGGGGTCGCCAAGACGAACAGCCGCGTGGATGCTGCCATCCTGGAGGCGGCGATCAGGGACGACCTCAACTTCCGCGCCCCACGTGTGCTGGCTGTCAGCAAGCCGCTGCGGGTGGTGATCACGGACTACCCGGAGGACAAGGTCGAGCAGATCCAAGCTCCTTACTGGCCCCGCGATATCG
>JBBIJB010000041.1:0-10615 GCA_037446215.1 Armatimonadota bacterium
ACACGGCAGGTCGCTGGGGAGGGTATGCGATGAAGGTAGATGCACGGAAGCTGGCCATAGTGGCCGGCCTCGCTCTGATCATCGTGGTCGGGGCCGGACTGCTTCTGCGTCAGGCGCCAGTACTGGGTCAGTCCTTCTCCGTCGGGTACGTGGATATGCAGCGGGCACTGGATAGCCACCCCCGGAAGGTCAACTCGGAGCGCGCGCTGCAGGAGTTCTTCCAGGCCAAGCAGCGGGAGTTCCAGGAGAAGAGCAAGGGGATGACGGCGTTCCAGCGGCAGGAGCTCGATCGCAAGCTGCAGCAGGAGATCCTCGACAGGCGGAACACGCTCCTGGGAGGGCTCGACAAGGAGCTGCGCGCCGCGGTCGAGAGCGTGGCCAAGGACTCCGGGATGTCGGTCGTGCTCGACCGGTCGGTGGTTCTCTACGGCGGTACCGACCTGACCGAAGCCGTCATCAAGCAGATCAAGGGAAGGTAGCATGCGGCGCACCCTCGCCGCCTGTGCCATCCTGGCCGCGACCGCCGTGCTGGCGGGTTGCCGGCCACAGGGGGCCTCCCAGCCAATACCCTCACCGTCGCCGGTCTCCGTGGAGACACCTGCGGGTTACAGCGTGGCCAGGGTGGACGTGGGCGAGGCGCTCAAGGCCCACAGGCGGTGGCCCGAACTGGAGGCGCTCAACAAGAAGATGGCGGCTCTAGAGGCTCGTCTCGGATCCCCGCTTCCCCCGCCGGAGGTGCCCGACCTGGGCGCCGCGCTCGATGCGGAGCTGAAGGCGGAGGCGGAGCGTCTCCAGGCCCTCTACAGGGGCGAGATGAAGCTGCTCGAGGAGCAGGCCAAGCAGCGCATGGAGGCGTTCGCAAACGACATCAGGGCCGAGAACGAGGCCAAGATCGCCGACAGGCACAGGGCGATAAACGCCGAGTTGCAGAGGGCCGTGGACGGCAAGAGGGACGAGCTCCAGAAGGAGCTGGAGCGGTTCGAGCTTGCGGCGATGGCCGAGTACCGGATCCCGCTCCTCAACCTCCGTCTCAAGGGAGACGTTGTGGGCCTGGCCAACGAGGAAGAGGCCAAGCGGATCACCGCTGAGGCCGAGCGATTCACCACGGAGCGGGACGGCAAGATCCGGGCCAAGTCCCAGTCGCTCGAGAAGGCGTTCCAGGAGTTCCAGCAGGCCAGGGTCAGCGAGGCCGAGGCCCAGCTGAAGACGATGGGGACGTCACTCAACGAGGATGCCGAGAAGCGCGTAGCGGCCAGGCAGCAGGAGATCCAGGCCGAGATGAAGGCCGCGGTCAAGTCCCGCGAAGAGGCGTTCCAGCGGGCGATGGAGGAGAAGAAGAAGATCCTCGCCGGTGGCGCCGAGGCGCAGATGAGGTCTCTGCAGGAGCGCTACCTCAGGCGGGTCCAGTCAGAGGCGGGGCGCTTCCAGCAGGAGCTCGGCGAGGTGGCTGAGCAGCGCTTCAGGTTGGAGTACAGCATGATCGCGGATGTCAGGATCGAGGTGGCCACGATCGCCCAGGAGCGGAGGTTCGACCTGGTGCTGTCACGGGCCGTCGCGGCCCCGGGCGCCGCCGATCTGACCAAGGATGTCATCGCCCGGCTCCGGGGATCCCAGTAGCCCGGCGGTAGCGGACTCTCAGATGCCTACAGGTGGTGGAGTGTTGGAATGAAGACGGTCAGGAAGACCCTGCTCCTGCTAGTGCCAGCGCTGCTGTTGCTCACGGTCGCGGGCTGTACCGCCGGTCGAGTCGGGCTGGTTGACAACCAGCGCATCCTCGGCGAGAGCGCCATGGCCCTCCGGTACCAGAAGGAGCTGGACGACCGCGAGCGCGCGATGGCCGCCGATCTGCAGCTGCTCGTCTCCCAGCTATCGAGGGAGGACCTCGAAGCCCGCCGGGTTCAGTACCTCCGCGAGCTGCAGGGGCTGCGCGCCGAGCTGGACACGATACTGAACCGAGAGGTCAGGGCCGCCATCCAGCAGGTCGCGAAAGAGAAGCGGCTGCGAGGCGTCATCGTCAAGGGTCCCGTCGTGTACGGCAGGCAGGGTGCCGTCGTCGACATCACCCAGGATGTGATAGACCGGCTGAAGTAGCCCTTGCCGGACGGTCGAGGGCGCCCGATGAGACTCGCGCAGCTCGCAGAGATCGCGCGCGCCGAACTCCTCGGCACCGGTGACGTCGAGATCCGATCGGTCACCGACCTGGAGGACGCGCGGCCGGACTCCATAGTGATGATTGCCGACGCCCGCCGCCTCCACGACGCGGAGGCCTCACCCGCGGGCGCGCTCCTGGTAGGCGCCACTCTATCTCCTGTCGCCAAGCCCGCCCTTAGGGCCGCGAATCTCAGGGCCGCTTTTGCCCGTCTTTTGGGCGCGCTTGCCGATGAGGCGCCCTCCTGGACGGGCATCCACCCGAGTGCCGTGGTGGCTCCCGACGCGGAGATAGGGCCGGGAGCGGCGCTGTCCGCGCTCGTGGCCGTCGAGCAGGGAGCTCGGATCGGGGAGAGGAGCCGCGTCATGGCGGGTACCGTCATCGGGGCCCGTTCGGCCATCGGCGCAGACTGCCTAATCTACCCGAACGTGACCATCTACCCCAACACCGTGATAGGCGATCGGGTGACGATCCACAGCGGATCGGTCATCGGCAGCGACGGCTTCGGCTACGCGACCGAGGACGGGATCCACGTCAAGATCCCTCACGTGGGGAGGGTGGTGATCGAGGACGACGTCGAGATAGGGGCCTGCGTGACCGTGGACCGCGCAACCCTGGGAGAGACGCGCATAGGCCGCGGGACGAAGATCGACAACCTGGTACAGGTGGCCCACAATGTGAATATCGGCGAAGGGGTGTTCGTGGTCTCGCTCACGGGGATCTCGGGCAGCGTCTCCGTGGGGTCGGGAGCGATCCTTGCGGGCCAGGCCGGAGTCGCGGACCACGTCAGCGTGGGTGCACGGGCAAGGGTGCTGGGCAGGGCCGGTGTGACCCGAGACATCCCCGAGGGCGCGACCGTCTCAGGGTTCCCCGCCCGAGACCACCGCGAGGAGTTGCGCGTGATGGCGGCGATGCGCCGCCTGCCGGAGCTGCTCGAGCGGGTGCAGGCGCTGGAGTCAAGGCTCTCTGGCACGCCGCGCCGCGGCCGGCGCAGGCCCGGCGGAACATGATCCGCGCCCTCTCGCTCTTCCTGGCGGCTCTCCTCGCGGCGGCCGCCGCGCAAGGGGCGGCCGCGCCTCCCTCGCATGCCCAATCCGGAGATGTGGTCGTCAGGGCGCTGCCCGGCGGCGGGGGCGGTGCCGAGATGCTGATCCGCGGCAGGCCCGCGATGAAGCTGTCCGGGCCGGACGCGCTGCGCCGCCTTCGGCTCGCCGCGGGTAGGCTGACGCCGCTGCCGCTCAAGCCCGTGAAGGTGGCCGGCGAACTCCGCCCAGGCGCGGCGCACCTCACGGTGGATGGCGCGGTGGTGCTGACCCTGCTTCCCGATGACGCGAAGCGCTCAGGCGAGACGCTGCGGGGGATGGCGGCGAGGATGGCGCGCACGCTCGCGGCGTCTCTCGTGCCTCCGCCGCTTCTGGCCGCCCCCGGGGCCGTCGTGCTCTCGGTGGGCGGCACCGCAACCGTGCTGATCACGGCCTCCACGCCCGGCGCCACTACCGTGGGGGCCTTCGACAGGCAGGTAGTCGACGTCGCCAGGGCCGGAGACCTCCTCACGATCACGGGGATCAGGGTGGGCAGCACGGTCATCCGGCTCGCCCAGGGCAAGCACTCGGCTCAGGTCGCGGTCTCCGTCCGTCCTCCCGCAGGCGTGGTCCCGGAGTCGGTCGAGGTCTCGGTCACGGGTGCGCCGGCTCCGATCGAGTTGATGCGCGAGGCGGTTAGGCGGCGCCTTCAAGACGCGGTAAGGCTTGAGCCCGGCGCCTCGCTGGAGATAGGCGAGATCTCCCTGGAAGGGCCCCTTCCCCAGGGTGGCACCGCCTCTGCCAGGGTCAACGTGGGCGTGCGCAGTCCGTTCGCCGGCCCCGTGCATCGGTCGGTGGAGGTCCGCGTGGCCAACCTGCCCGTGGCGCTTGCCGAGCCCGATCTGCTCCTGGTCAGCAACAGGCCGGAGGTCATAACCGACAGCGGCCTCCTGTTCCATGAGACGCTCGACCGGGAGAAGTCGGCGCGCCTTCTCTACCACCACATGAACGGCGGCGAGGGGAAGGCGCGGGTCCTCAAGATCACCCTAGCCAACCCTTCGGGGTTCCGCGTCCTGGTGCACTACGCCAGCGGCATAGCCGGGCCCTCGCCCGACCCCGTGTTCGTCGGGTTCTCCTCAACCGCCAGGTTCCTCGAGAGGCTGGTCAATGGGCGGGGATACGTCGTCGAGGTCGCTCCTCGCGGCGCCGTGACCTTCAACGCCTACACGTTGGCGCCAAACGCGCTGGTCTCCGGGCTGATGCAGTTCCAGGTCATAGAGGGAGGGCCGGTGGAGCTGAGCGTGCATGTACGGCTCCCGTGGCTGCTGGATCGCACGGTGACCACCGACCTCGGGCCCTGGGCCTTCCCGCATCCGCGGGGGACCTTTCCGGGGGCGCCCGTCGAGGTGGTCCGGGAGCTGCGCGCCGGTGAGCCGGCGCCCGTTGCCGACCTCGGCATCATGTCCGAGGCGCGCGACGTCCGGACCGGTGAGTCCCTGGTCGGCGACTACGGGATCCTGTACCGGCTGAGGCTCCGCGTCACCAACCCCACCGACCGTGAGGCCACCGTCTCGCTGGTCGCGCACGCCGCCGGGGGACTCGCCCGCGGCCTGTTCTACGTGGACAGAGAGCCGGTCGACATAGGGCTCCTCAGGCCCAGGGAGGAGCGCGTCGTGGGGGTCTTCGCGATACCCGCGGGGGCGGCGCGCGAGCTCCTGATCGTGACGATGCCGGTGGCCGGATCGTACTACCCGGTGCGGCTCTCGCTGAGGCCCAGATGACAGCCGTCGGGGTGCAGCGGACGATCACGCAAGCGGTTACCGTGGCCGGCACCGGGCTGCACTCCGGCGAGCACGCCACCGTCCGGCTGCTGCCCGCCCCGCCGTCCTCCGGGATTACCTTCCGCAGGACGGATCGGCCCGGCCTCCCTACGGTCCGGGCAAGCCTCGACGAGGTGGTGGCGACCGATAGGAGCGTGGTGCTCGGGGAGGGGGCGCGCATCGCCACGGTGGAGCACCTGATGTCGGCGGCGCGGGGTCTCGGAGTCGACAACCTGACGGTGGAGCTCGAGGGCGGGGAGCTGCCCTGCGGAGACGGCAGCGCGACGATCTACGTTGAGGCACTGCTCCGCGGCGGCCTCGTAGAGCAGGACGCGCCGCGCAGCCCCATAGTGGTCGGGTCGACGGCCTGGGCCGAGAGCGGCCCGTCCATCGTGGCGGCGTTCCCATCCGACGAGTTCCGCGTCACCTACGTGGCGACCGTGGATGGAACCGCCACGGCCCCGCAGATCGCCCACTTTCGGTCCTCGACGGAGGAGTATGCCTCTCAGATAGCCCCGGCCCGCACCTGGGGCCGCGCCTCCGACGCCGACTCGCTTCGGGCCAGGGGGCTTGCACTCGGCGCCTCGCTGTCGACGGCCCTGGTCATAGGCCCGGACGGCTTCGTAAACGAGCCCCGGTTTCCCAACGAGGTGGCCCGCCACAAGGTCCTTGACATCATGGGCGACCTGGCACTGCTCGGCAGGCCGTTGCTCGGCCACATCGTGGCCGTCAGGGGAGGGCATGCCCTCCACCTAGCGCTGGCCCGCGTGATCGCCGCGAGGTTTGGAGGCGCCGATGGAGCCTAGCCCCGCCCTGTGGGACGTAGAAGCGATCCAGAGGGTGATCCCGCACCGCTATCCCTTCCTCATGGTGGACCGGATAGTAGAGCTCGACCCGGGCAGGAGCATCACCGGCGTGAAGAACGTGACAATCAACGAGCCCTACTTCGCGGGGCACATCCCCGGGCACCCCGTCATGCCCGGAGTGCTCCTGGTGGAGGCGATGGCGCAGGTCGGCGCCTGCCTGGTCCTGAACCATCCCGACCTGCACGGCCGGCTCGCCTATTTCGGGGCGATCGACCAGGCGAGGTTCAGGCGCAGGGTGGTGCCTGGAGACCAGCTCACGATACGGGTCGAGTTGCTACGGCTCCGGGGACGGTTGATCAGGGTCAGGGCCGAGGCCCGCGTCGGCGACGAGGTCGCGGCGGAGGGCACGCTGACGTTCTTCTTCGCCGAGAGCGGCCGGGCGGACCAGGCAGACGGGAACGGGAGGGAGAACGGTGCAGAGCCCTAGGCAGGTGCCCGCAGGCCCTGCAGTCCATCCGACCGCGGTCATCGCCCCCAGCGCGCGCCTCGAGGAGGGTGCCAGCGTGGGACCCTGTGCCGTGATCGGAGCGGACGTCATGGTCGGAAGCGGCACCACGATCGGACCCCACTCCGTGGTTCACGAAGATGTCACGATAGGCCGCGGCAACGCGATCGCCGCGCATGTGGTCATCGGCGGCCCCCCGCAGGACCGCGCCTACCGGGGTGAGCGCACGCGCGTGGTGATCGGCGACAACAACGTGTTCAGCGAGTTCGCCAGCGTGGACCGAGCGACCGGCGAGGGGCTCGAAACCTACATCGGCAGCGGCACCTACATTATGTCCGGAGTCAAGATCAGCCACAACTGCCGCGTGGAGGACGGCGCCATCGTCGTCAGCGGCTCGCAGATCGGCGGTTGGGCGCACATCGGGGAGAAGGCCTACGTCGGTGGGATCTGCGGGGTCCACCAGTTCGTGCGCATCGGCCGCCTGGTGATGGTGGCAGGGCTCTCGGCCGTTAGGCAGGACGTCCCACCCTACCTGCTGGTCGGCGGCTTCCAGACCCGCGCCTTTGGACTCAACAGGGTCGGACTCCAGCGCCACGGTATCCCCCAATCCGACCGGAAGGCGCTGAGGAGGGTGTTCCGCGCGTTCTTCCAGATGGGCCTGCCCGCCGAAGAGGCGTTGCGCCTGGTCGAACAGGAGGCGCAGTCGTGCGAGCCGGCCCGCCACTTCCTTGAGTTCGTGCGGGAGGCACGCACGCGCAAGCGGGGTATCGTGAGATGGCAGGCTCAGACAGAGCCGTAGGCCTGCTGGCCGGCAGTGGAGCGTTCCCCGAGGTGATCGCCGAGGCGGTCAAGGCGCGGGGGCAGCAGCTCGTCTGCGTGCAGGTTGCGGGACAGTCCGCCGTGCTCTCAGGGTTGGCCGACCACTACCGCCTCTGCGGGCCGGGCGCGCTGAGCGAGGTCGTCGCGACTTTCCTGACGCACCGCGTCACAGGGCTGCTGGTAGCGGGCCAGTTCCCTCGCGCCGAGCTTCTTGCCGAGGGCGACGCCCTGCGCGAGAGGCTGATGCAGACCGCGCCCGACCGGTGCGACGGCACGCTGTTCAACTCCCTTGCCGCGCTCCTGGCCGAGCATGGGATCAACCTCCTCGACCAGGCTCACTACGTGGGGGAGCTCCTGGCCCCGCCGGGGGTGATCACCTCGCGCGCGCCCACACCGGAGGAGACCGCGGACCTGGAGTTCGGACGATCGGTCGCGAGGCGCCTGGCCGACCTGGACGTCGGCCAAACCGTCGTGCTCAGACGGGGAGTGATCCTCGCCGTCGAGGCCGCAGAGGGAACCGACCTGACCATCAGGCGCGGCGGGGCGATGGCCCGGGGCGTGGTCGTGGTGAAGGCCAGCCGCAACAACCAGGATCCCAAGTTCGACATCCCGGCCGTCGGGCCGGAGACAGTAGCCGTCATGCGCGAGGTCGGCGCCTCCGCGCTGGGTGTCGACGCCCGCCGGACGCTGCTCCTCCAGCGCGAGCGCCTCGCCGCATCCGCGGATCAGGCCGGGATCACGATCGTCGCAGCCGAAGCCCCGCCCCTGGGCACGCCGCTCAGTGTCCCCTGATAGGGGTTCCCGGCGCGTCTTCCTCGTGGCCGGTGAGGTCTCGGGCGACCTGCACGGCGCCGAGCTGGCCCGTGAGATCGCAGCACTGGCCCCAGGAGTGCGCCTGGAGGGAGTAGGGGGGGCCCGGATGGCCGCGGCGGGCGTGAGGCTCGTCGAGGAGAGCGGCGAGTGGGGAATAATGGGTTGGGTCGAGGCCGCCAGGCACGCCCGACCGTTCCTGCGCAGGTTGTCCAGCCTGACCTCCTACCTCCTCGCCGACCCGCCGGAGTTGCTGGTCCCGATAGACTTCCCGGGCTTCAATCTGGCTCTCCTGCGACGGGTGGGCGCCAGGATCCGGTCGGTCTACTACGTCCCGCCCATGGTGTCGGTGCGGCGCGGGAGCCGCGCGCGGCGGGTTGCCTCGCTGGGCGCCCGGCTGCTCGCAATCTTCCCCTTCGAGGCGGAGGCCTATCGGCGTGCCGGCGCGGACGTGGCATTCGTGGGCCATCCTGCGGCAGGGCTGCGGGAAGAGGTGGAGCCGTGCGACTCCGTTCGCGCGCGCCTCGGCGTGCCCGAAGGCGCCGAGGTGGCGGGCCTGTTCCCGGGGAGCCGGAGGCAGGAGCTGGACAGCCTGCTGGGCCCGATGCTGGGCACCGCCCGTGCCATCTCCGCCGAGCGCCCCGGCACCCTCTTCCTCCTGGCCGTTGCCTCTCCACTCCTCCGGGGCCAGATCGAGGAAGCCGTGGCCTCTTCAGGCGTGCGCGTCGCGCTGGTCGACCGCTCGCTGGACGTGCTCGCGGCCAGCGACGTGGTGCTGATCGCTTCCGGAACCGCGGCCGTCGAGGCGATGGTCCTGGGGGTGCCTATGGTCGTGGCGTACAGCGTGTCGCCGCTGAACTGGCTGATTGCGCGCCTCGCCCTCAAGACCAGGTTCGCCTCGATCCCCAACATACTCGCCGGGGAGGCGTTGGTGCCGGAGCTGCTGCAGGGGAGGGCCACACCCGCATCGATGAGCGGCGAGGTCCTGGCACTCCTGCGTAGTCCCTCGGCACGCGAGGCGATGCGTGCCCGGCTGCTGCGCCTCTCCGGGGAGTTGGGTTCGCCCGGCGCCGCACGGCGGGCCGCGCTCGAGGTGCTGGCCGCGCTCGGCGCGCCTGCCTTGAAGCCCGGCGGTGCAATCGAGTAAGGTGGTCTAGAGGACAGCGACGTGACGGGTAATAGGGCTGAAAGCCGCAGGGGGTCTATCTCTCCGAGGGCAGGGCGCTGGATGGGCGCGGCGCTCGCCGCCGGCGTGGTCGCCCTGGTCATCAGGACGCTGCTTCAGGCGCCCGCGCCGACGCCCGCCGGAACAGGATCGCCGCCGGGGAGCCAGGCCTCGACGCCCAGGCCTTCCCCGACCGCGACGATCGCCAGGGTGCCCCCCGTGGAGGTCAAGCGTACCGCCATCTCGACGGTTGACTCCGAGGGCCGCCTCCAGTGGGAGATCCGGGCCGAGACGGCCTCGGTGGACAGCCTCTCGAGGACGGCCACCCTGACCCGCGTCGAGGGCACCTACTTCCACGAGGGCGGGCCCGCGGTCACCTTCGCGGCCCCGAAGGGCACCTTCTTCGTGGCGACCCGCAACATGACCCTCTCCGACGGCGTCAGGGCTCGCGCCGCCGGAGGGGAGACGCTTGAGGCAAAGGTCGTCCGCTGGGATCCGGGAAGGGCTCAGATAGAGGCCACCGGCTCGGTCGTGCTCCGGCAGGGAGGTATGACCGTCCGGGCGGACCGCCTCATGACAGACACATCCCTGCGCCTCTCCAGCATGAGCGGGAACGTCCGTGTCACCGTGGATCGGTAGCCGCCCCTCGGCGGCGGGCGCAGCCCTGGCGGCACTCCTCGTCCTGGCCTTCCTCTGTGCCCCGGCCGCCGGAGCGCCCGCTCCGACGCAGACCCGCTCCGATTCCATCGAGATCAGCGGCGCCACGCTGCTCGAGTACAGCGATGCCACGGGCAGGTGGACGGCCGAGGGAAGCCCAGTCGCGGTGACGCGAGGGCAGACGCGCCTCACCGCGCCCCGGATAGTCTATGAGCAGCGGGCAGGGACGATCACCGCCAGCGGCGGCGCGGCGCTGTCGGAGCCCGGCCTCTCGGTGCGCGCCGACGAGGCGCGCCTCCGCCTATCCGACGACACGGTACGCGCCCGGGGCAGCGTGCGGGTGATCTCCTCCAGGGATGGCCCGCCGATCGAGCTAGCCGCGGCCGAGGTCGAGGGGATGCTGCGGGCCCGAAGGTTCGCGGCGGGCGGGGCCGTCTCGCTCTCTAGAGGGGAGTGGAGGCTCTCCGGCGAGAGGCTCGACTACGACGACGCGGCGCGCGTGGCGCGGGTCACCGGGGGGCCGACGGCAGGCTTCGGCGAGGCGGTGATGACAGCGGACGCCATCACCCTCTACGTCGCCGAGGAAGTGGCGAGGGGAGAGGGAGCGGTCAGGTTGCGGCGGGGCGAGCTCCTGGGTACTGCGCGCCGCATCGACATCGTGTTGAGGGAGGGAAGGGCGGTCCTGATGGGGAACGCACGGGTTGAGCGCGGCGCAGACCAAGTCTCCGCCGAGGAGATCGAGGTCGCCCTCGACGGGTCGTGGGTCTCAGCCCGCGGGGGGTCGCGCCTCATCCTCACGCCGCCCTAAGCCGCCAAGAGATGCTTGCGACGAGAGGTCTCTACAAGCAGTACGGTGGACGCA
>JBBIJB010000041.1:10673-20359 GCA_037446215.1 Armatimonadota bacterium
CTAGGCCGCCAAGAGATGCTTGCGACGAGAGGTCTCTACAAGCAGTACGGTGGACGCACCGTCGTCGACGGCCTCGACCTGAGCGTCGAGCGCGGGGAGATCGTGGGGCTGCTCGGCCCCAACGGCGCGGGCAAGACCACGACCTTCTACATGATGGTCGGCCTGATCCGGCCCGACGGCGGAGAGGTCTGGCTCGACGATGAGGCGATCACGAACCTACCCGTGCACCTAAGGGCAAGGCGCGGGATAGGATACCTGAGCCAGGAGCCCTCGATCTTTAGGGGGCTGACCGTGGAGGAGAACATAGAGGCCGTGCTCGAGGGGACCGCTGCTCCGGCCCACACGCGACGCGGCGTCATCGATGCGCTGCTCGACGAGTTCGAGCTCGTGAAGGTGCGCCACCAGCCCGGATCGACGCTCTCCGGCGGCGAGCGCCGGCGGGTGGAGATCGCCAGGGTCCTGGCGATGGAGCCATCGTTCATGCTGCTGGACGAGCCGTTCACAGGGGTAGACCCGAAGTCGGTGGCCGAGATCCAGGAGGTGGTCGTTCGCCTGAAGTCCAGGGGCATAGGCGTCGTCATCACCGATCACAACGTGAGGGACACGCTCGCCATCACCGATCGCTCCGAGATCATGCACGGCGGACGCGTGCTGTTCGCCGGCACCGCGGAGGAGATCATGGCAAGCGAGGACGCCCGCCGCTTCTACCTCGGCGAGCGCTTCCGGCTCTAGGGGCCGTGCGGCTGGTCGATCGCTACATCCTGCGCGAGGTGGGCGGCGTCCTGCTGTTCGGCGCGGCGGTCTTCACCGCGCTCCTCCTCGTGAACCACCTGTTCTTCCTGGCGCGCCTGGCCGCGGAGGCCGGCATCCCTATCGGGGCGAGCCTGCAGGTGCTGATCCTCAGGATTCCGTACGTGTTCGCCTACAGCCTGCCGATGGCGATGCTGCTCGCCAGCCTGCTCTCGTTCGGCCGGCTGAGCGATCGCAACGAGATAGCGGCGATGCGGACCACCGGTTGGAGCCTCGCCCGGATCGCAATGCCGGTGATCCTGGCGGGCGCCGCCGTAACCCTGACGTCGCTCGCGGTCAGCGAGTGGGTGGTGCCGCCGTCTGAGACCCGACAGCGTGAGATAGTCGAGGCCGCACGGAGGACCCCGGGACGGCAGGTACAGCGTCACGTGCTCTTCAGGGAGCCCATCGGGGGCGTGGAGTCGGTCTTCTACGCGCTCGAGCTCGACCATGAAAGAGGCGTGATGTCGCAGGTCACGATCACCCAGTTCCAGGGAAGCCGCCCCACCCGAATTATCGAGGCCGAGCGCGCCCGCTACGGCCCGGGCGGCTGGAGACTCCACAGGGGCACCCTCTACCTCCTCGGCGACGCGGGAGGGGTGGCGACCCGGTTCGAGGAGATGCGGGTGGCGCTCGCCAGGACCCCCAAGCAGGTAGTCGCCCCCCGCCGCCCCCCCGATGAGATGACCATCGGCGAGCTCCGCCAGCAGATAGCCCTGCTGGAGTCAAGGGGTGAGGGTGTGGTCCAGTACGCGGTCAGCCTGCAGGCGAAGCTGGCCCTGCCGGCCAGCAGCGTCATCTTCGCGCTGCTGGCGGTGCCCCTTGGGCTGCGTCCGCACAGGTCGGGCAGGTCTATCGGCCTGGGGCTCACCGTGCTTGTCCTCCTCGGCTACTACATGATGATGTCGATTACCCTGACCTTGGGGGAGCGCGGCCAGATCTCTCCGTTCTGGGCGGCCTGGTCGCCGAACCTGACGGTTGCCTGCGCCGCCGCGTACCTGCTCTGGAGGTCGCGCTAGGGCCTGGAGGCGGACAATGGAGATCGGCCTGGTCATCATCCCGGTGCTGATAGTCGTGAGCGGCGCGGTGGCATACATCGGCAACCAGGTGGGCAGGGCCACCGGCAGGAGGCGGCTCACGATCCTCGGGCTGCGCCCCCGCCATACCGCCCACCTGATCACGGTGATCACCGGGATGCTGATAACGCTAATCACCCTGGCCTCGGTCTTCCTCGTGTCGAGCGACGCCAGGACCGGGCTGTTCCGGCTGAGCGAGCTGCGGGAGCAGATCGCCTCCGCGGAGGCCCGCCTGCGCGAGGTCAAGGGCGGCGACATCGCCTACCTGCGCAACCAAGAGGTGCTACGCGAGGTCGTAGACGGCAAGCTGCCCCAGGAGCAGATCCTCCGGGGGCTGGACGAGTTGAGGCTGCGGGCGGTGGACGTCGCGGTCGCGGGCGGAATAGCCCCGGACCTGGTCACCGGGTCGGTCCTCAGCCTCTACCCGCAAAACGTCACCTGGGAGGCGATCTCTCGAATCGTCTCCGCCCGGGGCGGGCCGACGATCGTTCGAGTAGTGTCCCTCGAGAACACGCTTCGGGGGGAGCCGCTTCGCGTCTTCGTCCAGCTCGTGGACAGGCAGGTCGTCTACCGCAAGGGAGCGGTGCTCGGCGGCGGGACCGTGGACGGCAGCCTGGGCCGCGACCAGATCGCGCGCGACCTCATCGCCCTAGTGGACGCGGCCTCCCAGCGCGCGGAAGGTCGCATCCTCTCGCCGCCGTCCGCCCGGATCAGCGACCTGCCCACGGCGCAGCTGAACATAGACCACCACAGGGCCGCGGTGCTCGAGGTCTCGCGCGCCGGGAAGCCGGTTCGGGTTGATGTGACCGCGCTCACCGACATCACGCCCGAGATGCCGCTGGCCGTCGCCTTCGTGGTGAAGCCCTAGAGCCGCGGGGGCCAGGCAGGTTTTCCCACCTACCCGGCGAAGATCCCAGAGCCTTAGATCGCAACGGCGCAGGTTGGCGACAGGGCCCCGCGGGCCCGTCGCCACAAGAGGGAAGTCCGGTAACCGCCTCGTCTCCCCGAGGGGCGGGAGTCCGGCGCGGACCCGCCGCTGTCAAGGCGAGCAGGAGCCCAAGCAAGAGCGGCCACTGGGGGATGCCCTGGGAAGGCCGGAGCCCTGCGATGACCCGAAGCCAGAAGACCTGCCTGCGCCTACGCGCCACACGCCTTCGAGGCCGAGGAGGTGGGCAGATGATCTTCCGCTCGTTTCTTGCACTCGCGCTGTGCGCCGCCGTGGCGGCGGGCGCCGCCCCGGCGGGCTCCGCGCAGGAGCCCCCGCCCGAGTTCGAACTGCCCGATGTGGTGTCGCCCGGGAGGCGCGCCCAGCCCGCGGCCGCCTCCCCTGCCAGCGTCTCCGTGCTCACCTCCGCGGAGCTTCGGCGGATGGGCGTACGCACGGTGGGGGAGGCGGTGGCCCACCTGCCGGAGACCGTTGCGCGCGCCTACGGCGGGGCCGGGGGCCTGATCACGGGCAGCATCCGCGGCAGCAGCGCGGAGCAGGTGCTTGTGCTCCTAGACGGCGTGCCGCTCAACGGGGTATTCGGCGGAACGGTCGACCTGGGAACCATCCCCATAGACGACGTGGAGCGCATCGAGGTCCTGCGCGGGCCATTCTCGGCGGCCTACGGCAGCGGAGCCCTCGGAGGAGTCATCTCGATAACCACGAGGCGGCGCGCAGCGCCCTCGCTCACGCTGGGCGCGGGCTCCTACGGAGGAGTGACCGTCGGCCTCTCGGGCGGAGACGGGCCGCGGCTCTCCCTCAGGTACGAGGTCTCGGACGGGGCGCGCCCCAACAGCGACCTCCGCTCAGGCTCCGTCTCCCTGCGGTTGGGAGGCGGCGAGGCGGCCGGCAGATGGGATCTGAGCCTCTTCGGAGCGGCGGCGTCAAGGGGGGCGCCGGGATCGACGCTGTTCCCGTCACTGCTCGCCAGGCAGGACGACCTGCGGATCGCCGGCGCCCTGACCTTCGAGCGGGAGCGAGGTGCGACGACGGATCGATTGAGGCTGTCGTTGCACACAGAGGGGCTCTCGTTCAGGGATCCGGGATACGGGATCGACGACCGGCACGACGCCGCGGCATGGGCGGGCGAGTGGCAGCGTGTAGCGAAGCGCTCGGGCGGCGGGGTGCTCACGTGGGGAGCCGATCTCCAGGCGCAGTCGCTGAGCAGCACGAGCGTGGGCGCCAGGTCGGCCGCCACCGGCGCGCTGTACGTTCAGGACGACCGTCCGGCAGGCCCGCGCCTGCTGCTCTCCACCGGGCTGCGGGCCGACCTGCACTCGGCCTATGCAAGCCAGATAAGCCCGAGGGCAGGGCTCGTCTACTTCGCGCGCCCGGACCTGCGCCTGCGACTGGCCGCCGGCCGCACCTTCCGAGGCCCCACGATGGCCGAGCTCTACTATCCCTTCGACGGGTTCGCGGTCGGGAACCCCTCCTTGAGGCCTGAGCACGCCTGGTCGGTTGACGGCGGCCTCGAGTATCAGGTCTCGCCCCGCGCGGTCGTTCGCATGACCGCCTTCTGGAGCGACGTTCGCGACCTGATCGTCTGGGTTCCGGATGCGATGTTCGTGTTCGCGCCCCAGAACGTCGGATCGGCACGTGTACTCGGAGGGTCGCTGGAGTACAACGGCGCGATCGGCGACCGCTGGTCGCTGCGCGCCTCCTCGACCTGGATGGCGGCGACGGACGCCCAGAGCGGGCTGGACCTCCCAAACAGGCCGCGCCACCACGGGACGCTCTCGCTCACCCACACGTTTCCCGGGGGGCTAGGCCTGACGGCAACCGCCCTCTACGTCGGCGAGAGGTTCGCGGACGCCTCGGGTGCGATCGCTCTTCCCTCCTATTTCACGGCCGGCCTGACCGCGAGCAGGGATCTGGGCTCAGGGCTGCGCCTGAGGGTCACCATCCAGAACCTCTTCGACGCTCTCTACGAGCCGGTGGTGGGCTACCCGGCTCCCGGCCGGACTGCCCTTGTTGAGGTCGTCGTCCGGCGCTAGGATTCGATTGATGCCGACATCCGCACAAGGGGCAGGAGTTCAGTGAGGAGCCGAGCACGGCTGTTGTGGGGTGCCGCCGCCGTGGCGGCCGCGGCGCTGGCGGCCGCCGGTGCCGCCTATCTGCTGCCCGGGGCGGACACCGGCGACCGGGCCGAGCCGCCAGCCGGGGTAGGCGTCCCGGTCTTCGCGCTGCCGGCCCCCACCGCCGAGATGGAGTCGGGCGTCTTCGATGAGCGCGGCCCGGCGCCCATCCCCGTGCCTCGGTCCGTCACATCGCCACGCCCGTCGGCCAGGCCCGACCGCCCGAGGGCCCAGAAGCCGGAGCCCCGGCCGGCTGAGACGCCCCGCCCCTCGACCGGGAGCGCGCAGCCCCAGGGGGGGCAGGCGGCGGGCGGGGTCCCTGTGTCGGGGCCTGCCCCGCCCCTCCAACCCCAGGAGGGGACGTCCGCCGAGAGAGAGCCTGCGCGGGCTACCGCTCCCGCGGCGCCGCTTCCCTCCATAGCCGCAACGGAGCAGGGCCCGGCGCCGGCGGCCGCACCTTCGCCGACAGGCCGGCCGATGCTGGTCCCGCCGGTGCCCGTCTCCCTGCCCCCGCCGCGCCATCCGGATGCGACACGTGTGATAGTGGAAGCGCCTGGGTTGGTGGCCGCCGCCAGGCCGGAGGCGCCCACCGCGCGGGTCAGGCTGCGGCTGCTGGTCACCGAGGAAGGCGGCGTCGGGCGGGTGGAGGTGGTCGCCTCGTCGGGGCGGCCGGAGCTGGACGCGGCCGCGGCAGACGCCGCGAGGTCCTGGCGCTTCCTGCCGGCGCGCCGCGACGGCGTGGCCATCGCCAGCCACGCCCTGATCTGGGTGGCGTTCGTGGTGGAGCCGTGAGAGCCGCGGATCGCTACGTAGTCCTGGCCGTGGACCCGGGCCGGGACAAGTGTGGGGTCGCGGTGTGCCGGCCCGGGCAGGTGCTGGAGAGGGCAATCGTGGCGCCGGAGCACCTGGTCGAGTTGGCGCACGCGTGGCAGTCGCGCCATGCCGTCGTCGAGATCATTGTGGGTGACCGGACGGGCTCGGGCGAGATCGTGCGGCTGCTGGAGGGGAGGGTCTCGGTGCCGGTGCGGCTGGTAGACGAGAGCGGGACCACGCTGCTCGCCCGGTCGCGCTACTTCGACGACCGCCCGCCGAGGGGGTGGCGGCGCCTGGTCCCCCGAAGCCTTCAAACCCCTCCGGAGCCCTACGACGACTACGCGGCGGTGGTGATCGCCGAGGCCGCGATCGCGAAGCGCGCCGGTATGCTATAGTCTCAAGCGGCGTGCCGCCAGGGGCGAAGTTGCCCCGCGGGCCGCGCCGCCACACGGCCGGAAACGGTCGCAGAGAGGGTGAAGGATGATGATCTCACGCCTGAGGAAGAGCCCCGGGAGGCCTGCTGGGCCGCTCGTCCACAAGTTGTTTGTGTTTGCCGTTGCTGTGTCGCTGGGGCTCGTCGCGATGCAGATGCCGGCACAGGGACAGGCGGCAGCGCTGTGGTCGTTCGGCGGCTACAACCTGCAGCGCACGAACCTCACGCCGAAGCCGGGGGCGCTGACGGCGCCGCACGTCGCATGGCGGCTGCCGTTCGAGTCCACGGCAGCGCCCGCGTCGGTCTCCCCACCGGCCGTCGCGGACCTGGACGGCGACGGCCAGGTCGAGTTGATCTACGGCGAGGGCGTGAAGCTGGTAGTGCTGGAGCGTCCCTGGCCCAAGCGGCGCTGGGAGTACTCCGTGGAGTCGCTTCGCGGGATAGTCCTGATGACACCCGCGGTGGTCGACGTTGACGGCGATCGGCGCCCCGAGATCTTCTTCGCGCCCTACCAGTCCGGGGGGACCTCGACCTTCTTCCGCCTGAGCGCAACCGGCCAGGTGGTCTGGTCGTTCCCTCTCAGGGCCTACACGAGCTACGCCAGCCCGGCCGTGGCGGACCTGGACGGTGACGGCCGGTTCGAGGTCATCTTCGCCGACACCCAGGGCAACGTCTACTGCCTGGAGGCCGCGACCGGCAGACAGCGGTGGACCTACGCGATGGGCGGCGCCGCCGACATGGACACCCCGGCGATAGCCGACCTGGACGGCGATGGAAAGCGGGAGATAGTCATCGGCAACCACGGCAACGGCCAGATCCACGCCATCGATCACGAGGGGCGGCGGCGGTGGATGTTCGACACCCGGGGCTCGGTCTATGGCGTCACCGTGGACGACGCGGACGGGGACGGCCGCCTGGAGGTCTACGCCGCGGACTGGAACGGCGCCCTGTTCTCGTTTACCGCCCAGGGCGCGCTGCGCTGGAGCGTGCGCACAGGCGGCCCCGCGACCGCCTACAACGGGCTGACGGTCGCCGACCTCGACCGCGACGGGACGAAGGAGATCGTGGCGGGCGTGATGGACGGCACGGTCATCGCGCTGTCTCCGGCGGGGAGGACGCTGTGGCAGTTCCAGCGGCGCGGCCACGTAACCGGCTCGGTGGCCGCCGGGGACTTCGACCGCGACGGCGCCCTCGAGATCCTGGCGGGAAGCCACAACGGCTTCGCCTACATGCTTGGGGCGCGCGGCGCCCTCAAGTGGGAGACCTCGCTCACCGGACGCCTGGCCTACATGGGGGTCACCGCCGAGGACATCGACGGCGACGGCCTGGTAGAGATCCTGATCAACAACGACTCGCACCTCTTCGCGCTCTCGAGGCCGCCGGCCCGCTAGGGCGGTGTGATAGCCTCGAAGCAGCACGGGGCCGGCGGGCATCATGCCCGCCGGCCCCTCGCTTCTGCTCCGGCAGTGCGCCGCCCTAGGTCGGGAAGGTCCGGCCGCGCATCGCCTCCACCGCGACCACAAGCAGTGCCACGTAGATCACGGCGATCAGCGCGTACCGCACCGGGCGCGGGAAGGAGAAGGCCCTCGCCCACAGCCGGCTCGCCGCGCGCGGGAAGAACGGGATGAGGAAGGGCACCCGCTCGCTGTAGGCGCGGTAGGCCTCCCCGAACCGCTTCTCGTTCTCACCCTCCTCGTAGATCATCAGCGCCAGGTAGGTGCACAGCGCGGTGATGAACGCGACGACCGCTATCGGGCGCACGCCGATCAGGGTGAAGCCCGCGAGCCCCAGGAAGATCCCCAGATACTGCGGGTGGCGCACCACCCCGTACGGCCCCGAGGTCACCAGCCCTGCGCGGTGCCTCACCGAGTAGAAGTAGATGTACGACCCGATGAAGAGGATGAAGCCGAGCGCGATCATGATCCACCCGGCGTCGAAGAGGAGTCCGCGCATCTCTCTCGACATCCATATTGTGTGGGTGACCAGCCACTTCGTCTGCGGGAACCAGACGAACGGGGTCCAAGGCGAGTAGACGGCGATGAAGACGCCGACGGGTAGGAACATCCCGCCTTGGATCGCCAGGACGAGCACGGGTGAAGCCAGGATGACGGGTATAGCGACCAGCACGGAACGGAGGGCCTTCCTGATGGGCATCGGTCTGTCCACCTCGGGATTATTGGTAGAGTTCCTTCTGTGGGATCCTGCCTCTTCGACCACGGGGCTCGTCTATTCGCCGCGGGGAGGATTTTGTCCTCCAGCGACGAATGAGCCAAGGAAGTGCCGGGTGGGCTGCGGATCGCGCGGAGGGATTGCGGCGCGTCTGCCCGGGTTGTAGAATGGTCGCAACGTGACGAGGCCTGACCTCTCCGGGAGAGTCATCGCCCGGAGCAGGAGGGCTGATCGTATCATCGAATCTGACATAGGCGTCACACGCCGCCGCTGCCGAAGAGGCATCGCGGGGTCCGACCGGAGAGGGGGGAAGCGGACAGGGTCGGCCGCCGAGACGGCTGGACGGAAGAGGGCAGCAAGGAAGGCGCGCAGGGGTGGAGGAAACAAGCAGACTCACCCAAGCCGCGTTCCCCAGGGCCCCCAATACAGACCACACAAGAAGGGGGAACGTACCAAAGATGAAGCAGCTTGCTGTCGTACTGGCTGCACTGCTTTCCCTTATGCTGGTTGCCCCCGCCATGGCGCAGCCGTTCGCGGACGTGCCCACCGATCACTGGGCGTACGACGCGATCGCTGAGCTGGCGGCCAAGGGCCTCATCGAGGGCTATCCCGATGGCGCCTTCCGCGGCGACCGGGCGATGACCCGCTACGAGATGGCCATGGTGGTTGCGCGGCTGCTCGCGCGCATCGAGGCCATCAAGATCCCGCCGCTGCCCCCGGACCTAGTCCGCCGCGGCGACCTCGCGCCCATCACCAAGGACATCGCGGCTGCCCGCGCTGCGGCTACTGCGGAGTCGGCGGCTCTCGACAAGAAGTTCACGGCCAGCATAGCGACGATCAACCGGCTGATCGCCGAGTTCCGCGCAGAGCTGGCAGCCCTCGGCGTCCGCGTGACCGCGGTCGAGGAGGAGCTTGCGGCCCTCAAGGCGCGCGTGGACAACACCCGGGTCACCGGCGACGCCCGGTTCCGGTACAATCTCTATCCCACTGACGGGCCCTCCTTTGCTGGATGCATGCCCGGCACCGGCACCGCTACAGTCCCCTGTGTCCCTGCCCGGGCGGCTGACGCCCGGATGCGGACCCGTCTGACCTTCACCGGCACGGTTGCGCCGAATGCTACCGCGGTCGTGCGGCTGGCGGCCAACAATGCGGCCAATGCCAGCGGCATCAACTACGATGTGCGGTGGGGGCACAACTACGCGTTCAACAACGTCTCCTTCGACATGCTCTATATCGACGTCCGCAACTACCTTGGGGCGAGCCTGTGGAGGGCCGGCCGCCAGTTCTACACGCTGGCAGGAGTCGGCTTTGCCGGGACCGGTCTGCTCTATGACCCGGCGAACTCA
>JBBIJB010000042.1:0-2938 GCA_037446215.1 Armatimonadota bacterium
CTACGAGTGGGACCGAGTCCGCTCTAATTGAGAGGTCCACGAAGCCGGAGGGGCCTGCTTGACCACCCGGGGGCGAGATCTGACTAGCCGCTCTTCCTTGTAGGAGGTTCGTGCCGTCGAAGGGGTCGATGCCAAACTCCGCCCGAGCCAACTCCACGAACCCACGATACTGACGAGCCGCCGACGCCCTGTCGCCACGACTAGAGTAGAGTCTGACCAAGGCCCTTTGACACGCCTCGTTGAAGGGATCGAAGTCGACGGCTTGCTTCGCGTATCGAATAGCGAGGTCGTACCTGCCGCGGCTCTCGAATCCCTCAACCAATCCCCGGAGCGTGTCGAGGTATTGCTGCCGGAGGCTCTCACGCTCAGCAACACACCACTCGCAATCCCAGTCCTCCAGGAGGTCCCCCTTGTAATAACCGACGCGGTGGGCCATACGTGACAAGATATCCAAGGGGTTTGCGCAACGGCCTCCAGTGACACCTCCTCTGAAGTTCTCAACATCAACATCACAGGACTCCATGTCTAGGGATATGGACTCGCCGGTGGAGCACAGGGCCAAGCACCGCACTCCCTGCGAGAGCAGGCTCCTCCGCAGACGCCACACCACAGTGCTGAGATTGGCTCTGGCCCTAGCCTCCGGGAGGTCTGGCCACAGGACGCCCGCGACTCTAGTGCGCGGGAGAGATCGGCCCCTTGCCAGAGCTAGGTACGCCAGCAGTCGAGCGGCTCCAAGCTGAAGGTCAATCGGCCTCGAGTCGTACGAGACGGTGAATCGACCCAGTACCTCGATCCGAAGCTTTGTCACTCATGCCTCCTGTGTATCGACACGGACCGAACAAGAAGCATGGCTGGCCTTCGGGGTGTGGATCTGGCAAGGAACTCTGCTCTAGAGAAGGTGGAATATGCTCCCCAGCGCCTCGACTATGTTACTGTCGAACTGCGTGCCCGCGTTCTCCCGGATAATCGCTAGCGCCTCGGCTTTGGTCCTACCTCTCCGATATGGCCTGTCGGAGGTCAGCGCGTCAAGAGCATCTGCAACGAAGATTATCCGTGCGCCGAGAGGTATCTCATCCCCAACCAGGCCGTCCGGGTATCCGCCGCCATCCCAGCGCTCATGATGGTGCCGCACCATCTTTGCGGACTCCTGCAGAACGCTCAATGATCCGATTACGTCCGCACTCATTGACGAGTGCCGCATCATCGCCAGCCGCTCGTCATCGTCGAGGCGCGAGGGCTTTCTAATGACGCGTCCGCTGACTCCGATCTTTCCAATGTCATGCATCAGAGCCCCTATCCTGATGCGGTCAACCTCCAGTTCTGGCAGCCCTATCGTCCTGGCGATTCGAACAGCATACTCAGCCACGCGGTACGAATGCCTGGACGTATATGGGTCCTTCAGGTCAACGGCCTGTGCCATCATCTGAAGGCTGGTGAAGAGGATCCCAGTCTGCTCAGCCAGCAACTTCCACGGATAGTAGGCCTCCACCAACATTACGGCGCCAAGGCCCATTACGATGAGGCCAAAGCTACTGCCTACATTCACCAGGAATACTGCACCAGCAGTCTGAATCGCGAGGTGGGTCCAGGCACTGCGAAGCATACTTTGCCAGATGACACGATAGCGTATGCTCTCTTCCAAGTGGGTTACTACTGCCTGCAGATACAATCGCCCACACCAGAACGCCACGAAACTAGCAAGCTGGGCTACGGTCTCCGACAGCCAGATAGCCAGGTTGCTTGCCGCCAAGTGAGCACTCATCCAAGTGAAGGCGCCGTACCCAAGCCAAAATCCAATGACGTCCTGGCCAGCGATTGAGAAGGCATCTCGTAGCGTGGACCGCCCGAGTGTAACCCTCACCAAGACGCAGGGGACAACAGCCGCAAACATCATCAAGGCTGGTCCGCCTGTCCACAGCCCGACAAAGACCGCAGCAGGCCGAAGCGTGAATGAGCCAACAGGGCCCGGGCGAACCTCTAGCCACTCCCCGACGAGCGCCAACGCCACAATCAGCATTGCCAGCGGGAAATCCACCGCCGGTAGGCCGGACAACCCGAATCCCAAGGATGCGCCCGCAACTGCGGTCATCGACAACCGCAGTACGCTCAGACGCGCCTGAGTCGTCACTTCCCCGGGGCCCCAGGTGCCACGGGTCTGCCCCCCACCTCCACAGAGATGGGCCACTCCAGCGCAGTGGGTGCAGTCTTCCTTGCCACGGCTCTCATGAAAGCGTCAGCCACGCTCGGGTCTAGGGTCTTCCCTCGCTCCCTCTCGATATAGTCGAGAACTTCCGAAGGGCTACTGGCAGACCCGTGGGGTGGCATCCCCACAGCCATGCTATCGACAATCTCGGCTAGACCAACCACGCGGGCTCCAATTGGGATGGAGTCCCCGCCGATGCCGTCGGGATGGCCGGATCCGTCGAATCGCTCGTGATGCCGCAAGATGATCTCGGAGATGTCCTTGCGAGGCATCTCACGGGCGATTGCTGCTCCCACGCGAACGTGGAAGCCGACGTCCTCCGGCTCCCGCCAATCGCCAGAGGCGGTATCAGCAGTATCGTCAATACCAATCATTCCGACATCGTGCAGAAGCGCGCCGAACTGTATGGCCTCGATGGTTGACTCACTGAGGCGCATCTCCCGAGCTATGGCGACTGAGAGCTCGGCAACCCGGTGGGAGTGGCCACGTCCGCGCGGCCTGCTCATATCGGTCGCCACCACAAGTCCATCCACGATCTGGGTGTACAGCCGCCTGCGCTCGACGTAGAGGCGGAGTGCCAACCACTGGAAAGGGAGAATCGCCAAGTATGCGAGCAGAGCTACAAACGACACTCTGACATACAGGATGCCGAGCACCACGGCTGTCGGAACGCTGAGGAGGTTGGGCAAGAAGAGCTCTCGAACCCCACCAGCCCACGTACTCAAGAACGGCGCA
>JBBIJB010000042.1:2948-20245 GCA_037446215.1 Armatimonadota bacterium
AAGAAGTTGTTCGCGACTTGATGCACGACTGGCGCCACGAGGATAGCTGGGTAAGCAAAGGCCCATCCGCTTCGATCGAGTCCTCCGCCCATCCGAGCGAAGACCCATGCAGCGAGGCCAACGCTCAAAGCAGCCTGGCAGCCATTGACCAACGCCCTCCAAGGAACCCACCTCCTCGAAACCGCAAAGCCGATGGTTCGTCCGAAACCAACGACCAGCACTGCGGTAATTGGGGTGAGAACGTAGATTGCCAGATATGATAGGACGGTGCTAGGGGTAATGGCGCCCCCTCGCGGATCCTCAACGCGTATGGAAAAAGCAACTACAAGGGTGGCGAAGAAGAGGGCTAATTCGGCCCAATTGCCCCAATCCACCAAGTCCGCTGAAGCGGACGCAATGATGGTTGCGGCGCCAATGACGAGGGTGACGAATAGCCGGACCGGCTGAGATACTTGCCGCATCGTTCCCTTCGAATAGAAGACCAGACCGACAGCCTAGATCTCTCGCTCGCCACCCAGCAGCATCCCTCGAGCAATCGCGTTGCAGATTGCGCGAACGACCTTCACGTTTCACCCAGAATGAGCCGCTTCTCCGCGCGCTGCTCTATCCGAGGGTGGTCAGGTGGCCCTCTGCCGATTATGAGTTCGGCCTGCCTGAGGGCGCCTTCTTCAGTTGCGACGTGGAGTGTCGCCCTTGCTATGCTGTCGGTCCGGTAGCCGCTACTATTCGCCTCCCCCAGAGATTCTCCTGCCGGCCGGCCGTGACTCGCAC
Source organism: Armatimonadota bacterium (assembly GCA_037446215.1). Lineage (GTDB taxonomy): Bacteria > Sysuimicrobiota > Sysuimicrobiia > Sysuimicrobiales > Humicultoraceae > VGFA01. Next base: position 3,720 of record JBBIJB010000042.1, read on the forward strand.
GAGGCTCGGCCCCAGGGCGGTACCTCCGCTGTGAAACCACGTCTACAAGATCTACCTGTCACGTTCCTGCCCTTCGTCAAGCGGCCTGAGTCTACCCGCGATCTGCTTGGCCGCTCTCGCCACCACAACCGCGACCGCAACGGTGGCCGCAAGCCCGAGCGCCTGGATCGGCGCCTGGAGGAGCAGCGTGAGCCATCCCACTCCCACGATCAGGAGCGTTACCTTGTTCAGCCACCGTTGCTCCGATGCCTCGAACTCGGGATCGACTGCCGAAGTCGAGGAACGCAGCACCGCCCAGACCGAGGAAAGAGCCGGAAGCAGCCCGCGGCCGGCATCCGGTGTTGGGAACCTCCCGGACCCTTCAAGGATCGTCTGGATGTCAACGGGGCGCTCCGGCTCCGCGGATCGGTACCTCCACAGCGCCGGGAATAGGCGAGCGGCCAGTGACGTCCCGAGAAGCGAGATCGAGGCCATCGCGATTATCGCCGTCCGGATTCCTGCGGCATCCGCCAGCTTCCCGAACCCGAGGAGCGCGGCGACTCGCATCAGCGCCACGAGCACCTGGCGGGTTGTGATCACACGCCCCACCTTGTCCGCCGGGGTGTACTCCATCACCAGCGTTGACACGTTGACGAACAGGAGCATGTTGGCAAACCCGACCCAGAATCCGGTGACGAGGAGCACCACATAGTTTGGGCTGAGCCCCATGGCGCCGGTCGCCAGCGCCCAGAGGACGTAGGCGAAGACGATCGCCTGCCCTCTTGGAACTCGGCCTCCCTTCCAACCGAGGAGGAGCGAAGAGCCTATGAACCCCAGCCCCCAGACGCTCTGGAACCACCCGAACTGCTGGTCGGTGACGCCGAGCACGCCCTTGGCGAGCGGAGTCTGAAGCGAGTTCAGGCCTGCGACCCAGAACCCTCCGATCAGGAAGGCCAGCAGAGCAACCTGAACCCCGTCTCCCCTTATGTAGCGAAGCCCCTCCCTGATGGCTTCCACCGCGCCGGTGCGGGGACGCGCCTCGCCGGCAGCGCCCTGTGCGCGACCGGCCGCGGGGCTGCCGGGCAGCCGCATTGCGGCCACGAAGCACGCCGATCCAAGGTAGGTAAGTGAGTCAACGTAGAGCGCGGCGGCATAGCCCAGGGCGGCGACGAGCACGCCGGCGAGAGCCGGGCCGAAGACCTCGGTGGCGGAGTCCATCGAGGCGAAGAAGGCGTTGGCCTGCAGCAACCGAGGCCTGGGCACCGACTGCGGGATTACGGCGAACATGGCGGGCCTGAAGAACGCCGAGGCCGCCGAGATGAGGAAGAGGGTCAGGTAGACCCAGGCCATTCCATGGTCCATCAGCCAGGGGATGAGGGCAACCAGACCTGCCCGCGCGAGGTCTGCGGCGATCAGTATCCTGCGCCGATCAAGCCGGTCGACCAGGGCTCCGGCGTAGAAGCCGACTACCGCCGGCGCTATCATGAGCGCCATTATCGCGTACGAGACGGAGAGCGCAGAGCCGGTCTTCGCGTAGATCCAGAGCGATATCGCAACCCAGTGGAAGCGATCCCCGACCTGGGAGACGAGCTGACCGCTCCACAGAAGGGCGTAGTTGCGGTGGCGCATCAACTCCAGGAAGCCGCCCTGGGCGTCGTGCGCGGACTCTGGTGTCGGTCCCTGGCGTATCACAAGTCCGCCTCGAGGGTGGCGGACTGCCGGCCCAGCCCACCGGAGCTGATGGCTCGTTGGCCCACTTCTACTGTAGAGTGCTGCTCTCTAGCGATCCGCGCCCATCAAGGAATTCGGCGCCGCAGTCGTGAATCTAAGACAACCATGCGAGGCCGTTCTTCCCTGCTGGTGCTCCTCCTCCTGATGTGCCTACTGCCGCCTGCCGAGGCCACCGGCACGCCGCAGTCAGGCCCGACGCGGCCCGGCGTGGATGTTCTTCTGGAGACACCGAGCTTCCTGCCGGCCGGCCGGATAGGGCTGGTCACCCACGCCGCAGGCCTGACCAGCACGGGGGAACCTACGTCGACGGTACTCCTGAGGGACCCGCGCTTCTCGGTCGCCGCGATGTTTGCCCCTGAGCACGGGTTGGCAGGGACTGTGCCTGCGGGGCAGGCGGTTCCCGACCAGATGAGCCGGGTACCGGTGTACAGCCTGTACGGAGTCACCAGGCGCCCCACGCCCGAGATGTTGGCGGGGATAGACCTCTTCGTCGTGGACCTCCAGGACGTGGGCGCGCGCGCCTACACATACGTCTCTACGATGGCGCTCGTGATGGAGGTGGCCCGGTCAGCCGGGAAGCCGGTCGTGGTTCTTGACCGACCAAATCCACAGGGAGGAGTCCAGGTAGACGGGCCGATTCTGGAGCCGGCCTACCGCTCGTTTATCGGGATGTATCCCATCCCTCTCGTCCACGGGATGACCATCGGGGAGCTCGCCCAGCTGTTCAACGGGCTCTATGACATCAACGCCACGCTGTACGTGGTCCCTATGCGGGGATGGACGCGGCGAACCACATGGCAGGAGACGGGCCTCACATGGGCGCGGCCGTCTCCGAACATCCGTACCATGATGACGCCGTTCTACTACGCCGCGACAGGGGTCCTGGACGGCACCACGCTCTCGGCCGGCGTCTGGACCCAGCACCCCTTCGAGGTGGTCGTGAGCCCTTGGCTGGATGGACACCGGCTGGCGGGGCGGCTAAACGGGATCGGGCTGCCCGGCGTCACCTTCGAGCCCTATGAGGCACTGAGAGGTGAGGTGAATCACCGCGGGGTGCGGCTTCACATCAACGACACAGGCAGGTTCAGGCCGGCGACGACGGCGGTACACATCCTCACGGAGGTCCGGAGGCTGCACGGTAACCAGCTGTCGTTCGTGCCCCGCGGGGGGCGGTACATGTTCGACTTCGTATGGGGAACGAGCACCGTCCGAAAGGCGATCCTGCGCGGGGCGCCCGCCTCAGCAATCGTGGCGCGCTGGGAGCCCGAGCTCCGGCGGTTTCAGATGCTGAGGAGTCCGTACCTGATCTACCCGTAGGTAGGGGAGCAGGCCTGTAAGCCGGGTTCTGTGCGCCGGCTCGCCATTGAGGGCGGCACGGCGTGGCTGTCATCCCTCTAGGGCCACCGGTTGCCCGGGACCTCAAGCGGCCTACCCGGGGATCGGCGGGCAGCCTCATCTCCCCCTATCTGGCCTTGCTCCGGGTGGGGTTTGCCCGGCCGGCCCGTCACCGGGCCGCCGGCGGGCTCTTACCCCGCCATTTCACCCTTGCCGGCCGGAGGACCGGCGGTGTGTTTCTGTGGCACTTTCCCTGGGGTCGCCCCCGCTGGGAGTTACCCAGCACCCTGCCCTGTGGAGCCCGGACTTTCCTCGTCGCCGGTGGCGACGCGACCGCCCGGCCTGCTCCCTGCTCGATCGTAGCACCAGGGCCTTGGAGGGTCAAACGAACCCGGTCTCCCAGGACAGGCAGGCCGACCGGCCTAGCTCTGGCCCGGTTCTGCGAACGCCTCGTAGACCAGCCTGCCGACTTCGGCCACCGCGGCGGTACCGGGTGCGTCCTCGACCAGGTCACGTGTGAAGACACAGAGGAGCACCGGTCCCTTGGGCATGAACAGCACGCCGGCGTCGTTGCGGACCCCCATGATCGAGCCCGTCTTGTGGGCGATCTCGGCCTCCGGCGGAAGGTGCAGGGGCAGCCGGTCCCTGATCTGCTGGCGCCGCAGATAGGCCAACGCCTGCTCGCGCACGTTCGCAGAGAGCCTTCCCGGGGTCACGAGCGTGTCGAGCAAGGCGACCATCTCTCGCGGGGTGGTCACGTTGTTGCCGGTGTCCGCGTAGGCCCTCCCGGCGAACTTCCGCTCTCGCAGCCTCAGCGCCCTCTCGACCTCGATGCGCGCGGCGTCCGTGAAGGGCCCCTCGGGCCGTCCAGCCAGGTCGAACAGCATCTGCCGGCAGGTCAGCGGGACACGGGTCACCTCCAACCCCCACGACTGGAGACGCGCGTTTATCGACTCCCTTCCCAATCTCTCTACGAGGATGTCCGTCGCGGAGTTGTCGCTGATGATGATCATCAGCATTGCGAGATCGGAGATGCTGAGGGCGGGGGATGAACTCAGCTCCTTAAGGACGCCAGAGCCGGGCGACTTCAGCTCCTCGGAAACGACCACCCTCTCATCCAACCGCAGGCGCCCCTCCTCCGCCTGGAGGAGCAGCTCCAAGAGGACGGGGATCTTGAAGACACTGGCGGTGGGAAACGGCCTGTCCGGGTTGTGGTAAATCTCAAGCCCGTCCCAGGTAGATCTAACGCCTATCCCGGCCACGCCGTTGAGGCGTCGGGCCACATCCTCGAGGGCTCCCGGTAGGGAGTCCGGCGTGACGCGTTCTGGACGAGACCCCCCCTCATCGAGGGCACGGTTGGCCAGGAGGTCGGCTGCCGAGTTGCGCCCGCGGGGGATGTGGGTCAGGCGCCAGCGCCCAACAAGCCCGAGCTGTTCCCTCGCGGCCCGGTGCAAGGGAGCCAGCAGAGGGCTCTTCACACGGAACTCGCCGCGAATCTGCCGGACCAGCAGGTCGCTGTCTGCGTAGATCTCAAGGTCGTCGCCTCCGAGCCGCCGCGCCGCTTCGACCCCCCTCAGCAGGGCTGTGTACTCGGCAACGTTGTTGGTGGTCTCCCCCAGTCGCTCCGAGATCTCCATGAGGGATTTGCCCTCATGGTCCTCCACCACCACGCCGATTGCGGCCGGTCCTGGGTTGCCCCTCGAGGCGCCGTCTATGAAGAGCATAAGCTTCAACTCCTATCCCCCTTTCGACTCAGCCAGGCCGCTCCTCCTGAAGGTGCTCCGGCGCGATCAACAACCGACCGCAACCGTCGCATGCGGCATTTGCGTCCGGATCCTGGAGCACGCGCTGGACCTTACCCTCCGGAACTGCGACGTGACACGCATCGCAGATGCCGGAGCGTATGGTGGTCACGACCACGCCCCTCTTGCCCGGTCGAAGGCGCTCGTAGCGGCGGAGAAGCGCCTCGTCTATCTCGGGAGCGAGCGCCTCCCGCTGCGCGGCGATCTCCGCAATCCTCCTGTCCGCCGCCGCCATCCCCTCGACATAGGCGGCTGCTCTCTCGGCCAGCTTCGCGCGGGTCTCCTCGAGGGAGCGCTCCTCCCCGATGGCGACGGGTTCCATCTCGTCCAAGCGCTCCAGCTCTGCCAGCAGCCGGTCCTCAAGGGAAGCTCTCTGGCGGTCCAGGACGTGAGTTTCCTCCTGCAGCGCAGCCAGCTCCTTTGGGTTCCCGATGCGCCCGCTGTAGAGGTCGGATTCAGCCTTCGCGCGCTTGGCCTCGAGCGCCTCCAGTTCAAGCTCAAGCGCGCGCACGCGGCTCCGGCCCGCGGCGATCTCCTGCCGCATGCCGTCGAGGCGGCTCTCAGCCTCCTCAACCGCAATCCTGAGGCCGGCTCCGTCATCGAGCGCGGCGCGGCGCGCGGACTCCTCGGCGGCGGCCACGTCCAGTTGCTGCAGGCGATAGAGGAGCACAAGGCTCACGCGAGGCCGCCCTCCTCCGAATCCCCCCATGGCCGCGGCCGCTCCAGGCCGCGCGGGATGCGCTTCAGCATAGGATGAGCGGTAGGGAAGCCCGGGTGTGTTAGTGGGATCCCGCGGACGGCCGCCTACCTGCGCTTCGCCGGCTTAGCCTTCTCGGAGGCCTTGACCTTGGCCGCGGGCTTCTTGGCCTTCGCATCCTTGGTAGGCTTCGCGGCCTTGACCGGCTTGGCGCCCTCAGCGGGGGGCACGACCCTAACAGACTTGCCGCCCAGCTTGAGCGGAGGCTTGGCCCTCACCCTGAGCGCTGGTTTCTCGGGGGTCGGGGTGGGCGGGGTCGGCGCCGGGGGCGGAGCGGCTTCAGGTGCCTGAGGCGCGGGACGGGGCGGACCAGCCGCCCTGGCCGGAGGGGCCGGCGGCCTAACCGGCAGGGGAGGGCGCTGGCGCGGAACCGTCAGGGATCTCGGAGGGGCCAGGTCTGCCGCTCCCTCGCCTCCGGCTGCCGCACTTCCCTTTCTGGCCTCCCACCAGCCCACGTAGGAGGCTCCAAGCCGCTCGAAGTAGTCAAAGGCATCCGCCCAGTCCAGGTCGCGCCGCATCCCCTGGATGACGGCCTCGACCTTGGCCCACGGGATCGGGAACATCTCGAAGATCGCCTCGCGGTCGATCGACTCGTTCTCTACGAGGAACCCGAGGTTGTCGCAGAAGATCGCGACCCTGAGCAGGCTGTTGAACCTGATGCTTCCGGGGGGACATTCAATGATGAACTGGTCGTAGTCGCGGAAGTCGAACTGGAAGACCACATACTGCATTGCCTCGAGGTTGTGGGGGGCATCGGCGAGGGCCATCAGGCGCATCATTACCTCGCTCTGGGCCGGCGGCAGCTTCTTCACCTGAGATCACCTCGTCCTAGAGAGTTCGCCCCCGTACGGCCCTTTCCCTTCGGTTCCTGTGGGGAATGTTCACGACAGGCAGGAACCAGCCGCCTGCTGGGCCCCTCGGGCGGCCCTTGGCAAGCGGTTGTTGCGGGTTTGACAAGCAACACTTGACTTTCCCCTGATCCTCCGAGCAGGATCATCAGCTTTTCCACAGGATGTCCACCAGAGGCCGGGGCGGCGCTCCGCGGCCATCATGCTATACTGTGCGGGCGGGCGAGTAGCTCAGCGGTAGAGCGCCTCTCTTACACAGAGGAGGTCGGGGGTTCAAGACCCTCCTCGCCCACCAGCAGGCTTCTGTCGCAATGAAGCCTCTGTCCGCTACAGGCCACTGCTACGCCGCCCTCGAATCCAACCAGGGGTTTGCCGCCGTGCGCCCTCCGCGGGCGGTTCCTGCAACAGGCGTCACGGCCGCAGGCCTCCTATCGCCCCAGACGCGAGGTGTCCGATGAAGCGCAGGTGGATCGTTGTCGCCGTCATCCTGGCCGCGGCAGGTGTCGCAGTTTACGCCTCGCTGCTGAGGTCGAACAGGCTCGCCGGGGTGGAAACCGCGGGAGTTCGGCGCGACCGGATCAGCGCCTCGTTCACGGCCGACGGCGTCATAAAGGGCAAGAGCGTGGACATTGCCGCGAAGATCGCGGCGCGGGTCAGGTCGATCCCTGTGAGCGAGGGGCAGAAGGTCTCCGCCGGGGAGGTCCTGGTCGCGCTCGACGATCGCGATCTCCGGGCCGGACACAGGGAGGCGGAAGCCGCCCTCCTGGCCGGCCGGGCCGGGCTGCGGCAGGCAGAGGCGGCCCTTGAGCTGACAAGGCAGCAGGTGGGTGCCCGCGAGGAGCAGGCCGAGGCCCAACTGAGGGTGGCACAGGCACAGCTGGAGCAGGTGCTGGCCGGCGCCAGGCCCCAGGAGGTGGCGGTGGCTCAGCAGCAGGTGGAGCAGGCCCGAGCGGCGCTCGCCGTCGCCGAAGGCACGGCAAGAAGGGCCCGTGACCTCCATGCTCGAGGTGCGATCTCCCGCGCGGACCTGGATCAGGCGGAGGCAAACCACGACGTGGCCCGTGCCCAGCACAGGGCGGCGGTCGAGGCACTGGAGCTCACCAGGGCGGGTGCGCGGCCCGAAGAGCAGGCAGCGGCGAGGTCCGTGGTGGAGGCTGCGAGGGCAGGAGTCGATGCGGCCAGGAGTGGACGCGGCGAGATCCGCCTGAGGGAGGCCGACTTGGAGATGGCCCGGGCAAGGGTGGCGCAAGCCGCCGCGGCGGTGGAGGCGGCCTTCACCCTGCTCTCGTCGGCGACCTTGCGGGCGCCGTTCGGCGGGGTGGTCGGCCGGGTGTCCGTGGAGGTGGGACAGCTCGTCTCACCGGGGCTCCCGATCATCACCGTGTTCGATCCCACCGACCTGTGGGTAAGCGCTGACGTGGCCGACGAGGATGCGGCCAGGGCGAAGAACGCGACCGAGGTGACGGTCACGGTGCCGGCTTACCCGGGGCGACGCTTCAGCGCAAGGATCGAGGAGCTCGCCCCACAGGCCGAGCTCAAGCAGGACGCGGCGCTCCGCGCGCGTGTGGTGAGGATGAAGGTAAGGCTGACCGGGGGCGCCGAGCTTCTCCGGCCTGGGCTGGAGGTAGACGTCGAGGGCGAGGGAACGATCGTGACCGCGGCGCTCTCGGTCCCGAGCGACGCACTGCTGTTCCGCGACAACCGCAACATGGTATTCGTCGTGGAAAACGGGGTGGCGCGTCTCAGGGAGGTCAGGATCGGATACACGACGCACGCCGTGGCCGAGATCCTGGAAGGGCTCAACGAAGGGGAGCAGGTGGTCGTCAAGGGGAAGGACGGTCTGACCGACGGGCAGCGCGTCCGCATCGTACAAAGTAGGGGCTCCTGAAGTGGATCGCGTCGATCAGTTCCTGGTCCGGCTCGAGCGCGTCTCCAAAGTGTACAAGATGGGGGAGGTCGAGGTCCACGCGCTGCGTGAGGTCGACCTCGATGTGCGAGCGGGGGAACTCGTCGTCATCCTCGGACCGAGCGGGTCCGGCAAGACGACGATCCTGAACCTGGTGGGCGGCATCGACGTGGCCTCGTCGGGACGCGTCCTGATCGAGGGGATGGACATCTCGACCTTCGGCGACGGTGAGCTGACCGCATACCGGCGCGATCGGATAGGATTCGTCTTCCAGTTCTTCAACCTCATCCCGACGCTCACGGCCCGCGAGAATGTCGAGCTCGCCGCCGAGCTGGTCCCTAATCCGAGAAACCTGGGCGAGGTTCTGGACGCGGTGGGGCTGGGCGAACGTGCCGCCCACTTCCCGGGCGAGTTGAGCGGAGGAGAGCAGCAAAGGGTGGCGATCGCGAGGGCGCTCGTCAAGAACCCTCCGATCCTGCTCTGCGATGAGCCGACCGGTGAGCTCGACTTCGAGACAGGGCGCAGAATCCTCCAGGTGATCGGTGAGATCAACAAGACCGAGGGGCGCACGGTGCTCCTGGTGACCCACAACTCCGCCATCGCCTCGATGGCCGACAAGGTGGTGCGCCTGCGCAGCGGAGCCGTGGATCTGCTGGAGGAGAACGCTACTCCGGTTGATCCTGCTGAGCTCAAGTGGTAGGGCCGACGGGACGGGGATAGCGGCGTGTCGCTACTCGCACTCAAGCTCGTAAGGGACCTGTGGCGGTCGCGGTGGCAGTATCTCGCCGTGGGCATCACCGTGATGCTCGGCGTGACCTTCTACGGCGCGGCCTACATGTCGTATCGGAATCTCGACGCGTCCTACGTCGACTCCTATGACCGCCTGCAGTTCGAGGACTTCGGGATCGCTTTCCATGCAGCCCCCGAGCGGGCAACCGACCGCATCCGCCGCATACCCGGCGTGAAGGCGGCGGAGGGGCGCCTCATAGAGGATGTGGTGATCCGGATCCCGGGCAGGACCACGAAGAAGCTGATAGGAAGGCTGATCTCGATCCCGGTCGAGCGCAGGCCTCGGGTGAACGACCTGTTCATGGTGACCGGCCGGTACCTCTCGAGCCGCACGGCGCGCGAGATCATCCTGGAGAGCAGCTTCGCCAAGCACCACAAGCTCCGCCCCGGTGATGTGATCGAGGTGGAGAGGGCCGGTGCCCGGGTCAGGTTCCGGATTGCCGGGATAGCGACGAGCCCGGAGTACCTCTACGTCGTCCGAAGCAAGCAGGACCTGATGCCGTTCCCGGAGTCGTTCGGGGTGATGTTCGTCTCCGCAGACGTGCTCGGCCCGCTCGTGGGCAAGCCGGGGCTGATAAGCCACATCGCCGCCACCGTCGACGATCCGCTCCGTGCGCCGGCGATAATGCGCGAGGCGCGCCGCCTGCTCGATGTCTACAGCGCGGACGAGCCCGTCGCCCGCAAAGACCAGCCCAGCCACCAACTACTGCAGCAGGACCTGCAGGGCTTCCAGGCCTACTCGGTCCTGTTCCCGTTCCTGTTCCTGAGCGTGGCGGGCCTCACTGTCTACACGCTGCTGTTGCGCATGGTCCATCTCCAGCGGCCGATAATCGGGCTCCTGATGGCTATCGGCTTCTCCCGACGAAGGGTGGTGCTGCACTACCTGACGGCCTCGCTCCTGATCGGCTCGCTGGGAAGCCTGGCAGGCAGCGCGCTGGGGTTCTGGCTCTCCGGGTGGGCGACCCGCGGCTACGTCACATTCCTCTCTATGCCGTACGTGCTGATCGTGCCCCTCTGGGGCGCGATAGCGACGGGGTTTCTCATAGGCACGGCGACGTGCGTGGCCGCGGGCCTGCTGCCGGCACGCGCCGCGGCAAGGGTGAGCCCGGCCGAGGCGCTGCGCTCCGAGGCTCCTGCCGCGGGCCGCGTAGTTCCCATTGATAGGATGATACCCGGGCTTGGACGGGCGGCGATGACCTGGCGCATACCGCTGCGCAACGTGTTCCGCCAGGCCCGGCGTACTATCTCGACGATCTTCGGAATCGCGGCGGCCATCTCGCTCATCATGGTCTCGCAGGGGCTCCTGGACTCCTCTGAAGCGGCAATGGACCTCTTCATCCACGACACCCTGTTTGACGACATCCGCGTGGAGTTCGCCCAGTACCAGGATAGGGCCGTGGTCAACAGGGTGAGGAGTTGGCCGGGGGTCGTGTGGGCCGAAGGGGCCCTGGAGATGCCGGTGGAGTTCAAGAAGGGCCACCGGACCTACTCGGCCCTCCTGGTAGGCCTCGAGAGCGGGGGACGTCTCCACCGCCTCCAGACGGAGGCAGGCCAGCCGATGCGGCCGGTGGCCGAAGGCCTCCTGATCGGCCAGGTGCTGCAGGCGAAGCTCGGGGTCGAGCAGGGCGACACGATTCGGGTGTCGCTGCCGCGCTTCCGCGCCGAGCAGGAGCCGGTCCAGAGAACGGCGCGGGTCGCTGGGTTCGTGTGGGAGTCGATAGGGACGGTAGCCTATCTGCCACTAGACCAGATGAGGCAGCTCTTCAGAGAGGACCTCCCCCTCCCACCCGGCGCCGTCTCCGGAGGCCGAGTGAAGGTGGACCCGGACTACCTCCCCGTGATCAAGGAGCGGCTACTGAACCTCCCCTGGGCCGGGGGGGTCAACGTCCTGAGCGAGCTGAGGGCGATGCTCGACGACCTCATGGCGCTTGCCCGGAACATCTTCGCGATAATGCTTCTCTTCGGGATGGCACTCGCGTTCTCGATAGTCTTCAACATGATAACGATCAACGTCCTCGAGCGCAGCAGCGAGGTCGCCACGATGCGCACGCTCGGACTGGGCCGCTGGAAGATCATGGGGATGATCACGTTGGAGAACATGGTCACGGCGGCCGTGGGCATAGCGATGGGGCTCCCTGCGGGCAGGTGGCTGGTCAGCGCGTTCATCAGGGCGGCGGCTTCGGAGGAACAGATGGAACTGTTCGCCTTCAAGACCGTGGTGTTCACGCGCACCTACGTGATGGCCGCGGTCGCTATCATAATCGTGGTGCTGATCAGCCAGATCCCGGCGATCTCCTATATCAACAGGCTGGATCTGGCCAGGGCGACGAAGGAGAAGGCGACCTAGGGCGCGCCGGCGTCTTCCTCCCTGGTGACGTGGCCGCCCAGGGCGGTGAGTTTCTGCTCGAGGTCTTCGTAGCCCCGATCGATGTTGGCCACGCGAGAGATCGTCGTCTCACCCGCGGCCGCGAGCGCCGCGACTACCACGGCTGCGCCGCCACGGATATCGGGTGCCTCCACCGGCGCGCCGGTGAGTCGGTCTACTCCCGTCACCTGTACGGTCTCGCCATCCACCTTGATGTTCGCGCCCATCCGTCGGAGCTCGTCGGTGTAGGCGAAGCGCGACTCGAATACCGTCTCGCGCACCCGGGAGGTTCCCTTTGCAAGGCTCAGCATGGCGACCATCTGAGGGTGCAGGTCGGTCGCGAAGCCGGGGTAGGGCGCTGTGTCGACCTCAATCGCCCGAAGCTCCCCGCCGCATCGGGCCCGGACCCCGTCGGGCAGCCGGACGATCTCGACACCCGCCTCCTCCATCTTCGTGAGCAGAGCGGTCGCGTGCTCGGGGATCATCCCCTCTATGAGAACATCCCCGCCGGTGGCGGCGCCCGCAAGGAGGTAGGTCCCGGCTTCGAGGCGATCGGGGATGATCGTGTAGTTGTTGCCGTGCAGCGCCTTGACGCCTTCGATGGTGACCGTGTCGGTACCGGCGCCCTTGATCTTCGCCCCCATCAGGTTCAGGAAGACCGCGGTATCGACGATCTCCGGCTCGCGGGCGGCGTTCTGAAGCACGGTCGTGCCGCGGGCGGTGCTGGCTGCCATCATCAGGTTTATGGTGGTCCCAACGCTGCTGCGGGGAACGTAGAAGGCGGCCCCGCGCAGGCGGCGTGAGGTGGCCTTCATGTACCCGTGCTCCGTCACGACACGTGCGCCGAGAGCGGCGAATCCCTTCAGGTGGAAGTCCACAGGCCTTGCGCCGATCGAGCAGCCACCGGGCAGCGGGACCTGGGCACTGCCCCCGCGTCCGAGCAGCAGCCCGGCGACGTAGAACGATGCCCGCATGCTCCGACACAGATCGTAGGGTGCCAGGCGCCCGTCCAGCCCGCGGGAGTCGATCGTCATGCGGGATCCGACAACGGAGACTCGCGCGCCCAGCGCCTCCAGGATCTCCTTGAGCGTCGAAACATCCTGGCATCCGGGGACGTTATCGAGGACTGAGACGTCGGGGGCCATCGCCGCGGCGGCGATGATGGCTAGCGAGCTGTTCTTTCCCCCTGCGATCCTGACGGTGCCGCGCAGGCGACGGCCTCCGGAGATGACCAACCTTGCCACGACCGCACCCCTGAGAGAATAGAGCCTGCGCCGCCGGGACTACGAGGCGCGAAGGCGGGAGTCCACGTAGGCCCGCACGAGTTCTTCAAGCAGGAGCAGCCGGTCGACCTGCCGGATCACCTTGCGAGCGTCGCCGTGGCTGGTTATGTACGTAGGATCCCCGGAGAGCAGATACCCCACGATCTGATCAACGGGGTCGTACCCCCGCTGCTCCAGGGCCCGGAAGACATATCCGAGGACGTCCCGAACCCCTTGGCCGGTTAACTCACCGACCTGAAAGACTCCGGTGCGCTCCCGTTCCTCCACTGCAATCACTCCTGAGGGCCCGATCGCTCCCGCCCACCCCAGCGCGCGAAGCAAGCGTTCGGCCGCGCCAAGTGGGCGGAGTCGAGCGCGCAGTGGTGGGCCCGCCTGGCTTCGATCCAGGAACCGACGCCTTATGAGGGCGTTGCTCTACCACTTGAGCTACGGGCCCGCGCGAACGATTATAGCACAACGCCTGCACCGGCCGGCCACGGCGAGATCTCGGCAGGGTACGCGACGCCGGCCAGGTACAGGCCGTGGGCCGGCGCCGGCGGCCCGGCGCGGCCGCCATCTCCGGAGCGCAGGATGGCCGCGGTCTCGCCGGGCGGCAGCCTGCCCCGCCCGACCTGCAGGAGGGTGCCGACTATCCTCCGTGCCATCTGGCGCAGGAATCGGTCTGCTCGCACGGTCACGACTGTGAAATCGTCCGTATCATCGATGCGGAGATCCCTGAGGGTGCATACGGTCGAAGCGGTCCGGGTGCCGGCTACCCGGAACGCGGCGAAGTCGTGTTCGCCCTCGAACGCCGCGCCAGCCGCCCGCATCGCGGCGAGGTCGAGGGGCTCGGGTACGTGCAGGGCGTACCGCCGCAGCAGTACCGAAGGCCTCCTCCTCACCAGCAGCGCGTACCTGTAGGTCCTGAGTCGTGCGCTGTATCGCGCATGGAAGGCCGGGCCGACCTCTGCCGCCTCGCGGACGACGATATCGTCGGGAAGCATCGCGTTGAGGGCTTCGCGCATCCGACCTGCGGGCATGCCGCCTGTGGTCGAGAAGTGCCCCACCTGCCCCAGTGCATGCACGCCGGCGTCCGTCCTGCCCGCGCCGACCACCGGGCACGGGGCCTGGGTGAGGGCGGCCAGGGTCTCCTCCAGGACCGCCTGGACTGTCCGGGCCTCGGGCTGGCGTTGCCACCCCGCGAAGTCCGTGCCGTCATACTCGAGCAGCAGGGCGATCCTGCGCGGCACTAGCGGACCCGGATCACGAGGAAGGCGAACGCCGCCACCACCATGGAGGCAAGGAGATCGGCCGCCCGTGCCCGGAGGGCCTTCATGCGGGTGCGGCCTTCACCTCCGTGGTAGCACCTCGCCTCCATCGCCAGCGCGAGCTCCTCGGAGCGCCTGAAGGCGCTGACCATCAGGGGGACGAGGACGGGCACGAGCCCTTGGACTATGTTCCCGCTGCCGAACTCCGCGCCGCGGGCCATCTGGGCCTTCATGATCTTCTCGGTCTCCTCCAGCAGCGTCGGTATGAACCGCAGGGCGATCGTCATCATCATCGCCAGCTCGTGCGCCGGGACGCCTATCCGCCGGAACGGGCGGAGCAGCCACTCCAGCCCGTCGGTCAGCTCGACCGGGGAGGTCGTGAAGGTCAGAAGCGAGGTAACCGCCACCAGCAGTATCAGCCGAAGCCCAACGAACGCGGCCGTGCGCAGCCCGCCCTGGGTCGCGACCAGCGGGCCTAACCGGAACAGCTCGGGCGTCGGCTCTCCGGCGGCGAAGAACGTGTTGAGGACGGCCGTGAGCAGCAGGAGGACCGCTATCGGTCGAAGCCCTCTCAGCGCGTAGCCGAGCGGGACCTGGGCGAGGACCAGCGTGCCGAGCACGCCCGCGGCGAACAGAGCAAACCCCTGAAACGATGGAACGAAGAACAGGCCCACCAGCAGGCCGGTGGCGGAGACGATCTTGGTGCGGGGATCCAGCCTGTGCACCGACGAGGAGCGAGGCAGGTACTGGCCAATCGTGATGAACCTAGTGAGTTCCATCCCGCCAGCCTCTGAGCGCCGCCGCTATCGCCCGGCGGGCCTCCGTTATGGAGAGGGCGTCCCCGACCGGGATTCCGCCCCGGCGCAGCATCCCGACGAGGCGCGCGGCCTGCGGCACCCCCAGCCCGATCCTGTCCAGCGCCTCCTCGTCGGCGAAGACCTCGGCCGGAGTTCCCTCCATCTCCACCCTGCCCGCCTCCAGCACGATGATACGGGTGGCCAGGCGTGCCGCCTCGTCCATGTTGTGCGTCACGAGCACAACCGTCATGCCCTCGCCGTGAAGCGACAGGACCGTCTGTAGCAGGTCTTCCCTGCCGCGCGGGTCCAGCCCGGCCGTCGGTTCATCCAGGACTAGAACACTCGGGCGCATCGCCAGCACGCCGGCCATGGCGACGCGCCTCATCTCGCCGCCCGAGAGGGTAAAGGGTGATCGGCTCCCAAACCGAACAGGATCCAGCCCCACCTGTGCGAGTGCTTCTTCCACGCGCTCCTCTATCTCCGGTTCGGCGAGGCCCAGGTTCTTTGGGCCGTATGACACGTCCCGCCTCACGGTCTCTTCGAACAGTTGGTACTCGGGGAACTGGAACAAGAGGCCGATACGCCGCCGGGCCTTCCGCCGGTCGGTGCGCGGAGCCCAGAGGTCCTCGCCCTCGACCAGGACCGTCCCCGAGGTCGGCCGGAGCAGGCCGTTGAAGTGCTGGATCAGCGTGGACTTCCCCGACCCCGTGGGGCCTATTACGGCCACCATCTCGCCACGGCTGACGCGGAGTGTGATGCCCTCAAGCGCCCTTGACTCCATAGGGGTGCCCCGGAGGTAGACGTGGGTGAGGTCGTTGCAGGCTATCAGCGGCTCAGCCACGGCCCCGCCTCGCGCCGGCGGTCAGGGAGAGGAGCGTGCGCGCAAGGGACTCAACGGTGTGGGCCTCTCCCTCGACCGGGATTCCGTCCTCACGCAGCCAGCGCGCGAGCTTGGCCATCGGCGGCAGATCAAGGCGTCCCCCCGAAGAGGAGGCGATGATGTCGAAGACCTCGCCCGGCGAGCCGTCCATGATGACGCGCCCCTCGTCGAGCGCAATGATCCTGTCGGCCTCGACCAGGTCCTCCATGGCGTGAGAGACCAGTATGACCGTCATGCCGGTGTCGCGGCGAAGGGCCCTGACCGTTGCCTGTACCTCCGCCCTACCAGCGGGATCGAGCATCGTCGTCGCCTCGTCGAGAACTAGGCACTCGGGTCGCATCGCGAGGATGCCCGCTATCGCGATACGCTGCTTCTGGCCTCCCGACAGCAGGTGCGGGGCGTGCCGCCTGAACGGGGTCATCTCGACCGCGGCGAGCGCCTCGTCCACGCGCTGGCGGATGGTGTCCGGGGGAAGCCCCAGATTCTCGGGGCCGAAGGCGACATCTTCCTCCACGACGGTCGCCACCAGCTGATTGTCCGGGTTCTGGAAGACCATCCCGACGCGCCGCCTGATCTCCCAGATGGAGGCTCTGTCGCGGGTATCCATCCCACCCACGCGTACCGCGCCGGAGGTGGGCAACAGCAGGGCGTTGAGGTGCTTGGCCAGGGTGGACTTGCCCGAGCCGTTTCCCCCTATGATGCCCAGGTACTCGCCCGTCTCCACGTCAAAGGAGATGCCGTCCAGGGCGACGACCGCCTGGGGGGTGTCGGGGTTGTAGGTGTGGTGGAGGTCTTGTACCTCGAGAA
>JBBIJB010000043.1:0-19778 GCA_037446215.1 Armatimonadota bacterium
CCTCGGCGCCCAGCGCCGAGGCGAGCGCAACCGCCGTGACATCCGACCCGCCGCGGCCGAGCGTCGTGACCTCGAGGTCCGGGGTTATCCCCTGAAAGCCCGCGACTATCACGATGCGGTCCCTGGCGAGCTCGGCGTCGATCCTCCTCCTGTCGACATCCACGATGCGGGCCTTGGTGTGAACCCCGTCGGTGAGGATGCGCACCTGTGCCCCGGTCAGCGAGATCGCCTGCTCGCCGAGCTCTCCGACCGCCATGCTCAGCAGGGCGATGGAGACCTGCTCGCCGACGGCCATCAGCATGTCGAGCTCGCGGGCAGGCGGCCTATCCGTGATCTCCCGTGCGCGGGCTATCAGGTCGTCGGTCATGTCTCCCGGAGCGGAGACCACAACGACCATTCTGGCGCCTTCCCGGCGTCCGGCTACGACGCGGGAGGCGACGTGGCGGAGCCGCTCGGTCGTGGCGACGGAGCTCCCACCGTATTTCTGAACGATCAGGCGCACCTTCCACCGCCCAGCGCCGGAGCCCGCCCGGCTGTCGTTCTCCAATACTACACCACACGCCGGCGTTGTGCCCGGGCCCAAGAGCAACTGAGGCTGTGGGGGCTAAGGCGCCAGAGCCTCGACCACTGTCTGTGCGAGGCGTACCGCCTCGGGCTCGGCGAGGTTCAACTCGGTGGCCTTCCCGTGCACCAGCGCGCGTATCTGCCCGAGGCGATCCGGTCCAAGATCTATCGGCATGGGAGGCAGCGTCTCGGGCTCGGCGGGCGATGGCTCATCTGGCCCTCGCCCCTTCGCCGATAGCGCGGCACGGAGCCTCCGAAGCAACGCCCTGACGGCGTCGCGGACCGAGCCCGCGGCCTCCTGCTTGACGGCCTTGATGATCTCTCCGATGAGGAACTGCGCGACCTCGCTTGCCACCAGCAGCGCAACAGAGGTCACCCCGGCCCGGGGCATGCCCTCGAACAGCGTCGAGGGCGCCGCTGCCAAGGCAGCGCCTCCTGCCCCATCCCGGCGCTCCAGGAACTCATCGAGCCCAGCGTCGAACCCGGCGAGCTCGCCGGGCGCCAGACGCGAGACCACGAAGCGCGCGAGCTCGCCTGCCAGCTGGTCCTGCTCGGAGTCGCTCATCGCCCGCTCCCCTCTCCAGACGTTGGGTCCGAGTTGCTCGGGGATCTACCTAACGCCCACCGCCTCATCCTGCGCGAGAAAGGCGCGCGCGAACATCTGCGCGGCGAGGCGATCGTTGCCGCTCTCCAGAAGCAGGAACGCGTAGTCACGGCTGACGCGGGCGATCTCGTCAGCGGCTCTCAGCCGCTCGAACTGCTCCAGGGCGTAGGCGTACCTGCGGGCTGCTTCCTCCGCGCGTCCCTGGCGCTGACAGACCGACGCGATCACCGCCTCGGCCCGCGCCGCCTCCGCGGGGTCCTGTATCTTCACCGAGATCCGGATCGCCTCTTCGGCGTGCCTTCGCGCGTCCTCCAGATCGCCGCGCAGGACGGAGGCGCGGGCAAGCTCCGTGAGCGTCTGCGCCCGCCCCGCGTCGTCTGCAAGCCTGGCTGCCACGTTGAGGCTCTGCTTCAGGGCCTCGGCGCCCTCGCCCAGACGGCCGCGGCTGATAAGCAGTATTCCTATGCTGCGCTTGACGGTGCCGAGCAGGTGGAGGTTCTCCTGCGCCTCGAACAGCGCCGCAGCCCGCTCTAGATGCGTACCCGCCAGGTCGTACGAGCGCTGCCGCTCGTAGGCCACCCCCAGGTTGAAGTGAAGCAGCCCCAGCGCGCCCAGGTCTCCGAGGGGCTCGAGCCTCTCCAGGGAGGCCTGATAGCACTCCAATGCCTGTGCCGGAAGGCCGAGCTCCGAGTAGGTACGGCCCAGATTTGCCAGCTGCCGGCCTTCGAACGCGGTATCTACCGGGGTAGAGACCCTGGCGGCCTCGAGGGCCCGTGCGAAGGCGTCTCGGGCGGCCGGGAAGTCGCGCTGCCGGAGGTGGAGAAAGCCCGTTGCGCTTGCCACCCACGCGACCAGGTCCGGCCGCCCGAGCGCGCCCGCAAGGGTACGGCCTCGCTCGAGGTGCTCGCCGGCAAGATCGAACTGCCTCAACCCGGTCAGGGCCTGACCGAGCCCTATCTGTATCTTGAAGGCCACATCGAGGGGAGCGCCCGAGAGGGACGCCCGTTCGGCGATCTGAAACGCCTCCAGCGCTCCGGTGAAGTCGTGCTGACGCAGCAGCAGGCCACCCTGCTCCAGCTTCAGCGTGACCTGGCGGCTTGGAGGCGGATCGGCCTCAAGCAGGTCGGCCAGCGGTAGGTTCAGGCGCCCCGCGAGGAGGCGGAGGGTCTCGAGCGAGGGGCGTACCTTCCCGTGCTCGAGCATGCTGATGAAGCTCTCCGACAGGTCACCCCCTGCGAGAACCCGCTGGGTTATCCCGCGGCTCTTCCGCGCCTGCCGGATCTTCTCGCCTAGTGTCAAGGCCGGGCCCCTATCCTATCCGAGCTCTCCCCAGGCCCCGCCCAGCAGCTCGCCGTCGCCATGGCCCGCGAACTGACCGCCCAACAGCTCGCCGTCGCCGTGGCCCGCGAACTGACCGCCCAACAGCTCGCCGTCGCCGTGGCCCGCTGTCTCGAGCAGGCCCGGATGGGTCGAGGCGGTCGCCCCGAGGATGAGCACCGCAACAGAGATCACAGCGAAGATCTGCCGAAGCCTTCTCACCTGACTTCCCTCCTTCATATCGCCGGGCACCCTCCAGGGGCACGGCGCGCGATACGTGCGCAACTCCGGGACGGCAGGCCGCCCTTCATACCTTCAATCGGCGTCCAAGGTGAGTTTGTGGCGTGTGGCTAACGCGTCGAAAGGTGTGGTTGTGCTCCGGGTCAAGCGCGGGTCCATTCGACACCCCTCGCTGAAGTTCCTCTTCCCATCGGGCAGGAATCTGAGTCCTGCTTAAGTTCCACCCGTCGAGGCACTGAAATTCCGACCTCCAGGGCCTATTCGCCCTCTGGGCGGCAGGAGCAGGGCCCTCTGTCAAGAAGGCTGGGCTCAGAGCAGCAGGACCCAGGACAGTCCCATAGAGTCAGGGCCGGGGTGTCTCCTCCGGGCCGACGGTGCCGGAGGTCGTCGTTCCGGTTTCCCATCCCCGGCCCTTCCGATCCCAGGCCCCGCGGCGCCCTGCTGCGGGGCCTGGTGAACTCAGGTGGGCGGTCGAACCCCATCCCCTGCCGCGGGTCGGGGCGGCCGCGGCAGGAGTAGGGAGCACCGCGCAAGTAGTATGGAGTGCGTGGCTGACAAGAGAACCAATTTGGCTGTGGTACTTTACCGGCAGTCATCCCTCGCCTACCCTTACCCTGGCCTCTTACAGAGAAGTGGCCGCGCACAGGACAAGTGACCCCCAGGGGGCCGCATGGCCAGATCGGCACTCTCGCGGACTTCGCCTGAAAGCCCGGTAGGGGCAGGGTTCGCGGGATTCCGAATCGATCAATCGTCGCAGATGCCCCTCTACGCTCAGATAGCATCGGAGATCGAGCGCCGGATCGAGCGCGGCCGGCTCGTCGTCGGCGAGCGACTGCCCCCACAGAGGATGCTTGCCGAGCTGATCGGGGTCAGCAGGAATACCGCGGTCCAAGCCTATCGCGAGCTTGAGCGCCGTGGGTGGGCCCGCAGCCGCGTGGGTCGGGGCACCTTCGCCGTCCTCCCAATCGACCGCACGGTGCCGGGCTATTCGTGGCAGCCGCAGTTCTCGACGTCCATCAGCAGGGTCACGAGCCCGTTCATGGGCGAGGTGAGCACCGCGCCGGCGGGCAGACTCAGCTTGGCATCAGGTAAGGTCGCGGCCGATCCCTCGATAATCGGAACATTCCGGCAGATGTTTGACCTGGTCCTTGAGCGGGAGGGCGCACGGGCCTTCGAGCCCGGTCCCCCGCAAGGGATCCCCGCGTTGCGCGCAGCCCTCGCGGCTCACCTTCGCGCCGGAGGCGCGGATGCCCGGCCGCAGGAGATCCTCATCACCGCGGGGGCACGGCAGGCTCTCAGCATCCTGGCTTCGATCCTCGTTGACCCGGGAGACACCGTCGTCATCGAGGGCCCCACGTACCGGGGTGCCATCCAGGCCTTCCAGAGTGTCGGGGCGCGTATCATCTGCGTGCCAGTAGACGGCGCCGGCATCGACGTGGAGGCTCTCGAGTCCGTGCTGGCCTACACGAGACCGAAGCTCATTTATCTCGTGCCGACGTTTCAGAACCCGACCGGTGTCTCGCTTTCGCTCGAACGAAGGCATCTCCTCATCGAGGCCGCTGCCCGCCACGCGGTGCCGATCGTGGAGGACGATCCCTACTGGGAGCTGCGCTACGAGGGCACGCGGCTCCCGCGCCTGAAGGCGCTCGACACGTGGGGGGGCGTCATTCACGTTGGCACCTTCTCCAAGCTTGTCTTCCCTGGTGTCCGCGTCGGATGGATCGCCGGACCACCCAGCGTCGTCCGACAGGCCACCGTCGCCAAGGCAGGAGGCGGGCTGCACGTCAGCAGCCTCCCGCAGTGGGCGATGGCCCGGCTACTCGAGGAGAACCTGCTGGAGCCACACCTCCGCCGTGCGTGTCAGCGACTCAGGTCGAAGCGCGACCAACTGCTCGAGTCGCTAGCACGGCACACTCGCGGCCGGCTGACAGCGCGCAGACCGGAGGGCGGGTTGTTCGTATGGGCTCGGCTGCCCGCTCCCGTGCAGGCCGCGGATCTGCTCAAGAGCACGTCATCGAAGGGGGTCGACTTCGTGGCGGGCCCAGCCTTCTGGCCGAGTGGAGGCGACCCATACGCTATGCGGCTGTGCTTCGCGGGGCTCGATGAACCGCAGCTCGACGAGGCGGCCGCGACGGTGGGGCGGAGCTTGATCAACGCCCTGACAGGGACGGAGCCCGGTGAGGCAGAGATGCGGAAGCGTCCACCCGACAGCGTTGGGGAGTGTGGACGCAGAAGAGGGCGGGCCATCCGTGGGAGTGGGGCTAAGGGAGTGGGGCCCAGTACGGCGCCGGGTAGCGCAGAAGGACCGAGACCTACTCCGCCGCTGTGAGGGGTTCGGGCAGCGGGGGAACAACGAGAGGAGGTCAAAGAGCAATGAGAGGGAGGACGAACGGCTTGGAGTCCTTGCTCAAGGCGGTTGCCTGGACAGCGGTGGCCGTGCTTGCCGGTGTCACGGTGCTTTCCCCTATCGGCTCCTTGCAGGCCCTGGGGCAGGCGCGCGAGATACGCGTGGGGCTGCTCGGGGCCCGCACGGGCGTGTTCTCGGCCTTCGGCGAGCCCCAGATAAGGGGCTCGATTCTCGCGTTCGAAGAGGCCAACCACATGGCGGCCGGGCGTCGCATCCGCGTCTTCATCGAGGACACCCAGTGCACCGCGGACATCATGATGACGAAGGTGCGCGCGCTTCACGAGCGTGACAGGGTGGACGTCGTCGTCGGGCCCACCTGTGGCGGAGAGGGCCTGGCCATGGTGGATTGGGCCCGGGGTACTGGATTGCCAGTGGTGATCGGCTACTCGGCCCCGGAGGACATCACGATGCGCCTGCGGGCGCACAACGTCGTCCGCGCGGGTTGGAGCGGTGCCCAACCGATGTTCCCGTTCGGCCAGTACGTGGCCCGGACGTTCGGATACCGCCGCATAGTCTCTATCGGACAGGACTACTCGTTCCCGTGGAACCAGCTCGGAGGCTTCGTTCGGGGCTTCTGCATGGCCGGCGGCAGAGAGGTTGTCAAGATATGGCACCCCGTCGGAACACGCGACTACAGCTCGATCATAGCGGCGATGCCGCGCGACGTCGACGCGGTGTTGTATAACGGCGCGGGGACGGACATGGTGGCGTTCTACAAGCAGTTCCGCGACTTCGGCCTCCTTGACAAGTACGTCTTGCTTGGCGCATCAAACGCCTACGAACCGATCACCCTCCAGGAGTTGGGCGACAGCGCAATCGGCTCGATATCTGCGATCCAGTACGCCGAGACGCTGAAGACCCCGGCCTTCCTCAAGTTCCGAAACGCATACGAGAAGCGGTGGAATGAGATACCACCTACCTCCGCCGAGCACGGCTACGTGGGAGCCAGGATGGTGCTGAACGCGATCGCCGCCGTCGGGGGCAAGATCGAGGACCGTGACGCGTTCATCAAGGCGCTGCGCGCAACCAAGATGCCGGATGCCCCGCGCGGTCCCTTCTACTTGGACGAGTACGGCAACCCGGTGCAGAATATTTACATCCGAAAGGTCCAGCGCGTCGGAAACCGCCTGATCAACACGGTCATAGCGACCTTCAAGGATGTCTCTCAGTTCGGCCCGTTCGATCCAGAGGCCTACATAGCGGCGCCCCCTGACACGCGCGACTTCCCGCCGAGTGATTGCGCGGCGGTGCTCACCAGGCTCCCCCGGCTCCGCGGCAAGTAGGCTCTGTGGCTGACCAGGACCGGCGAAAGCAGAACGCGCACCATATGGACCGTCAGGCACTCGAAGTACTCAACGTGGAGAGGCTCACCAAGACCTTCGGGGGCATTACCGCCCTCGACGAGGTGAGCCTCTCCATCCCTGCCGGCGAGCGCCGGGGGCTCATAGGCCCGAATGGCGCCGGAAAGACGACGCTCTTCAACTCGATCACGGGCGAGATACCCCCCGATTACGGCCGGGTGTCGTTGTTCGGGGAAGATGTCACTCGCCTGAGCGTCCAACAGAGAACGCGACTCGGCCTCGGCAGGACATACCAGGTCACGAACCTCTTCTTGAGCCTCACCGTCGAGGAGAACCTTTTCCTCGCCTCCGGCGGGGACGTATCAGCCAACATCCTCAGACCTTGGCGCCTCCACGCGGCCCGCCTCGACAGGGCGAGAGAGGTAGCGGAGTTCGTCGGACTGGGCGAGAGAGCCTCTGCGAGGGTAGACGCCCTAGGGCACGGCGAGCAACGCCAGCTCGAGATCGGCGTGGCGCTCGCCGCTCGCCCTAGACTGCTGATGCTCGACGAGCCGGTCGCGGGACTGGCGCCGTCTGAGCGCCAGCGCATGATGCGCTTCCTCGGGAGTCTCGAGCGTACCGTGACACTTCTCATCGTGGAGCATGACATGGATGTCGTGCTGGGTCTTGCCGATCGCGTTACGGTGCTGCACAACGGACGCGTAATCGCCGATGGCGCGCCCGAGGCAGTGCGCGCGGACGCCCGTGTGCAGGAAGTCTACATGGGCGAGTGGGTCAATCATGGGTGACTACCTGCTCGAGGTGGACGGCCTGAATGCCTTCTACGGCACGAGCCATGTGCTCCAGGACGTGTCTATCGCGGTGGGCCACGAGTGCGTCGCCGTAGTTGGGCGCAACGGCATGGGGAAAACTACCCTCCTCCGCTCGATACTGCGCATTACTCCACCCGCCTCCCGTGGGCTCATAACGTTCAAGGGTCGCCGGATCGAGGGGCTGCAGTCACACCAGGCGGCGTCCCTGGGCATAGGGTACGTCCCGCAAGGCCGCCGCCTCTTCCCCTCTCTGTCGGTCG
The DNA here is from genome assembly GCA_037446215.1 of Armatimonadota bacterium. Lineage (GTDB taxonomy): Bacteria > Sysuimicrobiota > Sysuimicrobiia > Sysuimicrobiales > Humicultoraceae > VGFA01. The sequence continues at coordinate 7,506 of JBBIJB010000043.1, forward strand.
ACGAGCACCTGAGACTCACCTTCCGTAGGAGCGCCGATGGCACTGTGTGGACCCCCGACGCGGTGTACGACCTCTTCCCTGAGATCGCCCGCAGGAAGGCGCTGCCGGGGACGCGGCTGAGCGGAGGCGAGCAGCAGATGCTTGCCATCGGCCGTGCGCTGGTCACGAACCCTGCACTGCTGGTGCTGGACGAGCCCTCCGAGGGTCTCGCCCCGCTGGTCGTTCAGCACCTCATCGCAACGCTGCAGCGGTTGAGAGAGATGGGAGCTGCGCTGCTCCTCGTTGAGCAGCAGCAGAGAATCGCGGACGTGCTCGCCGATCGGGTGTACGTGCTGACCGCCGGCCGAATCGTTCACCACGCCACGGGGAAGGAGTTCGCGGTCGATGCCGAGGCAAGGCGGCAGCACCTTGGGATCTAGGTCGTAGCCGAAGGGAGCGAGCGATGGGCAAGCAGATCGCAATCGTAGGCGCCTTGGACACGAAAGGCCCCGAGTTCGCATTCGTCAAGCAGGAGATCGAGCGGCGGGGCCACACGGCCATAGTGATCGACACGAGCGTCGTAGGAGTGCCGGCGTTCTCCCCAGATGTACCGCGAGAGCGCGTGGCCGAAGCCGGGGGCTCGACGGTCGAGGAGCTGCAGGCGAAGGCCGACCGTGGGCACGCGATGGAGGTCATGACAAGGGGGGTCGCGACGGTCGTCAAGGAACTATACGACGCTGGAAGGATAGACGGAGTGCTCGCGATGGGAGGATCGGCCGGGACGATCATAGGGACCTCCGCGATGCGCGCACTGCCGGTGGGCATCCCGAAGGTGATGGTCAGCACGCTTGCATCCGGAGACACCAAGCCCTACGTCGGAACCAAGGACGTGGTGATGGTGCCTTCGGTGGTGGACGTCGCGGGCGTCAACAGGATCAGCGCGCGGATCTACGCCAACGCCGCCGGTGCAGTCGCGGGGATGGTCGAGACGCCGACGCCCGAGATCCAGGAGAAACCCCTCCTGGCCGCCTCGATGTTTGGAAACACGACGCCGATAGTCAACCGCTGCCGCGGCACCATGGAGGAGAAGGGGTTCGAGGTGCTCGTGTTCCACGCCACCGGGACGGGCGGTCAGACGATGGAGAGCCTGATAGAGGACGGGTACATCACCGGGGTGCTCGACATCACGCCGACCGAGTGGGCCGACGAGCTGGTGGGCGGCGTCTTGACAGCGGGCCCCGCGCGAATGGACGCGGCGCCCAAGAAGGGCATCCCGCAGGTGGTCGTACCCGGCTGCGTGGACATGGCCAACTTCTGGGCGCCCGAGACGGTGCCAGAGAAGTTCAAAGCTCGCCGCTTCCACCACTGGAATCCGAATGTGACGCTGATGCGCACCTCTCCGGAAGAAAACGCGGAGCTGGGGCGTATCATCGCCGAGAAGGTCAGTCGGTCGGCTGGACCGGCGGCCATCTTCCTTCCGCTGAAAGGCGTCTCCATGCTGGACGCGCCTGGCAAGGAGTTCTGGTGGCCCGAGGCCAACCGGGCACTGTTCGATGCTATCAAGACGCACGCCGGCGCCGGCGTCGAGGTCCACGAGCTCGACAACAACATCAACGACGATGCTTTCGCCGACGCGGTGAGCGCCAAGATGCTGCAGTTCCTCGCAAGGACGACAGAGGGAGAGGAGCAACTCCATGGGTAAGCGTATTCCGCGACAAGCTGTCCTTGAGCGGTTTCGTGAGAAGATCGGCCGCGGCGAGCCAATCATCGGCGGCGGGGCCGGCACCGGCATCTCGGCCAAGATGGCAGAGGCCGGCGGCATCGACTTGATAATCATCTATAACTCCGGCCGCTACCGCATGGCCGGGAGGGGTTCCCTTGCCGGCCTGATGCCGTACGGCGACGCCAACGCCATCGTGATGGAGATGGCGTACGAGGTCATCCCCGTGATCAAGCAAACACCGGTCCTGGCCGGGGTCTGCGGTACCGATCCCTTCAGGGACATGGAGCTCTTCCTTGGCGAGGTGGCCCGGCTCAACTTTTCGGGCGTCCAGAACTTCCCAACCGTTGGTCTCATCGACGGCGTCTTCAGGGAGAACCTGGAGGCAACCGGAATGGGATACGACAAGGAAGTCGAGATGATCCGGATGGCCCATGAGTTGGACCTCATAACCGCACCCTACGTCTTCGACTCCGACACGGCCATGAGGATGGCCAAGGCGGGCGCGGACATCCTCGTGCCCCACGTTGGGCTGACGACGGCAGGGACGATCGGGGCCGCGGTCGCCCTCACCCTTGACGAGGCGATCCAGAAGGTCACGGCTATGGCAGGGGCGGCAAAGGCCGTGCGGCCCGACATCATCGTGCTCTGCCACGGAGGGCCGTTCGATGAGCCGGAGAACGTTGCCAAGGCCTTGGCGAAGATGCCGGGGATCGCTGGCTTCTTTGGCGCATCCAGCGTGGAGCGGCTACCCACCGAGCGCGCCATCACCGAGCAGGTGCGCTCGTTCAAGTCGATTAGGCTCGCCTAGATCGATGGCCAGCCCGGCCCGCCTCAACGCGCCCCGAGAGGACACCCACGGTCGGCGGGCCGGGAAGCCGGTGACGACCAGATGCTGAATCTGCTGTTCCTGAACGGGCTAACCTATGCGGCGTTGCTGTTCGTCATGGCGAGCGGGCTGACTCTCGCGTTTGGACTCATGCGCATAGTGAACCTGTCGCACGGTGCCTACTACCTCGTCGGCGGGTACCTGGGCCTGACGGTCTTCAGGATTACCGGCAACTGGCCCTTGGCGTTGATCGCCGGCGGCCTCTCGATCGCGGTCATCGCCTGCCTGATGGAGCGGGCGCTCCTGGTGTGGGTAAGGGGTAAGGAGCTGCCCGAGTCGCTGCTGACGCTCGCCGTAGCCATGATCCTCGGTGACGCCGCCGTGGCGATCTGGGGGGGCAACCCTCTCAATCTCCAGCCCCCGGCGCTGCTCACGCCGCGCTTGCAGATGCTCGGGGTGGTGTATCCGGGGTTCCGGGTCTTCGTGCTGGTCTTCGGGGTCCTCGTGGGCATTGGGCTGTGGCTGCTGCTGATGAGGACCTCGCTTGGAATGGCAGTCCGTGCGGGCGTGGATGACCGGGAGACAACCGCGGCGCTCGGCATCAATATCGGACGCACGATGACCGCGGTCTTCATGCTGGCCGGGCTGTTGGCTGGCTTCGCGGGAGTCATCGGGGGATCCTACTGGGCTCTCGCACCGGGCGAGGACTTCCAGGCGCTCGCCCTCTCGCTGGTCACTATCGTCATCGGCGGGATGGGTAGCCTGGTAGGAGCGGCCGTGGGCGCCCTCATAACCGCGATGACCCTCAGTTTCGCCACCGCCTACTTCCCGGACTTCTCGCTGTTCTTCGTGTTCGCGCCGATGGCGCTGGTTCTGGCGGTCAGGCCGCAGGGCCTATTTGGGAGATAGGGGTGGCCATGCGCCGGATCGGCAGTTGGGCAGTCGCCGTCGTGGGAGTGGTCCTACTCTTGACGCTACCGGGATGGATGCCCGCATACTACCTGACGCTGACCAACCGGATCCTCTTCTACAGCCTGCTCGCGGTCAGCTTCAGCTTCCTGGCAGGGAGGGCGGGTATGACCTCGCTTGGCCAGGTGGCGTTCTTCGGGTTCGCGGCCTACGCGGCGGGGATCATGACCGCCAGGTACAGCATCCCGTTCCCGTGGCCGGTTGTTGTGGGGGTAGGCGGCGCGGCACTGCTGGCCGCCGCGGCCGGACTGATCGTGATCCGAACAACCGGGATCTACTTCCTCATGATAACGCTCGCACTCGGACAGGTGATGTGGGGAGTAGCGAATCGGTGGGTGTCGCTGACCCATGCCTACGACGGGATCCCAGGTGTAGTGCCGCCCGTGGTCATGGGGGTCGCACTCAAGAACCCGAGCAACTTCTACTTCGCGCTATTGGCCACCTCGCTCGCCTGCTTCGCCGTGATGCTGGCGATAGCGCGATCACACTTCGGCCTCGCACTAAGGGGGATAGCCGCCAGCCCCACCCGAATGGCGGCGCTTGGCTATCCGGTATCGCTACTGCGATACCTGGCCTTCGTATTGGCCGGAACGCTCGCCGGCATCTCCGGCATCTTCTACGTCTACCACACCGGGTTTGTCCACACCAGCGTCTTCGACCTCCAGCGCTCGGTCTGGATCCTGCTCGTCTCAACGCTGGGCGGAGTCGGTACGTTCGCGGGACCCATCGTTGGGGTGGCAATCGTGGTGCTGCTGGAGAGCTTCATCGGCCAGCTCACCCACCGGCACGCGACGGTAATCGGCACGTTGTTCATGCTCACGATAATCCTGGCGCCCCAGGGGGTCACAGGGCACCTTGGCTCCATCGCTGACTACGTGGCCCGCAGGAGAGGGGCGCGCCCCGCGGCACCTGGCAGTCTGTCCTGAGGAGCGCATGCAGGGTCTGCTGTCGATGACACAGAAAGCGAAGACATGGCGAAAGCGAAGCTGCGTGGATTCCTCTTCGACATGGACGGCGTCCTGTACCGCGGGGCCCGTCCGCTGCCCGGCGCGCGCGCGATGCTCGAGGAGCTCGACCGGCGGGGTATCCCCTACGCGCTGGTAACCAACAACAGCACCCGCACGCCGCGGCAGTACGCGATCCACATGAGGAAGCTGGGCATGCGGGTCCCGGAGGGTAGGATAGTCACATCCGCTGCCGGCGTAGTCTCCCACCTTAAGGGCACACTGACGCCCGGCGACAGGGTCCTGATAGTCGGGGAGAAGCCGCTCCGGCGGTTGGTCACCCGCGCCGGATTCGTCCCGGCCTGGAAGGGAGTCGAGGCGGTAGTCGTCGGGTTGGACCGGGGGTTGACGTTTCGGAAGCTGAGCTACGCGACCGAAGCGCTGGTCGGCGGCGCGGCGTTCGTCGCCTCGAACCCCGACCCCCTGCTCCCCACCGAGAGCAGCGCCCTGCCCGGGGCGGGAGCCTTGGTGGCCGCGCTCAGCTACGCCACCGGGCGTGAGCCGGTCGTCATTGGAAAGCCCAACCCGGCGCTGCTGCGCGAGGCGATGAGGAGAACGGGCACGCGGCCGGCAGAGACCGCAATGGTCGGCGATCAGCTGGGGACGGACATCGCGGCGGGCGCGGCCGCCGGCCTGTTCACGGTGCTGGTCAAGACAGGGGTGGTGGCGTATCGGCGGAGACGAGGAGACCCCCGGCCCGACCTCACGGTCGCGAACATGGAGGAACTGAGGAAGTGGATGGAGGCCCGCCTCTAGCCGACTATCCCGTGGGTGTAGGGGCTGTGGATCAGCGCACCCTCCTCGAATCGCGAGGCGCGAAACAGCCCCAGATCGATCGCTCCCCAGCCGCCGGTGACGATCAGCGAGGCCAGCTCCTCGCCCACCGCCGGACTCAGCTTGAAGCCGTGGCCGCTGAAGCCCGCGGCGACGAACAACCCCTCGTACCCGGGCAGGGAGCCCAGCACCGGCTGCCAGTCAGGCGTCACGTCGTAGAGACTGGCGTAGCCGTCCCTGAACGCCACGCCCTCGAAGGCGGGTATCCTTCTCTCCAGACAGGCGGCGATCCGCTCGACGAAGTCAAGGTCCGCCCCCTCGTTGAATGAGTCGGGGGAGACCTCCTCTTCCGGGCTCTCCTCCACCGATCCGCCAAGGAACTGGCCTCCGATGTCGGGCCGGAGATAGAACCCTTGGCCGATATCGACCAGCACGGGCCCAAGCGGCGACTCGTTTGGCGGCGCCTCCAGGATCACCACCTGGTGCCGGGTCGACCTGATCGGCAGGTCGATCCCGAGCGGAGCGAGCAGCCCCCTGGTCCATGGTCCGCCGGCGACCAGCACCGCGCCGGCGCTGATCCGGCCCGACGGCGTCTCCACCCCCGTGATCCTAGAGCCCTCAACGAGCAGCCTCGTAGCCGGGGTGCGCTCCATCACCGCGGCCCCGCTCCGCCGCGCCGCGGCCGCGAACGCGGTCGAGGTGGCGTATCCGTCCGCGTATCCGGAGCCGGGCTCGTAGGCCGCCTTGCCGATGTCATCTATCGTCAGCCTGGGGTCTACCTCTCGGATCGCTCGGGGATCCAGCAGGTGCGTCTCGACGCCGATTTGCTGCTGGAGCCTGACGTTGGCGGCCAGCGTCTCCTCCAATCCCGGCGGCACGACGATCAGGAAGCCCGTCCTGCGGAAGTCGGCGCTGCCGCCGACGGCGGACTCGAACTCCTGGAGCTGCTCCAGGCTGCGCAGCGCCAGCCTTATCAGCGGGTCAAACGAGTAGTGCATCCGCACTATGCCGCTCGAGCGGCCTGTCGGGCCCGAGGCGATCGTGTCTCGCTCGAGGAGCACGACCCTCGTATTGTGGCGAGACGCCAGCCAGAAGGCGGCGCTGGACCCGGTGCACCCCCCACCAACTACGACGACATCGGCGACGGCCATTGTCAACCTCCCATGCAGGTGTGCGCCCTCGGGGCCTAGCGGATCCCCAGGCTGTTGACCGATAGTGGGCGTATCACAAGGGTGACGCGGTCCTCCGGCCCCCCCCCGTAGCTGTAGTCGTAGGGCTTGCCGGTGTATCGAAGGGAGAGGCGGTCTATGTCGCGCGCGCCGGCGTCGGGGTCGAATCGGACCACCTTGCCCCGGATCTGGACGTACCTGTACATGCTCTCCGGGTCCACGACCACCAGGGAGAGGTGCGGGTGCTCCTGGAGGTTCTTGAGCTTGGCGCGGCCGCGGCTCGTGTTGACGAGGATGTCATCTCCGTCCAGCATGAACCAGACCGGCGTCGCCTGGGGCCTCCCGACGGCGGAAACCGTCGCGAGCACCGCAGGGTAGGGCTCCTCCAGAAACGATCGCACCGCCGCGCTGAGCTTGCCGGGCATCGGTAACCTCCTCGTGCGCGCTGTCACACGTCTTCAACGGGCGGCGGCCCGGACCTCTTCCCATCGCCCAGATGCCTGGGTGAGAGAAGGATGATGAGGCGAACCGTGGAATTCAACTCTTTATGCGCGAGAACAGCGATCTGCCCACGGCCGGCCCACGACCTCGCGGAGCGACGCGCGCGGCGATCCTGGGCCTGGGCGTTCATGTGCCGCCTCGGGTCATGACCAACCAAGACCTCGAGAAGATACTCGACACCAGCGACGAGTGGATCGTCGCCCGCACAGGCATCAGGGAGCGCCACATCATTGATCCCGACCTCGCGGCGTCGGACCTCGCGATACCGGCTTCCGAGGCCGCCCTACGCGACTCGGGCGTGGCGGCCGGAGATCTTGACCTGGTGATCTGCGCCACCACCACGCCGGACATGTTCTTCCCGGCCACCGCCTGCATAGTCCAGGATCGGATAGGCGCCCGCAAGGCGGGCGCGTTCGACCTGCTCGCGGCATGCTCGAGCTTCGTCTACGGGGTGATCACGGCCTCCCAGATGATCGAGTCGGGGATAGCGCGCTATGTCCTGGTGGTGGGGGCCGAGGCACTGACCAGGCTTGCCGACTGGAACGACCGGACGACTTCGGTCCTGATCGGAGACGGGGCCGGGGCCGTGGTCATGGGACCGTCCCAGTCGGGTGCCGGGGTCATCTCCAGCGTCGTCGGCTCGGACGGCTCCGCGAGCGATATCCTGAAGCTCCCCGCGGGAGGCAGCCGCATCCCGATGACGATGGAAGCGGTGGAGAAGTCGCTTCACCGCGGCCGGATGGACGGGCAGTCGGTGTTCAAGCTGGCGGTTCGGATAGTCCCCGAGTCGATAGGCAAGGTGGTCGCCGGCGCCGGATTGACGCTGGACGACATAGACTGGATCGTCCCGCACCAGGCAAATCAGCGGATCATCGAAGCCGTGGCGCGCGGGCTCGGCTTCCCAATGGAGCGCATCGTCAGCACGATCGACCGCTACGGCAACACCTCTTCGGCCTCGGTGCCCCTATCGCTCTGGGAAGCCCTCAAGGACGGCAGGATCAAGGACGGCAGCCGCGTGGTCCTGGCTGGGTTCGGCGGCGGGTTCACCTGGGCGTCGTGCGTGCTGACCTGGGGGCGCTAATCTGAGGACCCCCGGCTTGCCGCCGGGGGTCCGACGATCGTCGTAGCATAGGTGCTCGCGCTCTTCTGGAACAATCGGGGTAGAGATCTGTGCTTCCCCGACTAGATATGCGCGGCGTTCGGTCCTATCGCGCCTTGTAGCTGACCAGCTCCGAGAAGCCGCTGATCTGCCTGTCGCCGCGAAAGCCCTTGCGCTCCGTGCGCACCATCCCGATGCCCGGCGCGTACCAGGTCACGGTTGTCATCTCAGAGTCCTCGCCGACCATCACGCTTTGAAGCTTCCATGCGCGATAGGTGCCGGCGGGGACCTTGATCGTCTCCTCCCCGATCCACTTGTCGGTGATCTTGAGCTCGAAGGCCGAGTCCTGCGGGGACCAGGTCCAGGTCTGCCCTGCCCGCGGGGGGAACTTCAGGATCGGTCGAGGAGGCTTGCTCTCAACCAGGCCGCGGGGTGTGGTCGACTCGATGACCAGCACCTCGGTGGCCGTCACAAGGTAGCAGGTGTGGGTGGTGCGCTCACGCCCGCGCTCGACCGCCTTGCGCTCCACGGCGGTGCATCGCGTGGACCCGACGGTCTTGGGACCGGTCACCTTCGTGACCGCCTCGGTCCCCTCATCGGTCTTGCGCACCCAGACCGCTCCCGTGATCAAGGGGAACAGAGAAGGGGCCGGGGTAGCGGCCCCGGCGAAGGCCTGGCTACCGGCGGGAACCGCCAGGGCCAGCACCAGAAGGCAGAGCGAAACGCGCAGCAGCAACGCCATGAATGCCTCCTCACGGATCCTTCAATACTCTTCTTTGACCCTTAGACCCCAGCGGGGGGTTCAGGGTTTATCGCTTCGGCAGGAACACGGCGATCCCTGCGGGAACGCCTGGGTATGCGCTCAGGGCGATCTGCCACGCTCGTGCACCTGGACCGTCTGTGCGACCTTGGGCCCCGGGGCTCTGCCACGGAGGCGGAGCGCAGGGCGGCCGGCGAGCTGGCCGCGGGTCTTAGGGCGATGGGGGCGGAGGTGGAAGTCGAGGGGTTCAGGTCTCCCCCGTCGTTCGGGTACGGCTACCTCCTAGTCTTCGGCGGGGTGGCAACGGCCGGGCTCGCGGCGCCGCTCGCGCCGTGGGCCGCCGGGGGGGCGATAGTGGTCCTGCTGGTGCTGTACCTGGGAGAGCACACCTCGATAGGACCGTGGGCAGGCGCGCTCTTCGCATCGAGACCGTCCCAGAACGTGGTGGCGAGGTTCGCCAGGCCCGGCGCACGCGGGCGCCTCGTGGTCTCCGCCCACTACGACTCCTCGCGCGCGGGGCTGCTGTTCCACCCCCGGCTGGTATCGGGCATACGCACCTCGTTTCTGCTGGGCGTGGCCACGCTGGCTGCGGTTGCGGCGGCGGTGATCGCCCAGGCGGCCGGGGCGCGGGGCGCGCCGCTGGACTGGATCCGGTGGGCGGGAGGCGGCTACCTGCTCTTCGGCTGCGCGCTGGTGCTCGAGCGAGAGCTGCGCGGCCGCCACGTGGTGGGCGCGAGCGACAACGCCTCCGGGGTGGCCGTCGCGCTGTCGCTTGCCGAGGAGCTCCAGGCCCGGCCCCTCGGGAATCTCGATCTGTGGGTGGTGCTGACCGGCTGCGAGGAGGCCGGCATGGTGGGCATGCGGCGTTTCGTGGCGCGACATGGCGAGCTGGATCGCGACTCGACGCACTTCCTGATCCTGGACAACGTGGGCAGCGGCCGGCTCCGGTATGCCACCGGCGAGGGTATGATCCGGTTCTTCCCGTACCCGGGCCTTCTGGTGGCCGCGGCGAAGGAGGTCGCCGCGAGCCACCCGGAAGTCCGCCCCCTGGAGTACCGGCTGGCCTACCTGGACGCCCTGGTTCCCGCGGCCCGGGGGTACAGCACGCTCGCTCTGATCGCGATGGATGAAGCGGGCGGAATCCCGAACTGGCACTGGTACACCGACGTGCCGGAGAACGTCGACGCCGAGGTCTTGGACGCGGCCCTGGCGTTCTCGGCGGAGGTCGCGAGAGAGCTGGATCGCTCGCTGTCCCGCGCCTAGCCCCACGATTAGCCCTAGCGGGCCGAAGCTGGCCCCACGATGGCCACCGTCTGTCGGCCCAGGTAGCGCCGGGCCACACGCGCCACGTCCTCGGGCGTGACCTTCTCTATCTCCCTCGGGAAGCGCTCGTCGTAGTCGAACCCCACGCCGAGGATCTCGTACCAGCCAAGGTAGAACGCCTGCGCCTCCAGGTCTTCCCGCGAAAGGGCATAGCGGCCGACCACGCCCCGCTTAGCCGCCTCCACCTCCTCGAGCGGAGGCGCGGCCGCGCGCAGGCGCTCGACCTCTGCCAGCATCGCCCCCACGACCTTGGACGTGTTCGCCGGATCGGTCCCCGCGATCAGGCGGATGTGGCTGGGTCCCGAGCGAACCGGCAGCGAGGACCCAACCTGGTAGGCCATCCCGCCCTTCTCGCGGATCTGGACGAACAGCCGCGACGACATCCCCTCTCCCAGCAGGGCATTCATCACGCGGAGGGCGGCGAAGTCCGGATGCCCGACCGGCACCGCGAGATAGCCCAGAGAGATCCAGGAGGCGGCCACCGGCCGGGTCTCCCTGACCTCGACAGCGGTTCCTGCCGGCGTGGCCAGGGCCCGCTCCACCAGACGCAGCCATCTCGAGCGACGGGGAGGCGGCTCGCGCCGGAGCCCTTTGAAGGCGCGGCCAGCCGCGTCCAGCGCCGCGGATCTGGTCACGTTGCCCGCGATCGAGAGGACCATGTTCGGCGCGGTGAAGTGCGTCCGGTAGAACTGGATGAGCTGCTCGCGGGTCAGGGCGGCGACCGTCGCTTCGTAGCCGAGCACCGGCTGGGAGTAGGGATGGTAGGGGTAGAGCGCCTCCAGCATCAGGTCCGTCGCCCGCTGCAGCGGCTGGTCCGCGTTCTGGCGGATCCTCGAGAGGCCGATGGAGCGCTGCACCTCCACATCCCTGACCTCGAAGCGGGCGTTCGTCAACAGGTCGGCCAGCAGCTCCATCCCGACGCCGAGGTGGCGGCTCGGCGTGACGACGTAGAGCGAGGTGAAGTCCGTGCCGGTTCCCCCTCCGAGCAGGCCTCCCACTCCCTCGATCGTCTGCGCTATCTCGGCAGCCGAGCGGCTTGCCGTTCCGCGGACGAGCATGCTTCGAGCGAAGAAGGTGATTCCGCTCTCGTCGTGTCTCTCCACGCGCGGGCCGGCGTCTACGACCGCCTCGATCACTACGAGATCGCTCGATCGGCTCTCCTTCACCAGGACAACCAGCCCGCCGTCCAGGAGGTGCCGGGAGACGGGCTGGCGGGCGGCTGCCGGGGGGGCACCCGCTCCGGGTGCGGCCGAGAGCGCCAGGGCCGCGGAGAGCGTCGCTACGAGCGCAGGGATCCGCACCACGGCTACCTCCCCCCAGGCTTGATCACGGCCACCGCGTACCGGCGGGTGTCGAGGATCCTCCTCGCGGCCCGCCGCACCTCCTCCGGGCCGATCCGACGTACCCGCTCCACGTAGGAGAGCCCGAAGCCGAGATCTGCCACCGTCGCATAGAACCCGAGGCTGAAGGCGCGGCCCCTGGTGGTGTGCGAGCCGTAGAGATGCTCCCCCTCCAGCAGGTTCTTGGCACGGATGAGCTCCGCCTCCGAGATCCCTTCTTCTGCCACCGCGCGCAGCTCCGAGACGATGGCCGCCTCGGCGCGGGAGGCCAGCGCGGGGTCCACCACGGCCGAGATGACAAAGGGCGAAGGGTCCACGGTCGACAGGTAGGAAGCGCTGATGCTCTGCGCGAGGTTCGCTCCCTCCACCACGCGCTGGCGCAGCCGGGCGCCGAGCCCCCTGCCCAGCGCGTAGGCAAGCACGTCCGCGGCGTCCGAGTCGGGGTCTCTCACAGCCGGCCCGGGGAAGCCGATTGAGATGTAGGCGACGCGCACGTCGGCCTCGACCTCGTTTCGGCGCACCGCCTCCAGCGGCGGCTCCACCGTATGCGGCCTCCGGGCCGGGGGGCCGGCCCGGAGGGTGGAGTAGGCCTGCCGCACCTTGGCCACCGCCTCATCCGACCGAACGTCGCCTACCACGACCACGACGATGTTGGCTGGAACGTAGTGCGTCCTGTAGAAGCGCAGCAGCGCCTCCCTTGGCATCCGCTCTATCGTCTCTCTGGTCCCGAGGACCGAGCGTCGATATGGGTGCGCGGTGTAGAGTGTGGCCCTCATGAGCTCATGCGCCCGCGTGGCGGGCGAGCC
>JBBIJB010000044.1:0-768 GCA_037446215.1 Armatimonadota bacterium
GCGGGGGCTCAAGCTCAAGCTCTCCAAGATCCCCATCCCGGTCTCCTACAGCGCCGCCTTCGAGGGTGAGAGGGTGCGGAAGGAGCAGCTCCACGTCGAGTTCGGCCGGCAGATCTCGCCCGCCTTCGAGTTCCTGCGGGCGAAGGAGCTCAACGAGGTGGAGGACGGGCGCATCGAGGTGGTGGGCCCGGACCTGGACACGGCGGAGGTCGGCGGAGTGATGCCGCTGGGAATCCTGATCGACGTCGCAGGCAGGAAGCTCCAGAAGGACTTCGAGCCGATCCTGGAGCGCCAGATCCACCGCCTGATCAACGGCGCGATGGGCGTGATGCACATCGGGCAGCGCGACATCCCCTGGATCCGCATAAGCAAGGACACCTACGAGGCCGGCTTCCGGCTCAGGCACTTCGGGGACATCCTGCACGCCAAGCTCCACGAGGAGTACCCGGCGCTGGTGGACAAGGTCGCGGTGACAGTCTACTCCGATGCCGACAAGATCAACGCCATCCTCGAGGAAGCCCGCAAGGTCTGGGAAGAGCGGGATGCGCGCGTGGCGGGGATGACCGACGAGACGGTGGATGTCTTCTATTCGTGCACGCTATGCCAGTCCTACGCTCCCAACCACGTCTGCATCATCACCCCCGAGCGGCTGGGGTTGTGCGGGGCATACAACTGGCTGGACGGCAAGGCCAGCTACGAGATCAACCCCGCCGGCCCCAACCAGCCGATCGAGAAGGGCGCCGTGATGGACGCGACGCTCGGTATGTT
>JBBIJB010000044.1:778-15124 GCA_037446215.1 Armatimonadota bacterium
CCTTCGTCAATACGAAGTCCAACAAGACCGTCGAGCAGGTAAGCCTCTACTCCATGATCCACTCGCCGATGACCTCGTGCGGGTGCTTCGAGTGCATCATGAGCATGGTTCCCGAGACGAACGGCGTCATCATAGTCAACCGCGAGTACAGCGGCATGACGCCCGTCGGGATGACCTTCAGCACGCTGGCCGGCATGGTGGGCGGCGGCGGCCAAACCCCCGGATTCCTGGGGGTCGGGCGGCTCTATCTTACGAGCCGCAAGTTCATCCCCGCAGACGGTGGGCTGAAGCGCTTGGTGTGGATGCCCAAGGAACTCAAGGAGGCGCTGCGCGACAAGCTTGCCGCCCGCGCCAAGGAGATCGGCGACGAGGAGTTCGTCGACAAGATCGCGGACGAGACTGTCGCCACTACGACCGACGAGCTGATGGCGTTCCTGGAGCGCGTGGGACACCCGGCACCGTCGATGCCGCCACTTCTGTAGGTCGTTTGCAGGGGGGGCGGGTGGACGCGCCCGCCCCCGCCCCGCCTGAGCCGGAACACGCTCTTTGTTGTTGAGGGCGCTGGTGAGTAGACTCGGCGCCCCCGGGGCGAACCGGGGGGCGGCTGCTGGAGAAGAGAAGAGATGCCGCTGACCGCTCTGGACATCTACAAGATCCTGCCCAAGACGAACTGCGGGGAGTGCGGTTTCCCCACCTGCCTGGCCTTTGCGATGCAGCTCGCAACCAAGAAGGTTGCCATCGATGCATGTCCCTACGCGAGCGACGATGCCAAGGCGACGCTCGCGGGCGCGGCGGCGCCGCCCATACGCCTGGTCAGCATCGGACCGGAGAAGCAGTGCATCGTGATGGGCAAGGAGACCGTGCTGTTCAGGCACGAGGAGACCTTCTACCATCCGCCGGCCATCGCCGTGCGCATCCGGAGCGATAAGTCGCCCGAGGAGCTGCGTGCGGCGTTTGAGAAGGTGCTGGCCTACACGTTCGATCGTGTCGGCCAGAACGTACGGATCGAGATGGCCGCGCTCGAGGACGCCACCGGAGATCCCGCGCAGTTCGCCTCCGCCGCCAAGGCGGCCTCCGAGATGGGGCTTGCGCTCGTGCTGATGTCGGACTCGCTCGAGGCGATGACCGCGGCCGCCACCGCCATCAAAGAGCACAAGCCGCTGCTCTACGCCGCCACGGCCGACAACTGGGAGGAGATGGCGAAGCTAGCCAAGAGCTGCGGCTGCCCGCTTGCCGTGCGGGGCAAGGATCTCAGCGATCTGGCCGAGCTCACCCCGCGCATCGCGGCGGCCGGGATCAACGACCTGGTGCTCGACAGCGGGGCCAGGACGCAGGCGCGGGCGCTGCAGGACCTCACGCAGATCCGACGCCTGGCTCTTCGCAAGACCTTTCGCCCCCTGGGCTATCCCTCGATGGCGATCGCCACGGCGGAGGATCCGGTGGACCACACGGCGGAGGCAGCAGCGTACATATGCAAGTACGCTGGGCTCGTGGTGACCGACATGCTGGAGCCCTGGCAGGCGCTGGCCCTCGTCACGGTGCGCCAGAACATCTACACCGACCCGCAGAAGCCGATCCAGGTCGAGGCCGGCATCCACACTGTAGGTCAGCCGGACGAGAGCTCGCCCGTGCTGGTCACCACCAACTTCTCGCTGACCTACTTCACGGTGGAAGCCGATACCGAGTCCGCAAGGACGCCCGCATGGGTGGTCGTCGTGAACACCGAGGGCCAGTCGGTCATGACCGCCTGGGCCGCGGACAAGTTCAACGCCGAGACGATCGCGAAGGCCATCTCCGACTCCAAGGTGGAGGAGCGGGTGAACCATCGGCGGGTCGTGATCCCGGGTGGTGTCGCGGCCCTGAGCGGGAAGCTAGAAGAGCTGAGCGGCTGGAAGATCATGGTTGGTCCGCGTGAGTCGGCGGGCATCTCCGCCTTCATGCGGAACCAGTGGAAGCAGGCAGCCGCCAGCGGCGACTAGGCGGCGTCACATGGCGGAGAGGCCGAGCGTCAGCTTCCGGACGGAGGGTCGCACCGTGACCGTGGAGTCCGGGCAGACCCTGCTGGACGCCGCCTTTCTCGCCGGAGTAACTCTGAACAGCGTCTGCGGCGGGCGGGGTATCTGCCAGCGCTGCCGCCTGCATCTCATCTCCGGCACCGTCGAGTGCGAAGACGCCGGCAGGATTTCGGGCGGCGCAGAGGTCCTCGCGTGTACCTGCAGGGTCGTAGGGGATGTCACGGTCGACATCCCTGACGAACTGCGCATCGAGGAGGAGCAGATCCTCACCGGAGCAGAGAGGGGAGCACCCCCGCCGCCTGCCCCGGAAGGGGTCAAAGCGGAGTTGCCCGCGGAGGCCGGGGCTCCGGATCAGGTCCCGCTCGCCTTCGCGGTCCGCCTGGCTTTGCCGGCGCCAACGCTGGACGATTGCGTCAGCGATCTCAGTCGCCTCCAGAGGGAGCTACGGCTACAGCGAGGCATCCGGGATCTCGTCGTCCCGGTCGGCCTGATGCGCGACCTTCCTCGGATTGTGCGCGAGGCCAACTGGGACGTGACGGCTGTGCTCTCGCGAGCCAACGGCGGCCACGAACTGATCGATCTGCGAGGAACCGCGGACGACGTGCGGCTGTTTGGGGTGGCGGTGGACGTTGGGACGACCACGGTCGTCGTCCACCTGTTCGATCTCGCGGGGGGCGCGATCTTGGGTGCCGCGGCCGCGCTGAACAGGCAGGCTTCCTACGGTGACGACGTGATATCCCGCATCATGCACGCGGAGCAGCCGGGGGGGCTGGAGCGGCTTCGCGGGGCCGTGGTCGAGACGGTGAATGTGCTGGTGGGCGGCCTGGCGCGATCGCACCAGGTCTCACGCGACGAGATACTCGGGGCGATCTGCGCCGGAAACACGACGATGCTTCACCTGCTCCTGGGGCTCCCCCCGTCCGAGATCAGGCGCGAGCCCTACATCCCGGTAGCGGCTACCCTGCCCAGCTATGCCGCCGGGGAGATCGGGCTGAGGATCAACCCCAGGGCCTTTGTCTACGCGATGCCCGGGGTGAGCAGCTACGTGGGCGGCGACATCACGGCGGACGTCCTCGCCGCCGGGATGGACCGTAAGGACGATCTGGCGATGCTGGTGGACGTCGGAACCAACGGCGAGACGGTGATCGGCAACCGGGAGTTCCTCGCCTGCTGCGCCTGTTCGGCCGGCCCCGCCTTCGAGGGAGGGGGCATCAGCTGGGGGATGCGGGCCGCGAGGGGGGCAGTCCAGCGGGTCTCCGTGGTGGAATCGGGGATGCTGGAGTGGAAGACCATTGGCGGAGCCAAGCCCCGAGGCATCTGCGGCTCCGGGCTCGTCGATCTCCTGGCGGAGCTGCTCAAGGCGGGCTACATCGATCGCGGAGGGCGGATGCGCCTTGGCGCGCCTCCGGTGCGGGAGGGATTGGACGGTCCGGAGATCCTGGTGGTTCCCGGCGCTGCCTCCGCGAGCGGCAAGGACATCGTGCTGACCGCGGCCGACATCGACAACCTACTGCGCGCCAAGGCCGCCGTCTATGCCGGAGGAGCGATACTGGCCCGAAGGTTGGGGATAGAGATGAGCGACATCCAGCGGATCTACGTGGCGGGAGGATTTGGAACGTACCTGGATGTCGAGAAGGCGATAACCATAGGCCTTCTCCCGGATGCGCCTCCCGAGAAGGTGACCTTCATCGGGAACGGCTCGGTGGTGGGAGCCGGGATGGCGCTGCTCTCCCAGGATGCTTGGCGCAGGGCGGCAGAGGTCGCAGCGAAGATGACCTACCGGGAGTTGAGCGTCGACACGGCCTTCATGGAGGAGTACGTGTCCGCCGCTTTTCTGCCCCACACCGACTGCGCGAGGTTCCCGCGCGTCTGCGCGAACCTGGGGATGGGATAGCCGGCGCGAGGGTGTGCCCGCGGCGGCACGGACCGTAGAGAGGAAGTAGAGCGAAGATGCCGTTTGTGATCGCTGTAGCAGGCAAGGGCGGCACCGGCAAGACGACGGTGGCGGGCCTGATAGTGAGGGCGCTGCGCAAGGCCGGCAGGACGCCGGTACTCGCCGTCGACGCCGATCCCAACGCGAACCTCGACGCCGCGCTGGGCATGCGGCCAGCGAAGACGATCGCGGATGTGCTGGATGTCACGCGCGGCATGCGCGACGTGCCCTCCAACATGTCGCGCATCACCTACCTCTCATATCAGCTGGAGGACTGCCTGGCAGAGGGTGCGGGCGTGGACCTGATCCTGATGGGCAGGCCGGAGGGCGCCGGTTGCTACTGCGCCGCAAACCACCTGCTGCGCGAGCACCTTGACCGGTTGATGGGCAGCTATCCGTACGTGGTTACCGACAACGAGGCGGGCATGGAGCATCTCAGCCGGCGGACGACCCGCGATGTCAGCCTGCTGTTCGTCGTGAGCGACCCCAGCCTCGCGGGGCTCAAGGCGGCACGTCGCATTCAGGAGCTGGTGGGCGAGCTCACCCTTCCGGTGAGGGACATGGTGCTGGTGGTCAACAGGGCCTCCGAGCTTCCCCAGGCGGCGACCCGCGTGCTCGGCGGCGACGGTCTGCGCGTGGCCGGGGTCGTGCCCGATGACCCCCTGGTGGCGGCTTTCGAGTTGGAGGGTAGGCCGATGGTGGATCTACCCGATGATGCGCCCGCGGCCCGTGCAGTAACCGGAATCCTCGACTCCGAGCTCGCCGCGGCGGTGAAGTGATGGGCTCTTACCAGATCGCCTACGCGGGCTGGCGGGCCAAGCTGGGCGCCCACGACCCGGACCTGCTGATTGAGCGCAGCGGGGCCCGCGGCCTGGGCGCGGGGCGCATAGGGGTGCGGTGCTCGGGAGTGGACTACGTGGTCTCGCATCCCGACGGGGAGGTGCTGAAGGCCGACGGGACGCCGGCCGAGCCGCCCGTGGCGATCCTGCTCCTTCTCTACCTGCTGGAGTCCACCGGGCGACCGTACGAGGATCGCTGGATATCGTTCGAGCAGTTGCCGGGAGGGCCCGGATACCTTGCCTCGTTCAGGGGCAGGGTCGTGGCGCCGATCCTCAGGGCGTTCGGGGCCGCCCCGGAGCGGTTGGTTGAGGCGTCAGGGGGCATGGAAGGCGAGCCCCTCAAGCTTGGGGACGTGGCGGTGCGCATTCCCGCGCTGCCGCGGGTACCGATTGTCTACACGATGTGGAGGGGCGACGAGGAGTTCGCACCCACAGCCAACGTTGTGTTCGATGCCTCGGTGGAGGGGTATCTGGACGCCGAGGTCCTTACCGTTCTGGCTGAAGTGACGAGCCGGCGGCTGGTGTCCGCCGTGGACCCGCGACGCAAGGAGGGGTGATAAGGTGACCGTCGATCTGGTAAAGGAGAGTTGGCCCGGCAAGATCTTCACCGTGACACTAGGCGCCACCGCGGAAGAGGGTGGGACACGCTCCAGCGTCGTGAAGGCGGGCGGACACGCCGCCCTGCCTTTCATGCCCGGCGACGCGCCCAGCCCCCACCGGCCGGTGCTGGCCATGCAGGTCCTGGACTACGTTCCGGAGGACTGGCCGCAGCAACTCCGTGCGTCCCTGTCGGACGTAGTGGGGTCACCCGCGGACTGGGCGCGGAAGTGCGTGGAGGCCCATGGGGCCGAGATGATCTGCCTGAGGCTGAGCAGCACCCACCCAGACATCAAGGACACCTCTCCTGATGCCGCGGCGGCCACCGTGCGGTCGGTGCTGGAGGCCGTCTCCGTGCCGCTGGCGGTCTTTGGATGCGGTAACGCCGACAAGGACAACGAGGTCTGGCCGCGCGTCACCGAGGCGGCCAAGGGCGAGCGGTGCCTGATGGGGATAGCCACTCCCGAGAACTACAAGACTCTGGTCGTGGCGTGCCTGGCCGACGGCCACGCGGTCCTTGCCGAAGCGCCGATCGACGTCAACATCCAGAAGCAGCTCAACATCCTGATAACCGAGATGGGGATGCCCGCGGACCGAATAGTCCTACATCCCGGGAACGCGTCGCTCGGCTATGGGCTCGAGTACGAGTACTCGATTATGGAGCGCATCCGGCAGGCCGGGCTTCAGGGTGACAAGATGCTGGCGCAACCCGTGCTGACGATTGCAGGCGAGGAGGCCTGGAAGGCAAAGGAGGCTCGCCTTCCGGAGAGCGGAGCGCCCACATGGGGAGCCGCTGAGAGCCGCGGCCCTGCGTGGGAGACGGTCACCGCCGCGGCGTTCCTCCAGTCGGGCGCAGACATCGTGGTTGTGATGCATCCGCAGTCGGCGGCCGCCATGCAGCGGACGATCGCCGGGCTGACGACCGTCGAGGCAAAGGCATAGGAGGGAGTAGATGTTCATCATTGGAGAGCGCATCAACGGCATGTTCAGGTCCGTGGCCAGGGCGATTCGCGAGCGCGATGCGACGGCCATAGCGGACCTCGCGCGGCGGCAGGTAGAAGCCGGCGCCAGTGCCCTAGACATAAACACGGGGCCGACGAGCGACGATCCAGCCGACGTGATGGTGTGGCTCGTCAACGTCGCACAGGAAGCCGTGGACGTGCCGATGTCGATCGACAGCCCGAAGCCGGCGGTGGTCTCAGCGGGGCTGCGGGCGTGCAAGCGGCCCGCGGTGATCAACTCGACCACGGGTGCGGCCGAGAAGATGGATGCCCTCATGCCGCTCGCGGCGGAGCACGGGGCGCGCCTGATCGGACTCACCATCGACGAGAGGGGCATCCCTCGCAACGCCGAGTCCCGGGCCGAGATCGCGCTGACCCTGGTGGCGCGGGCCATGGAGGCGGGGATATCTCCGGACATGCTGTTCCTAGACCCGATAGTGCTTCCAGTGAACGCCGCGCAGGCCCAGGGCCCTGAGGCGCTTGACGCAATTGCCGCGTTTAGGACGCTCTGCGAGCCTGCCCCGCAGGTGATCGTGGGGCTCAGCAACGTCTCTCAGGGGGTGGCCAACCGTAGTTTGGTCAACCGCACCTTCCTGACCATGGCGATGGGTAGAGGGCTTACGGCTGCGATCCTGGATCCGAACGACAAGGAACTGATGGACGCCCTGCGCACGGCCAACGTGCTTCTGAACAAGGAGATCTACTGCGACAGCTACCTCCAGACAGGTGCGGTCTAGCGTCCGGAGGCGCTGCCGGAACGGAGCTGCCGGGGTGCTATGAACTACGAGCAGTCGCTCGAGTACCTCTACGGGTTGATCGGAAGCCGTACGGCTTCTCCGGCACAGTACACGCCGCTGAAGCTGGAGCGGATGCGGCGTCTCTGCGCTCTGGTCGGCGACCCGCAGCGGCGGCTGCGCACGGTGCTCGTGGCGGGCACGAAGGGAAAGGGTTCGACCTCCGCGATGCTGGCCTCGATAGCGCAGGCGGCAGGCCTGCGCGTGGGGCTCTACACCAAGCCCCACCTCGAGGAGTTCCGCGAGCGGATGAGGGTGGACGGCGAACTCATACCGCCGGCCACGCTGGCCGGGCTCGTCGAGGAGGTCCGGGCCGCCGTCGCACTGGGCGAGGGCGGGCCCGGCTGGCCTCCCACCTACTTCGAGGTCTCCGCCGCCCTGGCGCTGCTGCACTTCGCGCGCAGCGAGGTGGACCTGGCCGTCGTGGAGGTGGGCATAGGCGGCCGGCTCGACGCCACCAATGTCGCGGACCCGATCCTGTCGGTAATTACGACCGTCGGCTACGACCACACCGACCTGCTGGGGCCGACGCTCCGCCAGATCGCGATGGAGGACGTCGGGATCATCAGGCCGGGCGGGACCGTGGTTACGGTCCCGCAGCTCGCGGTTCCGGCCGAGGTGATCGAGAGCGCCTCTGAGGCGCTGGGCGCGACACTGATTCGCGTCGGGAGGGACGTCCGCTACCGAACGCTCCGGTCCTCTCTGGCAGGAACCCACATCACCGTCACCGGCCGCCGGGGACGGTACCGTGATCTGACCGTACCGCTGCTCGGGCGCCACCAGGCGCTCAACGCCGCCGCCGCCGTGGCAGCCGGGGAGGCACTCGACCGGGTCGGGGCGCGGGTGACCGAGGAGACGATTCGGGCAGGGCTGGCCGGGCTCAGTTGGCCTGCCAGGATAGAGCTTGTCCGCCGCAATCCGATGGTGATAGTCGACGTGGCCCACAACCCTGTCTCGTTCCGGGCCCTGCGGGCGGTCCTGGACGAGACGTTCTCGGGGCGCAGGCTCGTGCTCGTGATGGGCGTGATCGGCACCAAGGATCTCGCCGGTATCGTGAGGACAATCGCCCCTAGGGCCGCAGTTCTCGTAGCGACAAGGGCCCACGACGACAGGGCCCTCCCGGCCGGCGAGGTCGCGGCTGCCTTCCGAGGACAGGTTCCGGAGTTGCATGTGATCGAGGAACCGGCGGACGCTTTCGACTTCGCCCTGGGGCTCGCCGGGGGAGAGGACGTAGTGTGCGCCGCGGGCTCCTTCCATGTGGCCGGACCGGTGCGAGCGCATCTCAGGTTCCTGCAAGGGAGTGCGGAGGCCGGGCCTGGTGGGAGAGCAACCCTCCAGCCTGCCGGCTTTTCCCCGGGCGACGCCGGGCTACTGCCGGCAGTGCCGGCCGTCTGGAGGGAGTAGGAGGACGACATGATTGTTGCCGAACGCAAGCAGCTAGACGACGTCCTGAACATGATGGCGCCGTTTCGGAAGGTGCTTGTCGTCGGCTGCGCCACGTGCACCTCCGTGTGCCTTGCCGGTGGCGAGCGGGAGGTGGCGATGCTTGGCTCACTCGTGCGGATGGCGCGCGAGACCCGCGGGGAGCCGGTGGAGACCCTGGAGGCCACCGTGCACCGCCAGTGCGAGAGGGAGTTCCTCGAGCCGCTGGCCGCCCAGGTGGACGAGGCGGAGGCCGTCTTCTCAATGGCCTGCGGATGCGGGGTGCAGTTGCTCGCGGAGACGTTCCCTCGCCGCCGCGTGTTCCCGCTGCTGGACACGAAGTTCATGGGGGTGACGGTGGAGCGCGGCTGGTGGGCGGAGCGCTGCCGCGGCTGCGGCGACTGCATCCTAAGCCTCACGGGCGGCATCTGCCCCGTCACCCGTTGCTCGAAGGGTCTCCTCAACGGGCCGTGCGGCGGCTACACGGAAGGGAAGTGCGAGGTGGACCCGACGATCGACTGCGGGTGGATCGCGATCTACAACAGGCTGAAGGAGCTTGACGAGCTGGAGGCGCTTAGCAAGATTGCGGATCCGAAGGACTGGTCGCTGGCATCGGTAGGCCGGCCCCGGCGCGTGGTGAGAGAAGATGTGAGAACAGAGGAGGAGGGATAAACAGCATGAGCACCAAGTCGATGAAGAGCGATCTTGAGATCGCGCAGGAGGCCAAGCTACTACCCGTCTTGGAGATCGCCAAGGCCCTCGGTCTCACCGAGGACGACCTTGATATGTACGGCAAGTACAAGGCGAAGATCCACCTCGACGTGATGGATCGGCTGTCGGGCAAGCCCGACGCCAAGTACATCATGGTCACGGCGATAACGCCAACGCCGCTCGGCGAGGGCAAGACGACGACCGCCATCGGCCTCGGGATGGCGCTCAACAAGCTCGGCCACCACACGATCAACACGCTGCGGCAGCCCTCGATGGGCCCGACCTTCGGCATCAAGGGCGGCGCGGCGGGCGGGGGCTACTCACAGGCCGTCCCCATGGAGGACTTCAACCTCCACTTCACCGGCGACATCCACGCGGTCACCGCGGCCCACAACCTCCTCTCCGCGATGATCGACTCCCACATCGCGCACGGCAACTCGCTGGGTATCGACCCCTACTCGATCACCTGGCCCAGGGTGGTGGACATCAGCGATAGGGCGCTGCGGAACATCGTGATCGGGCTCGGAACCAAGGACGACGGCAGGCCTCGGCAGACCGGCTTCGACATCAGCGTCGCCTCGGAAGTGATGGCGATCCTGGCCCTGGCATCGGACCTGCGCGACCTTCGAGCGCGCCTGGGGCGGATCGTGATCGGGACCACGGAGTCCGGTAGTCCGGTGACCGCCGAGGACCTCAAGGCGGCCGGCGCCATGGCGGTCCTCCTGAAGGACGCCCTGATGCCCAACCTAATCCAGACCGTTGAGAACACCCCTGTCATCGTGCACGCCGGACCGTTTGCCAACATCGCCCACGGCAACAACTCCATAGTCGCCGACAAGATCGCAATCAAGCTGGCCGACTACGTCGTGACGGAGAGCGGCTTCGGCGCCGACATCGGCGCGGAGAAGATGCTCAACGTCAAGTGCCGGTACAGCGGGATCAAGGTGAACGTCGCCGTTGTGGTCGCGACCATCCGGGCGCTCAAGATGCACGGAGGAGTGGGCCGCGTCGTTCCGGGCCGCCCGCTGCCCCCCGAGCTGACCAGCGAGAACATCGAGGCGGTCGAGCGCGGCTGCCAGAACCTCCAGAAGCACATCGAGAACATGAGGCTCCACGGGCTGCAGGTGGTCGTGGCGATCAACCTCTTCCCGGCCGACACCCAGGGCGAGATCGAGGCCGTACGCGCGGCCGCGAAGGCGGTCGGGGCCCTCGATGCGGTCACCAGCGCGCACCACGCCAAGGGAGGCGAGGGCGCCCTCGAGCTCGCGAAGGCAGTGGTCAAGGCAGCCGAGGCGCCGAGCGAGATGGAGTTCCTGTACCCGCTCGAGATGCCGATCCGCGAGAAGATCGAGACGATCGCCAAGAAGATCTACGGCGCCGACGGCGTGGACTTCGAGCCCGCGGCCGAGGCGAAGATCAAGCTCTACACCAAGCTGGGCTACGACAAGCTGCCCATCAACATGGCGAAGACGCACCTCTCGATCTCCCACGACCCGGGCCTGAAGAACCGGCCGAGCGGGTTCCGCTTGCCGGTGCGCGACATCCGGGCCGCGGTGGGTGCCGGGTTCCTCTACCCGCTCTGCGGCGCCATGCGCACTATGCCGGGCCTGCCCAAGTCCCCGGCGGCGGAGCGCGTGGATATCGACTTCGAGACAGGGAAGGTGGTGGGCCTGTTCTGAGCGACGCTCGCGCCGCGCTGGTCGTGGGGGCCGGCATAGCCGGCCTGACGGCCGCCCAAGCCCTGGCGGATCGGGGGGTTCCCGTGCTCCTCGTGGAGCGGGGTCCGGCCGTTGGCGGCTGGGCGGCTACCTACGGCTGCAAGGCCGGGGACGATTGCAGCCTCTGCGGAGTCTGTCTCTCCGCAAGGGCTCTGAGGTCCCCGGCGCTGTGCGCGGGAAGCCCCATTACACTCAAGGTGGACACGACCGTGGTTGAGATCGAGGGTGGCCCGGGGAAGCTCACGGCCCGCCTCGTCTCACAGGGCCGCGGGGTTGACGTGGCGCGGTGCACGGCCTGCGGGCTGTGCACGGGGATCTGCCCTGAGGGCGCGGTGATCGCTCCGCACCCTCAGGCAGTCCCGCAGTCTTACGCAATCGACAGATCACGCTGCGTGCGCGCGGCGGGGGAGGAGTGCCGCCTCTGTGAGGAGGCGTGCCCGTTTGGTGCAGTCGACCTGGAGTTTGAGCGCAGGGAGGAGAGCGTGAAGGCGGGCGTGGTCGTGGTGGCGAGCGGCTTCCGGCCGTTCGATGCCGCCGCCAAGGGGCAGTACGGCTACGGGCGGCGTCCGGGCGTGATCACCACGATGGAGATGGAGCAGGGCCTCTGGCTGCACGGTCCCGCCTATATCGATCAGGTGCTTGGCGGTGGACGCCGGGTCGCCTTCGTGCACTGCGTGGGGTCGCGCGACAACGCGATCGGCAGGGTGTGGTGCTCGCAGCTCTGCTGCCCGACCGTATTGCGCCTTGCCCACCGCCTGGCCTCTGCGGACGCGGCGCTGCAGATCAGCCTCTTCTACATGGACCTCCAGAGGTGCGCTCCGGGCATCCCAGACCTGGTCCGCACTCTTCCCGCCAACGTGGCCCTGATGCGCGGGATGCCCGCCGAGATCCTGTCGGTCCCGGGCGGCCTCTCGTTGGCCTATGAGGATCTGACCCTCGCAGAGCGCAGGGAGGCCGAGTTCGATCTTGTGGTCCTGGCAGTGGGGATGGAAGGGCCCGCGCCGATCGTGGGGCTGGACGGCGAAGTAGGCCGGTTCCTGGCTCTGGCGGGTCCGGGCGTCATCACCGCCGGGGCTTGCGGGGGCCCCCAGGCAATTCCCGAGGCAGTGGCTGACGGGCTGCGCGCGGCCGGTGAGGCGATCGCACTCCTGGAGGCGGGCCGGTGAGGAGGTCGGCGCTGCTCATCTGCACCTGCGGAGGGACGGTTGCCGAGCAGATAGCCGCCGACCGGCTGGCCGCGGTGAAGAGCCCGGACCTGGTGCGGATCGCGAGCGATCTCTGCTCTCCCGAGGGCCGGCGAAGGGCGGCGGCATGGCTTTGCGAGTCGGCCGCCGACTCATTGGTAACCGCAGCATGCGCCTTCCCGCCTGTCGCCTCTGCCGTTGCGGAGGTGGCCACGCGCGCGGGGATCAGCCCGGGGCTAGTAAGGCTTGTCGATCTGCGGGAGTGCTGTGCATGGGCACATCCCGACCCGCGGGAGTCCGCGGCCAAGGCAGAGCGGCTTGTGGTCGCCTCCTTGGAAGGCATCAAGGCGCCCGAGGTGACCGCCTCGCCCGCCGAGACACCGGTGACCGGCCGCGTCCTTGTCATCGGGGGGGGCACGGCCGCCGCCGCAGCAGCGACCCGGCTGTTGCGGCTCGGATGCCCCGTGACCGTGATCAGGGATACGGGAGCCCCGGGAAGCGGGAGCGATGACGAGTCCTCCGGCGGTGTCGAGACGATCGAAGGCCGGTTGGAGCGTCTCACCGGCCAGGTGGGAAGGTTCCTGGCCGCGGTGCGCACGCCCGGCGGCCTCGAGACTATCGAGGCGGGCGCCGTGATCGCCACCGGTGGGAAGGGAGAGAGACCTCTTGACACGGCTTCCGCCCCCGAGAGCTCCGGACGCAGCCCAGCGGTCGCCTTCATCATGCCTGTGGAGCCCCGCCCGGATGCCGCCGAGGCTGTGCTCTCGGCGGCGGTCAGGTTGGCAGAGGAGCAGGGAGGACGCTGCCTCGTCTTCTTCAGCGACATCGGCGTGGCGGCGCCCGGGTTGGAGGAGCTCTATTTGAAGGCCCGGGGGGTCGGGGTCACCTTCTTGAGGCATGCGGACGGCAGCCTCGAGGCCGAGAGGGAAGGGAACGGGTGGGCCATCCGCGTGGACCTGCCCGGAGTAGGCCTCCTCGAGGAGAGCCTAGACGCCCTCGTCCGCGTCGATGCTCCCGCCGCGCCCTGCGGCGGGGAGCTGGCAGGGGCCCTGTCGATCTCCTCGGGCGATGGGGGCTGGATTCCCGGGGAAGCGATGGCGGTCGCCCCGGTGGGCACGGAGCGCCCCGGCGTGTTCGTGGCTGGAACGGCGCGTGCTCCTGCCACCTCGCGGCAGGCGGCAGTGCAGGGGGATGCCGCCGCGGTCGCGGCCGCGCTGGCGATCTCCTCGGCGGCGGCGGCGCCGCATCTCGGTGCGGTTGTGGACGCCGATCGCTGCGCGATGTGCCTGACATGCTTCCGCACCTGTCCGCACGGGGCGCTGGAGATCGGGACGGGCTCCGCGGTCAAGGTCATGCCGTGGGCCTGTCGGGGCTGTGGGATTTGCGCCGCGGCATGCCCTGCCGGGGCGGTTCAGGTGGTGGAGTCGCCCAACGGGAGGATGCTGGCCGAGTTGGACTCGCTCGCACGGGGCGCGGCTGCCGGAGGTCCGGGCCAGGTCATCGCGTTCGCGTGCGCGAACTCTGCGCTGCAGGCTGTCCAGGCGCTTGGGCGGCTGCGGCGCGCGTACTCCTCGCGCATCGTTGTGGTGCCGGTACCCTGCCTGGGCCGGATGGAGCCCCTGCACTGCATCCGGCCCCTGGTGGCCGGGGCCCGCAAGGTCCTCCTGTGCGGATGCTACGACAGGAGCTGTGAACACCTGGAGGGTCCGCGCCGGGCCCGAACCGCAGCCGCAAGGGCCCGCGAGCTGGCGGTAGTGCTGGGAGTCGACCCGGACGCCGTCCAGGTTTGGTCGGTTGCGCCGGTGGATTGGCACAGGCTGCACCAGATCTTCGAGGACGCCACCAGCGCCGGCCCTGCCGTGGGCGAAGCGGCCGGGAGAGGCAGGATCCATGCGATCTGACGCGGCCGTCACACGTGCGAGGCATCGGAGCGATCCCTCCTGGGTCGGCCGGGTAGGAGCGGCGAGCGGCGAGGCGGTCGGGCTCTGCTATGGCTGCGGAGTGTGCTCCGGAGGATGCCCGCTGGCCTCTCACATGGACCTCCTGCCCAGCAGGCTGATGAAGGCCGTGCAGCTTGGGCTCAGGGATCGGGTGCTGTCGGCGGCCTCTCCATGGCTGTGCGTGGCATGCCA
>JBBIJB010000044.1:15134-19431 GCA_037446215.1 Armatimonadota bacterium
GACGTGCGCGGTGCGGTGTCCCAACGGTATCGATCTCTCCCGCGTGATGGACGCAGTGCGCCACGAGGCGATAGGAGATGGTCGAGAGGGCGCGCGGCCGGAGATACACTCCTTCCATAGGTGGTTCCTGCGCACGGTCAGGTTGTTTGGCCGCGCCCACGAGGGGCTGCTCTCGGCCGGCTTCAGCCTGCAGGCAGGGCAGCTGCGACGCGACCTTCCAACCGGGCTGGCGCTGATGCGCCGCAGGCGCCTGGCGCTGCTGCCGCACAGGGTGAGGCGGATCCGCGAGGTGCGAAGGCTCTTCGGACGGGCAGGGAGGGGCCGGCCGTGACCGCGCCGGTCCGGCCCAGGCCCCTCGCGCTCTATCCCGGGTGCTCGCTGTTGAGCACGGGGAGGTCGTACCTCGACTCGATCCGTGAGGTGGCGCGGACGCTCGAGATCCCCATCCGCAGCCTGGACGACTGGAACTGCTGCGGCGCTACTTCGGGCCACTTCATCGACCCCGACCTTGGGCTGCTACTTCCCGCGCGCAACCTGGAGCTGGCCGAGCGGCAGGGGGTGGATATCCTGACTGCGTGCGCTGCCTGTCACCACAGGCTGGCGGACGCCGGCCACGCCCTCGCCACTTCAGAGGCCGCGCGTCAGAAGGCCGAGCGGAGCGGGATCTCCTACCGGGGCAACGTGCGCGTCCTGCACCTCCTCGGCCTGCTGGATCCTGCTCTGGTGGGACGTAGCGTGCGGCGGCCGCTCTCCGGCCTGCGGGTCGCGTGCTACTACGGCTGCCTCCTGGTTCGGAATCCGCGGGCAGGCGGCCTCGACGATGCCGAGGCGCCGGTGGTGATGGACTGCCTGATGGAAGCCTGCGGCGCTGTCTCCGTCGCCTGGCAGGGCAAGGCCTGGTGCTGCGGGGGAAGCCTGGCCGCTCCGGACCCGGGGCTGGCCGATGGACTCATGGAGCGCGTGCTCGGGGAGGCCCGTAGCTCGGGCGCCGACTGCATCGCCTCGGCCTGCCCGCTGTGCCAGTTGAACCTGGAGCTACACCAGGAGAGGCAGTCAGGGGGGGGCCGGCCGGGCAGCAGGCTGCCGGTCGTCTTCTTCACACAACTCGTGGCGTTGGCCCTGGGCGCGGATCCCAGACGCCTTGGGCTCGAGCGCCACATAGTGGATGCGCGGGCGGTGGCCGCTGCGGCCGCTGGCTCCGGGCTCAGAGGGTGAAGCAACGATGATCGTGGCACAACAGAAGCCGTTGGACGAGATCTGCCAGATGACGGCAGGCGTCAGGAGCCTGTTGGTACTGGGATGCGGGACCTGCACGACAGTGTGCTTCGCCGGCGGTGAGAAGGAGGTCGGCCTCCTAGCGGCGGCACTGCGCGCGAAGCTGGGGCCAGGTGTGGAGATCGAGGAGGCCGTGGTTCAGCGGCAGTGCGAGTGGGAGTTCCTAGACCAGGTCCAGGAGGCGGTAGGCCGGTCAGGGGCCGTGGTGTCGCTCGCGTGCGGGGTCGGCGTCCAGGGGGTGGCCGAGCGCTACCCCGGTAAGGTCGCCCTGCCAGGCCTGAACACGTCGTTCATGGGCATCACGGAGTCACCGGGCGTGTGGGCGGAGAGGTGCATGGCATGCGGGAACTGCCTCCTCTACGCCACGGGCGGGGTGTGCCCGATCGCACGTTGCGCCAAGAGCCTGCTGAACGGTCCCTGCGGGGGCTCGCAGGACGGGCACTGCGAGATCTCGCCCGATAACCCCTGTGCCTGGGTGCTCATCCACGACAGGCTGGTTGCACTGGGGCAGGAAGAACGACTGATGGAGATCATCCCGGCCCGGGACTGGAAGTCCACCCACGCGGGAGGGCCTCGGCGCATCGTTAGGCCTGATGTCGCGGCGGCGGGGGGGCAGAGGTGAGTCCCATGGCATCGGGCAGCAACCTCGAGCTGATACTGAAGGAAGGTCGGTTCGCCGTGACGGCGGAGCTGGGACCTCCCAAGGGCACGAACCTCGGGGTGGTTGAACGCAAGGCGGAGCTGTTACGCGGCTGCTGCGATGCGGTTAACATCACGGACAACCAGACCGCTATCGTGCGAATGTCCAGCCTGGCCTGCTCGATCCATCTGAGGCGGATGGGGCTAGACCCGGTGATGCAGATGACCTGCCGCGACCGCAACCGTCTCGCCCTGCAGTCAGACGTGCTGGGCGCGGTAGGGGCCGGTGTCCGGAACTTCCTGTGCCTGAGCGGCGACCACCAGCAGTTCGGGAACCACCCCGGCGCCAAGAGCGTCTTCGACCTGGACTCGACCCAACTGCTCCAGACTCTGGCCGGGATGAGGGACGGCCGGCGCTTTCAGGGCGGAGACGAGTTCACCGGTGAGGCCCCCATGTTCATCGGCGCCGCGGAGAACCCGTTCGCCTCACCGACGTCGTACCGGGTCGTCCGGCTCGCGAAGAAGGCCCACGCGGGCGCCCAGTTCATACAGACGCAGGCGGTGTTCGACCTCGCGATCTTCGGTGCCTGGATGGGACAGATCCGAGCCAGGGGGCTTCACGAGCAGGTGGCGATCCTCGCCGGGATCGTTCCCCTCAAGTCGGTTGGAATGGCGCGCTACATGAGGGACTACGTTTCGGGAATCATCGTCCCGGACGAGACGGTGGCGCGGATGGAAGACGCCGCCGATCCGAAGGCCGAGGGCATAGCGATAGCTGCCGAGCTGATTGACTCGCTTCGCGAGATGCCCGGGGTCCGGGGCGTTCACATAATGGCAGTCGGATGGGAGGAGATCGTTCCAGAGCTCGCTTCGCGGGCGGGGCTCATGCCTCGACCGCTGATCTAGCCGCCCGCCGTTCCCGATTGACGGCGGGACGGGTCAACCGCTCGTAAAGGGGGTTTTCCGGCGATGGAGTCGCGGATCCTGGTGGTGGACGACGACCAAGACATCCGGGAGGCCGTACGGATGGTCCTTGAGGTGGCGGGGTACAGCGTGGAGACGGCCTCCGACGGAGAGCAGGGTCTGGAGAAGATACGCCAGGAGCCGCCCGACCTGATCGTGCTCGACATGATGATGCCGCGGATGGACGGCTACGGAGTGGTCCGCTGCCTCAAGGAGAGACCCCGCTGGGCCGCGATCCCGATAGTGATCTTCTCGGCTGTCGGGGAGGAAGCGAGCAGGCGCAGGTTCGAGCTGGAGACCGGGCTCGCCATGGATGTGGACGACTACGTGGAGAAGCCGATCCAGCCGGCGGAGCTTCTGCACCGTGTCAGCAAGGTGCTGGAACGGCGCGGCAAGCGCGATAGGGCCGCGGGCGGCGAGTCGTCCGACTCCTAGGGAACGTCGTGGAAGGACTGCTGGGACTCTGTGGAGGACGCGGATGGCACAGGCTAATCGGATACTCCTGATAGATGACGACCCGGACTTCGTCGAGACGACCAGGATCGTCCTGGAGCGCCACGGCTACGTTGTCACCACGGCCCTGAACGGCGTGGAAGGCCTACGGGTGGCCAGGGAAAGCCCCCCCGACCTGATCATCCTCGACGTCATCATGCCCTTTAAGGACGGCTTCACGGTCTGCGAAGAGATGAAGCGGTCGCCTTCGCTGGCTCGTGTTCCCGTGGTGATGCTCACCTCGTTCGCGGAGCGCAGGGGCGACTCGGGCGTGCCGGTGAGATCGGGGATGGGCCTGGAGGCGGAGGACTACCTCGACAAGCCCGCCCCGCCGGAGCTGCTGATCGCGCGGGTGCGCAGGCTGCTCTCGGGCCAGGAGGGGACGGAGGGGGGCGTGGAGGGCAGATGACCCTGAGAGAGGCGCTCTCCGAAGGCCGATTCGTGGTCTCCGCCGAGGCGTGTCCGCCGAAGGGCACCGATGTGACGGCCGTCCTGCACGAGGCAGAGCAGCTCCGAGGAGAGGTCCAGGCGTTCAATGTGACTGACCAGCAGAGCTCGGTCATGCGTCTGGGGTCTCTCGTGCTCTGCCACATGCTCGCGCAGAAGGGGCTGGAGCCTATCCTGCAGGTGACCTGCCGGGATCGGAACCGGATAGCCCTGCAGTCCGATATGCTCAGCGCGGCCGCGCTGGGTATCGAGAACGTCCTGTGCCTAACCGGCGACCATGTGAGCATGGGCGATCACCCCCAGGCCAAGCCGGTCTTCGATCTCGACTCGGTGTCCCTCCTGCGGCGGCAGTCCGGCTCATGGCCGGAGAGGACATGGCGGGTAAGGCGCTCGAGGGCGCGCCGAGGTTCTTCCTGGGGGGGGTTGTTAGCCCGGGCGCCGAGCCGCTTGAACCGCAGCTGATCAAGATGGAGAAGAAGGC
>JBBIJB010000045.1:0-6535 GCA_037446215.1 Armatimonadota bacterium
GATACGGGAAGACACGCCGCGATCTCATGGGCGACGGGACGGAGCGTCCTCAGGTACATCTGCAGCGCCTTCCTCGCGGAGCGCGTGTGCGGCACCGGCATCGTGAAGCCGTGCCTGCGCTCGCCGGGCTCAAGCCTCCGGTCTCCCCTCATCGATCCTCATCCCCCCAAAGAGATCGGATCGAGCGCGCTACGCGTGCGGTACCGCGAACTCCAGCATCTTGGGGTTGGCGAGGCGCTTGTAGTCGGCGGTCGCCAGGGACATCGTTTCCTTGTGCGAGCAGGCGTTGAACACTATCCGCGGCTGCTCGTCGAGGGCCGGATCCATGTAGACCGGTACGTCGTACAGATGGCCGAACGGAGGCATGGCGCCTGCCTCGCAATCGGGAAAGCGCGAGGCGAACTCCTCCTCGCGGGCGAGCCGCGCGACCTGTGCCCCCAGCGCCGCCCGGAGCTTGACCAGGTCCACCCTCGAAGACGCCGGCAGTATCAGCATCACGAACTTCCCGTCGGCGTCGGCTATTACGACCTTCGCAAACCGGCGCCCCGGGACGTGTTCGACTGCAGCCACTTCCTGTGCGGTGAAGACCTCGGGATGGGCGTGTAGTTCGTAGCGGACGCCGTTCTCGCGCATGTACGCTTCGAGCCGTTCCCGCCCTGGCATACCGTCCTCCCCCCTTTGTGCACCGCTGTGATCTCGTTCCACGCCCTCCGGGACCTCACCTGCCGCCGAGGGCGTCGTCCACACCCCCGTGCTAGAATCGATGCTGCGAGGCTAAGACGGTCCGAGGAGTGAGGCATGGTTCCCAACAAGGCACGCGAGCTGCGCCAGTTGATGGCCGAGAAGGACTTGGTGGTTGGGGTGGGCGCCCGGGACGCCCTCGAGGCGAAGATCATCGAGGAGGCCGGCTTCGACTTCGTCTGGGCAGGCAGCCTCGGGGTATCGGCAACCTACGCCGTTCCCGACGCCAGCCTGATAAGCATGAGCCAGTTCCTGGAGGCCTCGCGCGTGATGAACGAGGCGATCGAGATCCCGATCATCACCGACTGCGACACGGGCTACGGCAACGCCAACAACGTGGCGTACGCGGTCCGGCGGTTCGAGGAGGCGGGGATCGCCGGCATCAGCATCGAGGACAAGAGGTTCCCGAAGGACAACAGCCTGCTGGCCGGCGGCAGACAGGACCTCGCCTCGATAGACGAGTTCGCCGGGAGGATCCGGGCCGCTGTGGATACCCGCAGGCAGCAGGAGTTCATGGTGATCGCACGGGTCGAGGCGCTGATAGCCGGCTGGGACCAGGAGGAGGCGTACCGCCGCTCGGTCGCCTATGTCGACGCGGGCGCAGACTGCATCCTGATCCACTCCAAGGCCAAGACGCCGGACGAGATCCTGGAGTTCGTCAAGAACTGGGACAGGCCGGTGCCCCTGGTGCTGGTCCCGACCAACTATCCGAGCCTGACCGAGCAGATGGTGAGGGAGCTGGAGAAGGTGAAGCTCTACATCTACGCCAACCAGCCGATGCGGGCGGCCGTCAAGGCGCAGATCGACCTGCTGGCCGAGATCAAGAGGGCCGGCGGCATACACACGATAGACGACAGGATGGTGCCGGTCAGCAAGGTGTTCGAGCTCCAGGGCGTCCCCAGGATGAAGGAGCGGGAGAGGAAGTACCTGCCGTCATGAGTGAAGCCCCAGGCAGCGACTCTCTGGTGAGCGGGGAGGCGGAGCACGGGATGCCCAAGATCGCCTTCATCGGCTATGGAGAGGTGGCCTCCTCGTTCGCCCAGGCCCTGATGCAGGGCGGCGCTGAGGTGGCGGCCTACGATGTGCTGATGGATCAGGAGGGTGGCTTCGAACTCCTGCAGAGGCGCACTAGGACTGACGGGGTCAGGTTCGGCCGGTTGCCGGAGGTGATCGGCGGCGCCGACTACATCCTGTCGACGGTTACGACGAACGTGGCGAAGACCGTCGCCGAGGCGGCCGCGCCGCTGCTTGGGGCAGGCCAGGTCTACGTCGATCTCAACTCCGCTGCGCCCTCGCTCAAGGTTCAGATCGCCGAAACCATAGGGCGGTCACCGGCCGAGTTCGTCGAGGGAGCGATCCTCGGGGCGGTCGGCGCCACCGGTGCCAGGACGGAGGTCCTCACCGGTGGCCGGAGGGGCGGCGAGGTCGCAAAGCGTCTGACTGCGCTCGGTCTGAACGTGCGGTTCTACAGCCCCGAGATCGGCAAGGCATCGACCTTCAAGATGCTGAGGAGCGTGGTCTCGAAGGGCCTGGAGGCCCTGCTGCTGGAGATGCTGATAGCAGGCAGGAGGGCGGGAGTCGACGCCGACCTCTGGAGGGACCTGACCGAGTTCCTGACGAGGAATCCGTTCGACCGCGTTGCGTCCAACTGGATCCAGTCGCACGCCGTGGCCCACGAGCGGCGCTACCACGAGATGGTCCAGGTGGCGGAGACACTGTCCGAGATGGGGATCGAACCGCTGATGACCGCGGGCACCGTGGCTTTCTTCGAGCGCTCGGGACGGCTGGGAATGTCGGAGGCCTTCAGGGAGAGACCGGGCAGCTACGGCGAGGTCGTCGAGTACATGGAGGGACGCGTCGGCGGTCCGACCGGCACCGGCCCCGCTCAGGGCTAGCGGCCCGCGCGGCAGCATGAGCGTAGAGCCGGCGCTACGGCCAGAACAGCCCGGTGGGCAGCTTGATCCCGAGCACCATCAGCCCGAAGGTCTCGACGACGAGCAGCGTCGCGGCGGTGTAGGCCATGGCCTGCAGCGGCTTCACACGTGAGACCATCAGCAGGAACGCCAGCATGAACACGACCGTGGCGATCCGGAAGCCCACTATCGGCATCAGCGCGAAGTAGGCGCCGATGCCCAGGAAGGCGAGCAGGGCGCGCCGCGTACGCCTGCGCTGCTCGGCAGGGTCGACCTCCGCGCCCTCGTCGTCTGCGACCTCCTCGTCCGCGACCGCGCCGGCCCTCCCGCGCAGCGTCTGCGCGAGCTCCACCGCGGCAAGCGCCAGGCCCGGGATGGCCGCGAGCCATGGGACCAGCCGCGCACTCGGGGCGAACCGGGCCCCCAGCAGCACCGCGAGTCCGAATAGAACCACCATTCCGATGCCGGCGAGCGTGGGGATGTCGAACTGCCAAGCCCGCTGCTCGACCAGGGCCTGCGCGGGCTCTCCCCGGCCGGCCCCCTTCCCCAGCAGCCGCCTTGCCAGCGGCGCCGCGAAGGGCGCCAGGAGCAGCAGCCCTATGATGATGACGCCGGGCCGCAGCACCCAGGAGAAGTTGGGGTAGAGGTTCACTGTTAGGTAGAAGTACCGCTCCAGCGGACCTGAGAGCACGAACCCTATCAGGAACGGCGCCCGAGGCCATCCTCCCTTCTTCATCAACCATCCGAGCAGTCCGAGCGTGAAGAGCGTCACGAGGTCGCCGAAGTTCTGAGAGGTCTGAAAGGCGCCGAGCGTCATGGTGAGTATCACCGGGGGCGCCAGAACGGCGAAGGGAAGGAACGTCAGCCGCGCCATGGCAGGGCTCATGGCGAAGCACAGACCCGCGCCTATCAGGTTGGCGAACGCGTACGACCATATGATCACGTAGAGCAGCGACATGTGCTCGGTCACGAACCTGGGTCCGGGGAAGATGCCGTGGCGCAGCAGCGCCGCCATCATAACCGCCGCGGTCGCGCTGCCCGGAACGCTGAAGAGGAGCGTGGGGACCAGGTCGCCCGCGAGCACGGCGTTGTTTGCGGCCTCCGGCGCGATGACGCCGCGGATGTCGCCCTTGCCGAACTTCTCCTTGTCCCTGCTGGTGGCTATGGCCTGGCCGTAGGCCATCAGCGTCCCCGCGGTCGCCCCCAGCGCGGGCAGTATCCCGGCCCACACGCCGACGAGCGAGCCCCTGATCAGCAGCCCGAGGTTCTGCAGCACGTCGCGCACGCCGTCCATCCAGCCCCTGCCGAGGTCTATCCTCCTCGCTATCGAGCCGCCGCCCGCAAGCAGCGACGCCACCTCGGGCAGCGCGAAGATGCCGAGCGCCACGAGCACTATCGAGATGTTCTCCATCAGGTAGGGGTGGTCGAAGCTGTAGCGAAAGACCGCCACCGTCGGCGCGGGCCCGATGGTGCCCATCAACACGCCGAGTAGGCCGGCAGCCAGCCCCTTCCGGATCGCCTTGCCCAACAGCGCCCCCGCGAACGAGATGCCGAGCGCGCACAGCATGAACAGCTCTGGCGATCCGAACGAGAGGACGAGCGGTCGTGCGATCGGTATGGAGAGGGTGAGGCCGAGCGCGCCGATCAGCCCTCCGATCAGTGAGGAGAGGTAGGCGGCGGAGAGCACGCGCGCGGCCTGTCCCCTCTTAGCGAGCGGGTACCCCTCTATCGCCGTGGGGGTTGCGGAGGCCGAGCCGGGGGCTCCGATCAGCACCGCCGTGATCGTGTCGGAGGTGTGGGTCACGGCCGCGGCGCCGGTCAGCAGCGCGAGGGCCGCCACCGGATCGAGCTTGTACACGAACGGGAGCAGTACCGAGACCGCGACGAGGCTCCCCATCCCGGGCAGGACGCCTATGACTATGCCGCTCAGCACCCCCACCATCAGCAGGCCGAGACGATGTGGATCG
This sequence comes from Armatimonadota bacterium, assembly GCA_037446215.1. GTDB lineage: Bacteria > Sysuimicrobiota > Sysuimicrobiia > Sysuimicrobiales > Humicultoraceae > VGFA01. Next base: position 4,622 of record JBBIJB010000045.1, read on the forward strand.
AGAAAGACCGACGCCGCCGCTCGAATTGCCTCTTCCACTTGCGCCGTCCCGCCCCCGCGTGCCGCGCACCTAGAAGGTCACGTTGTACCTGGTGGCGAGCAGGTCCTTGATGAACTTCAGCACGTCGAGAGTCATGACCATAGACCTGAGCACCGTGCCCTCGACGACATCGCCGCGCTGGAACGCGTATCCCTCCAGGATCTTGTTGCTCTGAGCGACGAACTCGCGGTCCGCGTTCATCCTATCCACGGCCGCAAGGAGCGCTGTGGCGGCCTCCGGAGGGGTCGCCTTCGGGATCCAGAGCGTCTTCTGGTAGGAGTAGGCGGCCGCGGTCAGCGCGCGGAATGCCTTCCAGCGCGTCAGGCCGTCGGGCTTCCTGTTGAACATCTGCTGGTAGACCTCGTAGATGCTGGGAACGTCCGCCAGACTCGGATCGCGCACCATGAGGCCCTTCTCGTTGACGAACCCCATCGTGAAGAGGGGCACCGCCTTGCCCTGCTTGACCAGCGGCACCACCTGGTCCAGGTAGGCGGTTGATGCTTGGTAGTCGAGGTTGATCTCGCCCCGCTCGAAGGCGAGCCGGGTGGGCCCCCTCCCCTCGAACCCCATCACGACCCTCACGTTGAGCTGCAGGAGCTCCAGCGCCAGCAGCACCGCCAGGTCGAGCCCGGTTGCGCTTATCCCGCCGAACACCAGCTGCTGCGCCGGCTTCGTCAGGTCGGCCGGCCGCTTGATGCCCGCCGCCGGCGACGTGTAGAAGATGCCGCCCACGCCGTTGGCGCTGATCAGCTTGTAGTTTCGGTAGTCGTAGCGGACCGCTGGAAGCTGCAGCATGTAGGGTATCACGTTGGAGCCCGAGCTCATGAAGATTGTCTGGCCGTCGGGCTTCGCGTTGGCGGCGAACCAGTTGCCCCCGAGCACGCCGCGCTCGCCGCCATGTTCCTGACTATGACGCGGGGATTGCCGACTATGTGCTTCTCGAAGAACGGCGCGAAGAGCCGCGCCTGGACGTCGGTGCTTCCCCCCGCCGAGAAGGGGACGATGATCTCTATCGTCCTTCCGGAGTAGTACGCGCTCTGGGCGCTCGCCATGGGTACCCACGCCATGACGGCCGCCAACACGAGCGCCACCGTGATACGCACTGCCCCGGCTCCCCGGGACAGGGCAGGACCGCTCCTGGCCGACGCACTCATCACTTTACGCCTCCTTCGAGCATTCCTATTCGGGCGGTCTGTCCGCCCCCTGCGCTTTCACCTGGTCTCTTGCTTCTCCGATTCCTGCTCCATACCCTCGCCTCCGCACGCCACGGCAGCGGCCTTCCGTTGCGCGCGGCCTACTTCATCAGCAGCAGGCTCAGCGACATCACGGCCATTCCCGCAATCAGCCCGAACAGGCTGTCGTGGCCCTTGCCGTAGGCCCGGCTCGTCGGTAGCAGCTCGTCGAGGCTTATGTAGACCATTATACCGGCCACCCCGCCGAACAGGATGCCCATGATCTGGGGCGCGGCCACGCCCGCGGCCCCTCCGAACACCTGGCGAAGAGCGAAGTACGCCACGCCCGCACCGATGGGCTCGGCCAGCCCGCTGGATAGAGAGAGGAGGAACGCCCTGCTGCGCTTGCCGGTCGCGTAGTAGATCGGCACCGATACGCTGATGCCCTCGGGGATGTTGTGAAGGGCTACCGCCAGCGCGATGGCCAGGCCCAGCCCCGGATCCTGCAACGCCGCCAGGAAGGTGGCAAGGCCCTCGGGGAAGTTGTGGATCGCTATCGCGAGCGCGGTGAACAGCCCCATGCGCATCAGCCTCGGCTGGTGGCCCTCGCGGAGAGCCGCGGGGGCGGGACTCTCCCTGGCCGGGCCGGCGGGTCGATGAAGGGGGGTGGTCTCCTCCTCCTCGGGGGTCTCGTGCGGGTTGC
>JBBIJB010000045.1:6585-11722 GCA_037446215.1 Armatimonadota bacterium
AGCCGGCATTGACCCAGTGCCCCCAGTAGTCCCCGTAGGCCTCTATGAGCGCGCCGGTGCCCTTGTAGAAGATCTCGACGAACGAGACGTAGAGCATAACGCCGGCCGAGAAGCCGGTCGAGACGGAGAGGAAGCGGTAGTTGGTACGCTTCGCAAGGAATGCGATGGCGCTACCTATCCCCGTCGCCATGCCGGCGAAGAGCGTCAACCCGAATGCTATCCAGAGGTCCCCCATCTTCTCTTCACCCTCAACCCGTGGTGCGGCACACGACGTTGGACCAACCCGCCCCCGCGCCTAGAGCCCCTCACGCCTGTAGAACAGCGCCTTCGCCACCTCGGCCGAGGCCACGTAGCCGATCACTATCAGCCCCATTATCCCAAGGAAGTGCGCTGGCAGCGGAACCAGATCGAACAGCACGCCAAGCGGCGTGTACGGGAGCGCAGCGGCCGCGGCCGCGACAAGCAGCGTCGTCGCCAGGAGCGACCACGACGGACGGCTGCGAAGCAGGCCGCCCCGCGTCCGGATGACAAGGACTATCAGGGTCGCAGAGACGACGGACTCCACGAACCATCCTGTTCGAAACTGGGCGGGGCTGGCCCCGAGCAGCAGGAGCAGCACGCCGAACGTCATGTAGTCAAAGACCGAGCTCAGCAGGCCGAAGGTCAACATGAACCGGCGGATGAAGCCGACGTCCCAGCGGCGGGCTCGCTCCACCCAGTCGCGATCGACACGGTCGGTGGCGATGGTCATCTCGGGAGAGTCGGTCATCAGGTTGGTGAGCAGGATCTGCTTCGGCAGCAGAGGCAGAAAGGGGAGGAAGAGCGAGGCGCCGGCCATACTGAACATGTTCCCGAAGTTCGCGCTCGTGGCCATGAAGACGTACTTCATCGTGTTTGCAAAGGTCTTCCGCCCTTCGCGCACGCCGTCCTCCAGCACGGCGAGGTCCTGCTCGAGCAGGACTATGTCGGCTGCACCCTTTGCGACGTCGACCGCCCCCTGGACGGAGATGCCGACATCGGCGGCGTGGAGCGCCGGGGCGTCGTTGATCCCGTCGCCCATGTAGCCGACGACATGGCCTCCCTTGCGCAGGGCGAGAATGATCCGCTCCTTCTGGTTTGGTTCGATCTCCGCGAAGATCTCGCTGTCGCGGGCCGCTACCATGAGCGCCTCATCGCTCATGCTGCCCAGATCCGCCCCCGATAGCACCCGCGCCCCGGGCAGGCCCACCAGCGCACCGACCTCTGTCGCGACAAGGGCGTTGTCGCCCGTGATCATCTTGAGCGAAACGCCCAGCCCCCGCAGCTTCGCGACCGTCTCGGCGATCCCCGGCTTCGGCGGGTCGTTCAGCACCAGGAACCCCACGAAGGTCATCCCGGACTCGTCGTCTCTGCGGACCGATTCTCGCTCGCCCATCTCCCGCAGCGCGAGACCCAGCGTTCGGAACCCCTTCGAGCTCAGCACAGCGTAGCGCTCCCGGACACCTGCCTCGGCCTCGTTCATGGGGACGACCCGCCCGTCGCCGATCTCGGCCTGCGAGCAGACCCCGAGCACGCTGAGCAGCGCGCCCTTCGTTACCATCAGGCTCCGCCCGCCCCCGCGCGCGAGCACGCTCAGCCGCTTGCGGTTGAAGTCGTAGGGCACCTCGTCCAGGCGCTCCCAACCGCCCGCGTCCAGGGTGCGCAGGGCGCGGATCGCCTCGTCTATGGGGTTGACGAAACCCGTCTGGAGGCTCGCGTTGATGAGGGCATAGAGCAGCACCTGCTCGCTATCGCGGCCATCCGTGCCCATGGCGGAGTGCAGCCGCATGATGCCTTGGGTCAGCGTTCCGGTCTTGTCGGAGCAGAGCACATCCATGCTGCCGAAGTTCTCGATCGAGGCCAGGCGCTTGACTATCACCTTCCTGGCGGCCATGCCGCGGGCCCCCCGGGCCAGGTTGACGCTGATGATCGCGGGCAGCAGATGGGGAGTCAGGCCAACCGCGAGGGCCAGAGAGAAGAGGAACGAGTCGAGCACGGGCCTCTGGAGGTAGACGTTGACGGCGAAGATCGCGACGACGAGGAGCAGCGTCACCTCCATCAGGAAGAAGCCGAAGCGCCGGACTCCGTGCTCGAACTCGGTCTCGTGAGGGCGAAGGCGCAGGCGGTCGGCGATCTTGCCGAACTCGGTCGCGCGGCCGGTGCGCACGACCGCCGCCCGGCCGCTGCCGCTGACCACGTGCGTGCCCATGAAGAGGGCGTTGCTGCGGCGGGCAAGCGGCGCCCCCGCTGGCAGTACCCCCGCCTGCTTCTCGACCGGGAAGGTCTCTCCAGTCAGTGTCGCCTCGTCGACAAACAGGTCTCGAGACTCCAGCAGGAGGCAGTCGGCAGGAATCGCCGACCCTGCGGAGAGCAGGACTATATCGCCCGGAACCACCTCTCCCACCGGGACCGCCGCGGTCTCCCCTTGGCGCATCACAGACGCCGTCAACTCGACCACGGCCTGCAGCTTCTCGACCGCTGTGGCGGCTCCGTGCTCCTGCCAGAAGCCGAGCAGTCCGCTTGCGAGAACGATCGCCAGGATGATCGCCCCATCTGTGGGGTCACGGAGCGCAAACGAAAGGGCCGCGGCCGCCGTCAGGATCAGCACGATCGGTGTCGTGAACTGCCGCGCAAGCAGCGCCGGGGTGCTCGAGCGTCCGCGCCGCCTGACCCCACCCGCACCGAGACGGGCTAGCCGCCGGGCCGCCTCGGCGGCGGAGAGCCCTGCCGGCGAGGACTCAAGCTCCCGGAGAACCTCGGCCGCGGGCCGGCTCCAAAACGCGGGCGACGGGGCTCCATTGCTGGGAGGAGTCGCAGCTCCGGCTCTCAACTGGCCCGCCCGGAAAGGCACCTGATCACTCTCTCTCGGGGTGCACCGGCGCAAGGACCGTCGCCAGGCCACCTGACTACTGTTGAATTGGTCAGAAGGGGAGTCTCACCTGCCGCCCGGCTTGTCAAGAGGAGGCGAGAACAGCGGCGACGTAGACTGAAGATACGCCCACGGGGAGCCGATGAGGATCGGCCCGATGAGTAGACGCGTACGCGTAGCAGTGCTGACCATGGGATTCAGCGGGGTGGTCGCTGAGATCCTGCTCTTAAGAGAGTTCTTGATCGTGTTCTCCGGCAACGAGCTCTCCATCGGCATCGTTCTGGCCAACTGGCTCATCCTGGAGGCCGTAGGAGCCTCGGTTCTAGGCAGAAGGGCCGAGAGGTGCCCGGGCAGGCTTGAGCCCTATGCCCTGATCACTATCCTCTTCTCCCTATCCCTGCTCGCCGCGGTTCTTCTCATACGCCTCCTAAAAGGCGCGATAGGTGTCTCCGTCGGCGAACACATCGGCTTCCTGCCGATGTTCTTCTCGTCCCTCCTGATACTGGCGCCGGTTAGCATATTCCACGGAGCTCTGTTCACCTTCAGCTGTCAGGTCTACTCCGCGTTCTCCGGCCGAGATGCGTCCTCTGCCAGCAGGGTCTACGCATATGAGACGGTCGGCACCGTGCTCGGAGGAATCGCCTGCACCTACCTCCTGATCCCCTACCTTGATGCGGTTCAGGCGTCCTCGGGGATAGCCGCGCTGAACTCCGCGGTGACCCTTGCCCTGCTCGCTCATCCCTCGAGGACCGGGCCAGGCAGGAGGGCGGCTCTGGCGGTCCTGGGTGCTCTCACCCTCGCCTTCGCGGTCTTGACAGGCCAGGCACACAGGTTGCACGACCTCTCGGTTAGAGCGCAGTGGAGGAACCAGAACGTCGTCCACTACGAGAACTCGCGATATGGGAACATCTGCGTGGTAGAGAACGAAGGCCAGTACGTCTTCTTTCAGGACGGCGTGCCGGAGATCATGACGCCCGTCCCAGACGTACAGCGTGTTGAGGAGTCCGTTCACCTTCCGCTCCTGGCACATCCCGAGCCAAAGAGAGTGCTCATCCTCAGTGGAGGGGCGGGCGGCGTGATCAACGAAGCCCTGAAGCATCCTTCCATAGAAGCGATCGACTACGCGGAGCTCGACCCCCTGCTCATAGAGCTGTTCAGGAAGTTCCCCACGCCTCTGACGGAGTCCGAGCTCGGCGACAGCAGGGTACGGGTTGAGCACGTCGACGGCCGCCTGCTGCTCAAGACGACGCGGAAGATGTACGACCTGATCCTGGTAGGGATTACCGAGCCTTCGAACCTGCAGGCGAACAGGTTCTTCACGACGGAGTTCCTCACTGAGGCAAGGGCGAGGATGGAAGAGGGAGGCATCGTCGTCCTTGGGCTGCCCGGCTCCCTGACCTACTCGAGTCCGGAGTTGAGAAGCCTGAACAGCAGCATCTTCCATACCGTGAGGGCCGCCTTCCCCCACATCAGGGTAATCCCCGGCGACGGCGTCAACCTCTTCCTGCTCTCGGGTTCCAAGGAGATCCTGGCGCTGGACAAGGCATTGACTCTGGAGAGAGTAAGCCAGCGAGGGATCAAGACAGACGTAGCCATCCCGTGGTACATCGAGCAGAAGCTGCACCCGGGATGGCAGGAGTGGTTCGCCGAATTCATCGGGGAAGGTAGCCGGAGGATCAACTCCGACTTCAGCCCCATAGGTGTCTTCTACAGCGTCTCGCACTGGAACGCCCTCTTCGCGCCTTCGCTTCGATGGCTCTTCGGGCAGCTCGAGAGGGTGAGCCTGAGGGCCGTTGCGCTCCCGTTCGCCGTTCTCATTCCCCTCTGCTTGCTGTTCCGACCGAGGAGCGCGCGACTCCTCCGCACGGGCGTGGCCCTGTCCATCTTCACGACGGGCTTCGCCGGGATGATCTTCAGCCTCATGCTGATCTTCGCGTTTCAGTCGATTAACGGATATGTGTTCTCGTGGATCGGCCTGCTCGTCGCGTCTTTCATGGCCGGGGCGGCCGGTGGGGCTATGCTGATCGCGACCGCCCTGGACCGGATCGGGAACCCTCTCCGGCTCTTCGCGGGAATCGAGCTCGCGATAGCCGGCTTCGCCGTGGTGTGCCCGCCTGTGGTCCTGGGCGCGAACGCGTATCTTGGTAGTCCGGAGGCGTTCCCCCTCTTCGCGCTGCTGTTCCTGGCAGTGGCACTCGGCGGCGGGCTCCTGGTCGGCTCTCAGTTCCCGCTCGCCAACAGAATTCACCT
>JBBIJB010000045.1:11732-19265 GCA_037446215.1 Armatimonadota bacterium
CACCTGGGTAGCGGCGCGGCCGTCACCAGGACGGCCGGCCTGCTCTACGCCGCTGACCTGCTTGGCGGGTGGCTTGGGGGAATCGTCGGCGCCCTCGTGCTGCTGCCCGTTCTCGGGCTCGTGGGAACCTGCGTCACGGTGGGGCTCCTGAAGCTGACGAGCTTCACCCTGGTAGTCGGACTGCCCAATCAGCAGTTGCGCGGAGGTGGGTGATGAGTGGCCAACTCGCCAGGAGGATCACGCGACGGGACTCCCTCAGGATCACCGTGGCGCTCTGTTTGAAAGCCGGGCTCCCCGCACTCTTCCTCGCCTCCTGCAGGCGAGGCGCTCCTCAAAGCGAGGCAGAGCGGTCGGGCGGGGTGGCGCCTGGCGCAAGCTCCGGCTTCGAGCCGGCATATCTCAAGCTCCACAGGACGGGCGAGCTGAAGAGGCGGGCGGATAGACTCTGGGCCGTGATGAAGGGGTGCCAGCTCTGCCCTAGGAGGTGCGGCGTCGATCGCCTCAAGGGAGCGAGCGGGTTCTGTCATGCGCCCGGCGCGACACTCGTCGTCGCGGCATCACATCCGCACTTCGGCGAGGAGAGGCCGCTGGTTGGGCAGGGCGGCTCAGGGACGATCTTCTTCACCCACTGCAACCTGCGGTGCGTGTTCTGCCAGAACTGGGAGATAAGCCAGCAGGGCATGGGCTCTGAGACGGATACCGGCAGGCTGGCCCGGATGATGCTCTGGCTTCAGGAGATCGGCTGCCACAACATAAACATAGTCACCCCCACGCACTACTCCGCGCACCTCCTAAGAGCCCTCGACACGGCCTCGGGCGAGGGGCTGCGGCTGCCGGTCGTGTACAACACCAGCGGTTGGGAGCGCCTCGAGATACTCGAGCTCCTCGACGGAGTCGTCGACATCTACCTGCCCGACTTCAAGTACTGGGACAGCCGCATGTCGGCGAAGTACTCGTCAGGGGCGGAGGACTACCCCGAGGTAACGAAGGCGGCGATAGTCGAGATGAACCGCCAGGTAGGCGTGGCAAGGCCTCCGGCAGACGGCATCCTACGGAGGGGGCTGATCATCCGGCATCTGGTCATGCCAAACAACGCGGCCGGCTCAGGGCAAGTGATGGAGTGGATAGCGGGGAGTCTGCCAAAGGACACCTACGTCAACATCATGGCGCAGTACACCCCCCTCTACAAGGCATACGACTACCCCGAGATATCAAGGAGAGCTACTAGCGAGGAGTACAACAAGGTCGTAGCGAGGGCAAAGGAACTGGGACTCACGAACCTGGACGTTCAAGGATACGGGTGGATGCCGAAGTAGGTGCCGGGAGGCGAATCACCGAGGAACTGGCGCGCCCGGAGGGACTTGAACCCCCGACCTACGGCTCCGGAGGCCGCCGCTCTATCCACTGAGCTACGGGCGCGCGCCGGACCACATTATAGCATCAACCTCGGGGCCGCACACGGCGACCCCGCCCGCTCTAACTCCCGGACTCCTCGCCGTCCCCTGCCGCCTCCGGAGCTCCGCCGAAGAGGCGGGCGACCAGGTCGTCGAAGATGGTGTAGACCACCGGGATGACGAGCAGCGTCAGGAAGGTCGAGGTCGTAAGGCCTCCCAGCACCGCCACGCCGAGCGGCCGCCTCCACTCGGCCGCGCTCGCCCCCAGGCCGAGGGCGACCGGAAGGCCGCCGAGGATCGTGGTGAGGGAGGTCATCAGGATCGGGCGAAGCCGCGTCGTCCCGGCCTCGAGCAGGGCGTCGTATCGTGCGAGGCCGCGCGCGCGTAGCTGGTTGGCATAGGTCACGAAGACGATGGCGTTGTTGACGATGATCCCTGTCAGCATGATGATGCCGAGCAGCGATAGTATGCTGACGTTGATCCGCGTGATCGCAAGCAGCGGGAAGACGCCCACCGCGGCGAGCGGCAGCGTGAACATGATGGTCAGCGGGTGTACCAGCGACTCGAACTGTGACGCCATCACCATGTAGACGAACACGATCGCGAGCCCCAGCGAGATCAGCATGTCTCGGAACGACTCGGCCTGCATCTGGGCCTGGCCGGCGAACGATATGGCGAACCCCTGCGGGAGGTCGAAGGCGTCGGTCTTCTTCTGGACCTCGCCGATGACCGCGCCGAGGGGGCGCCCAACGAGGTCCGCCGAGATCAGGGCAAAGGGCGTCCTGTTCTTCCGCTGGACCGACGCCGGTCCCCTTGCCTCCTCGAGCGTCGCGATGTCGCGCAGCCTTATCGGCGTTCCGTCGCGCGCCGTGCCGACGGCTATCTCGCCGATCCGGTCCACGGAGTTCCGGTCCTCGAGCCTGCCGCGGACGGTGATGTCGAACTCCTCGCCGTCGACCCGGTAGCGAGTCACCGCGCTGCCCTCGAAGGTGGTGCGCAGGGCCGCTCCCACGACCGCCGAGTTAAGCCCGAACCGCGCGGCGCGCTCCCTATCGAGAACCACCTGCACCTCGGCGGTGCCCTGCACGATGGTGCTGTCCACGTTTATGACGCCGTCCACCCCGCGAACGATCTCCTCGACCCTGCCCGCGATCTCCTCGAGCCGCTTCTTGTCCGCGCCGGAGACCTCTATCTGGACCGGGGCCTGGCCCCCTCCCTCCATCGTGGAGGCGGAGATCTTCACCTTAGCGGCAGGGATGTCGGCGGTCCGGGTGCGTAGGTCCGCCATCACCTGATCGACCGACCTCTTCCTCTTCGCCTTGTCGATCAGGCTCACGTATATCTCGGCGATCTGTGATCCCGGCGTGGCGAAGCCGAAGCCGATCGAGGAAGCCCCTACCTGCGTGAGGTAGTTCGCCACCTCAGGGGTCTGTCGGATCGCCTCCTCCACCCTGCGGGCGGCGCCGTCGGCCAGCGCCAGCGAGCTTCCCATGGGCATCTCGATCCGCACACCGAACTCGCCCGTGTCCGAGGCAGGCATGAACTCCTTGCCGACGATCGGGGACGCCAGCAGCACCAAGCTGGCGACGAATGCCAGCGCCGCGATCCCGATCACGGCAGGCCGGTGGTGAAGGCACCATGCAAGCCCCCCCCGGTAGGTGGTGACGATCGCTCCGTAGGCGGCGTCCCATCTCTTCTCGAGGAAGCCGATCCGCCTGCCGGCGTTCTCCCCCTTGCGCCGCAACCAGCGGGCGGAAAGCATCGGGGTCAGGGTGAAGGCGATGAAGACCGAGAGCAGGTTGGCGAAGACCACGGTCAGCCCGAACTGCCGGAAGAACTGCCCGACGATCCCGCTCGTGAACGCGATGGGGACGAACACCGCCACGTTCGTCAGCGCGCTGGCCATGACCGCGAGCTCGATCTCGCTCGCGCCCTCGCGCGCCGCGTCCTGGGGGGTGGGGTCGATGTCGAGGTGGCGGCTTATGTTCTCGTTGACCACGACGGCGTTGTCCACCAAGACGCCGATCGAGACCGCGAGGCCCAGCAGCGACATCATGTTCAGGCTGAAGCCGGCGAAGTACATCGGCATGTAGGTGGCCACGATCGCCGTGGGCATCGACAGCGCGATGATCAGCGTGCTGCGCAGGTTGTGCAGGAACAGGAAGACGATCAGCACGACGAGGATGGCGCCCAGTATCAGGTTGCCCTGGACGTCGGACAGCGACGACCGGATGTAGACCGACTGGTCCTGGGAGACCACGAAATTGACGTCGGGCGGCAGGGTGCGGGCTAGGTCCTTCAGGGCTCTCTTTACGCCCTCGACCACCTTGACGGTATTCGCCCCCGCCTGCTTCTGCACGTTGATCCCTATGCTGTCCTCTCCGTTGAGACGGGTGAACTGCGTGGGGTCCTTCTCGGCGTCCCTGACCCTGGCGACATCGCCCAGCCGCACCGTCGTCCCGTCGCGGCGCATCACACGGAGGGACTCGATCTCCTCCAGCGAGGTCAGCTGACCGGCCAGCCTGACGAGATACTCGCTCGAGCCCTGCGTCAGCTTGCCGCCGGGGACGCTCAGGTTCTCGGCGCGCAGCGTATCCTCGATGGCCCCTAGCGACAGCCCGTAGGCCCTCAGGCGCTCCTGATCGGCCTCGACCCGTATCTCCCGCACACGACCGCCGGAGACGTTGACGGCGGCGACGCCCTCCACCCGCTCGATCGCGGGCTTCACGATGTCGTCGGTCAGGCGGCGCAGCTCGCGCCGGGACTGCTGCCCTGCGACCCCAATGTTCATGACCGGCATCGCGGTGACGTCCAGCTTCTGTATCAGCGGCTGCTGGACGTCCCTTGGAAGGCGGGCCCTCGCGATCTCCACCCGCTGACGCACGTCGGAGCCGGCGCCGTCTATGTCGGTTCCCAACTCGAACATGATGCCGATGACCGCGGAGCCCTCGCTCGCCACCGTGCGAACCTCGCGCACGTTCTGGAGGCTGGAGACCCGCTCCTCGACCGGCTTGGCGATCAGGAGCTCGACCTCCTCCGGCCCCGCGCCGGGGTAGACCAGGGTGACGACCACGTAGGGGAACTGGATGTTGGGTATGAGCTCGACCGGCAGACGGACGTAGGAGACCAGGCCCAGCACCATCAGGGCGCTGACCATCATCAGCACCAGGACCGGGCGCCTGACCGAGATCGCTGAGAGCGACACTAGCGGTTCACCACCTTCACGCGGGTGCCGGGCTCGAACCTCTCCGGGCCCAGCACGACGAACTGCTCACCTGCGACGAGGCCGGAGCGGATCTCGACGCGGTCGCCCCTGGACAGCCCGACCATCACCGGGCGCACCTGCACGGTGTCGCCCGTAACGACGCGTATCGCCGGGGAGTCGCCGTCCAGGACGGCCGCCCTCGGCACGAGCAGCACGCCGACCCGCCTCTCGATCACTATCTCGCCGCGCGCGAAGATGCCCGGCACCGTTCCCGGGGTGATCGATCCAAGCCTCAGCTTGACCGTCACCGCTCGGCTGGCAGGATCGGCGGCCGGCGTGATCAGATGGACGGTGGCCTCTACCGGATCTCCCGACCCACCCTCGAGATGGAGCAGGATAGGCTGTCCCTTTCGGATCAGGCCGATGTCGCGCTCCCCAACCTTCACCTCCACCTCCATCGCCCGGTCGTCGTAGACCTGGGCGACGTAGCCGGAGCGGCCCGCGAAATCCCCGGAGACCACGTAGTCGCCGACCGAGACCCCAAGCCCGACTACGCGGCCCGCGAAAGGCGCCCTGATGACGGTGTTGGCGAGGCGCCGGCGGACCATCGAGACCGCCGCCCTCGCCTGTTCGAGCTGGGCCCGGGCCGCGCGCACCTCCTCGTCCCTGGCGCCGGCCTGGACGATCTCGAGCTGCTGCCCCGCGGAGTCGACCGCGGTCCTTGCGATCTCCACCTGGGCCTGGGCCGCCCGCAGCTGCGCCCGGGCCTGATCGACCTGCAGCCGTGCCTGGTCCACCTGGGCCTGGGCGATCGCTCCCTCCCGCAGGAGCTGCTCGTGGCGGCGCAGGTTGTCCTCGGCGGTTCGGACCGTTGCCTGGGCCAGCGCTACCTGGGTCTCCGCCGCCTTGACCTGGGCCTGGGCCTGCGCGACGGCGTTCTCGACTACCTGGCGCTCCTGGGGCCGCGCACCGCGCTCAACTAGGGCCAGGCGTGCCTCCGCCGCCGAGGCCGCGGCCTCGGCCTGTGCCAGCTCCAGTCGCTGGTCGGCGGACTCGAGCTCGACGAGCGCCTGCCCGGCGCCCACGCGCGCGCCGTCCGCCACGAGAACACGCGCCACCCGGCCGCTGATCTTCGCGACGACCTCCGCGGTCCTCTCCGAGCTGACCGTGCCGCTCACCTCGACGGCCCTGGAGATCTCGCCCACCTCGGCGACCGCCACCTCGACGGGCACGAGGACCGGGGCGGCCTCCTCCGGCTTGGCCCTGTTCCTGCCGATCACGACCGCCGTTGCGGCGCCTGCCGCGACGATCAGGACGACCACTATCAAGAACCGACGCATAGAGATGTTCTCCTCTTCCTTCGGGTTTCACGCACGGGTGGCGGGTCGCCGCACAACAGATACAAACGCTACTCCTATGGTCCGGATTCCGCAAGGGCCAGCAGCCCGCGCAGGACCAGATCGGCGATGTGCTCCTTGTGCGCCTCGACGAACCCGGGCGCGCGCGGGTCGAGACCCACTCCGGCCATCAGCGTGTCGGCGTGTGCGAACGGGAACCAGCACAGGCCCATCAGGCTGACCAGGAGGTGCTGCGGGTCGACGCGTCGGAGCGACAGCCGCCCAACCTCGGCGCCGACTACCGATAGGGCCTCGCTCATCCCCGCCAGGTGGGCGGGGCTGCTGCCCAGGAATCGCCCCCCGCCGAGGCTCTCCCACTCGACGAGGCGGACGTAGCGGGGCCGTGCCGAGAGGAACTCGAGGATCGCGCCGACACCCTCCCGCAGGAGCGCCTCCGGCCCGCCGCCCTTCGCGGCGGCGGCTTCGAGAGCCCCTGACAGGACCGCGCGGGCCGCGTTGGAGGCCCGTTCCAGCACCGCGCGGTAGAGGCGCTCCTTCGATCCGAAGAAGTAGCCCGGAGTCCCCCGCGAGACGCCCGCTGCCTCGCCGATCTCCCGCACGGCGGTACCCCGATACCCCTTCCCCGCGAACAGGGCCTCCGCGGCGTCGAGGATCGCCGTCCGCGACGCCTGGGGGTTCCGCGTCCTCTTCGTGTGCGCTCTCTTTGCTCCTGTCGTCATATTGTCCATCCCATGAATTTGCTTGACGTACAGCAAGTTATCACTACAGGGAGGGCTGGTCAACCTCTGCTGGGATAAAGTGGGCTATCCTCGAAACCGCCGCTTGCGGATGTCGTCCTCGATGACGACCCTCAGGCGACCCGCGAGCGAGGTGGCCATCTCGCGAACCGTGCCGTCTCCGCTGGCGAGATCGCCCGGGACGAACCGGATGACCGGCAGGCCCCGCGCGAACACCCCCCACCCTCCCGAGGTCTCGCGCGCGATGACCTCGAAGGGCTCTAGGTCGGCATCGAAGAGCCGATCGAGCACCTCGGCCGCGTCCCTTAACCGGTTCACATCGGAGAGCCGGACCATGAGCGTCCCGTTGACGAGGATCTCGGCGTAGGGTACGCCCCCCTCGCTGTCCTCCCTCACCTCCAGTGCGAGGTAGTTGGCGGGAGCGCGGCGGGCAATCGCTATGCGACGGCGGCGCAGCTCGGCCTCGACGTACTGCACGCGCTCGCTCGTCGCCGGGTGGTTGGCGAACGCGCCCAGGTCCCTCCTGGGCGTGAGCTGCTCCATACGCAGAACCCGCTCCAGCACCGTCAGAACCGCGACGGGGCTGTACGGGGTGCGGACCATGTACTCGACCGACGCCATGTCGGCGTCGCGCTCAAGGTCGCGGGTGTACCCTGAGAGCAGCCCTCCGGAAACGATCTGTGCCCCCTGCGCCAGATTTGGGTCCCTGGTGATGATCGCCACCAGGATCGACACGAAGGCGGCCGTGGTCGCCCTCCGTGACATCTCGAGCCCGTGTCCCCTGGCCGCGTGCGCCACCTCGTGGGCGATGACCGCGGCCAGCTCGTGGTCGCTGCGCA